>NZ_CP017661.1:0-319441 GCF_016805985.1 Microbacterium sp. JZ31
GCAACCACATGAGCGACGCCTCGCACCCCGTCACGCTGTTCACCGGGCAGTGGGCCGACCTGCCGTTCGAGGAGGTCGCGCGCCTGGCGGCCGAGTGGGGCTACGACGGGCTGGAGATCGCGGCGTCCGGCGACCATCTGGACCTGCAGCGGGCGGACGAGGACGACGCGTACGTGCGCTCGCGCCTGGAGATCCTCGACCGTCACGGCCTGAAGGCCTGGGCGATCTCGAACCACCTGGCGGGCCAGGCGGTGTGCGACGACCCGATCGACTTCCGGCACCAGGCGATCGTGCGTCCGTACGTGTGGGGCGACGGCGACCCGGAGGGGGTGCGGCAGCGCGCGGCGGAGGACATGAAGCGCGCGGCGCGCGTCGCGCGCAAGCTCGGGATCGACACGGTCGTGGGCTTCACGGGTTCGAGCATCTGGCAGTACGTCGCGATGTTCCCGCCCGTGCCGACCGAACGCATCGACGCCGGCTACGAGGACTTCGCGAACCGCTGGAACCCGATCCTCGACGTGTTCGACGGCGAGGGCGTGCGCTTCGCGCACGAGGTGCATCCGTCGGAGATCGCGTACGACTACTGGACGACCGTGCGCACGCTCGAGGCGATCGAGCACCGGGAGGCGTTCGGGCTGAACTGGGATCCGAGCCACATGTTCTGGCAGGGGATCGACCCGATCGGCTTCATCACCGACTTCGCCGACCGGATCTACCACGTCGACTGCAAGGACACGCGCCTGCGGCCGGCGACGGGGAGGTCGGGGATCCTCGGCTCGCACCTGCCGTGGGGCGACCCGCGTCGCGGCTGGGACTTCGTCTCGACCGGGCACGGCGACGTGCCGTGGGAGGACGCCTTCCGCGCACTCGGAGCGATCGGGTACTCCGGGCCGATCTCGATCGAGTGGGAGGACGCCGGCATGGACCGGCTGCACGGCGCGGCCGAGGCGGTCGGGCGCATCCGATCGCTCCTCTGGAAGCGCCCCGAGGCCTCCTTCGACGCGGCCTTCTCGAACCAGTAGGCGGGGCAGCGGCGGGGCCGGCCGCGGCATGCCGGGTCGTCAGGCGCTGAGCCAGATCACGTCCGCCACGGCGGCCGGCAGGTCGACGGCGGCACCGGCGATCTCGACGCCCGTGCCGGTGACCCGCACCTCCTGGCCGACCGCGATGCCGGCCTGCTCGATCACGCGCAGCAGGCCCGGGTCGCGATCGCTCACGCGCAGGATGCGCCCCGCGTGCCCCACGGGAGCCTCGCCCAGCAGCACGAAGCTCTCGCGCGTGCCCACGAGCCCAGCGGCGTCGGGGATCGGATCGCCGTGCGGGTCGAAGCGCGGGCGCCCCAGCCGCTCGTCGATCTTCTCGAGCAGGCGGTCGCTGATCGCGTGCTCGAGCACCTCGGCCTCCTCGTGCACCTCGTCCCACGTGTAGCCGTGCTCCTCGACGAGCCAGGTCTCGATCAGGCGGTGTCGGCGCACCATCTCCAGCGCGCGTCGCTCACCCTCGGGTGTCAGCCGCACGGCGCGGTACGGCTCGTGCGCGACGAGGCCCTGTGCGCTGAGCTTCTTGACCATCTCGGTCACGCTCGACGGCGCGATACCGAGCTTGGCGGCGAGCACCGACGGCGTGATGGGCGCATCCTGCCACTCGGTGTGGGCGTACACCGTCTTCAGGTAGTCGTCGATCGCGGGCGAGTTCGGCACGGATCGATCGTATTCGGGCCGATCCGCCTGATCACGCGCCCGTGGCGACCAGCCAGAGCAGGATCGAGTTGAGCGCGATCAGGAACGCCGCGGCCGCCGCCCCCGCGATCGTGGTCCAGACGCGGTTGCGGTGGTCGCCGAGCGTGCGGCGCTGCGCGGTCAGCCAGACGAGCGGCACGAGCGCGAACGGGATGCCGAACGACAGCACGACCTGGCTGAGCACGAGCGCCAGGGTCGGATCGAAGCCCACCGCCAGGATGACGAGGGCCGGCAGCAGGGTGAACAGGCGCCGGGCGATCAGCGGGACGCGCACCCGCAGCAGGCCGTGCATGATCTCGGCGCCCGCATAGGCGCCGACGGACGTCGAGGCCAGGCCGCTCGCGAGCAGACCGACGGCGAACAGCGTCGCGATCACGGCGCCGAGGCCCTGCGCGATCGCGGCGTGCGCGCCCTCCAGGCTGTCGGTGCCGGCCACGCCCGGCAGGTTCGCGGCGGCGAGCAGCAGGATCGCGAGGTTCACGGATCCGGCGACGAACAGGGCGATCGTGACGTCCCACTTCGTCGCGCGCAGGATCCGGGCGACGCTCACGCCGCCCTCGCGGGGAGAACCGCCGCCGACCGGGGCGACGGCGTCGGGCGCGAAGCGGTCCCGCGCAACGGCTGATCGGGGTGCGAAGCGGTCCCTGGCGAGCGCGGAGTGCGCGTAGATCGCGTGCGGCATCACGGTCGCGCCGAGGATCGATGCCGTGAGCAGGACGGATCCGGCGTCCTCGAAGCGCGGCACGAGACCGGACAGCACGGATCCGCCGTCGGGCGGAGCGACGAACACGCCGACTGCGAAGCCGACGGCGATGATCACGAGCAGCCCGATGATGACGAACTCGAACGTCTTCGCGCCGCGCGTGGACTGCAGCACGAGCAGCGCGAGGGAGACGGCGCCCGTGATGAGGCCGCCCCACACCAGCGGCACGCCGAACAGCAGGTTCAGCGCGACGGCGCCGCCCAGCACCTCGGCGACATCCGTCGCCATCGCGACGAGCTCCGCCTGCAGCCAGTAGGCGCGTCGGCCCCAGCGGTTGCGGATGCGCCGGCCGAGCACCTCGGGCAGGCTCTGGCCCGTCACGACGCCGAGCTTGGCGGACAGGTACTGGATGAGCCACGCCATGGTGTTGCCCAGCACGACCACCCAGACGAGCAGGTATCCGTAGCGCGCGCCCGCGGTCATGTTCGCGGCGACGTTGCCCGGATCGAGGTATGCGACGCCTGCGACGAGCGCGGGCCCGAGCAGCCACGCCATCCGAGGAGGGCGGATCGCTGTGCGGGGCTGCGTCATCGTCATGTGCCCAGTGTGGCAGATTTTTAGGTATACCGAAAAGTATTCGGTCGATAACCTCGGGAGGTGACGGAACCCATGGATCAGGTGCGCGGACACGGGGTCGGCCCGTGGCAGGGGGAGTGGCCGAAGGAGCCCCTGTACGACCCCGAGCTGCTGGAGCACGGCGACACGCGCAACGTGATCGACCGTTACCGGTACTGGCGCATGGAGGCGATCGTCGCCGACCTCGACGAGCGGCGGCATCCGTTCCACGTCGCGATCGAGAACTGGCAGCACGACATGAACATCGGCTCGATCGTGCGCAGCGCCAACGCGTTCCTCGCCGACACCGTGCACATCATCGGTCGGCGGCGCTGGAACCGCCGCGGCGCGATGGTCACCGACCGCTACCAGCACGTCGTGCACCACGAGGACGTCGCGTCGTTCGCCGCGTGGGCGCGCGCGGAGGGCATCCCGATCCTCGCGGTCGACAACGTCGGCGAGGCCGTGCCGGTCGACCGTGCGGAGCTCCCCGAGCGCTGCGTGCTGCTGTTCGGTCAGGAGGGCCCGGGTCTGTCCGACGAGGCGCTCGCCGCGGCGTCCGGCCACATCGAGATCACCCAGTACGGCTCGACCCGCTCGATCAACGCCTCGGCCGCCGCGGCCGTCGTGATGTACGAGTGGTGCCGACGGCACGCGGGCTGATCAGCCGGCCGGCGGATCCACCACCGTGCCGACCAGGCTCTTCTCGCCGGTGGGGCTCGGCGAAGGCGTGGGGCTCGGCGTCTGCGTCGCGGGCGGAGCCGCGGGCTTCGAGGTCGTCGACGGCGTCGGGGTGGGCGTCGGTTTCGGCGTCCCGGTCGGCGTCGGTGTCGGCTTCGGGGTCGGCGTGCCGGTCGGCTTCGGGGTCGATGTGCCGGTCGGCGTCGGCTTGGGCGTCGGCGTGGCCGTGGGCTTCGCGGTCGGCGTCGGCTTGGGCGTCGGCTTCACGCTCGGCTTCGCGGTGGGCTTCGGCTTGGGCTTCGCGTCCGGCGTCCCCGCGGGCTGGGGCTCCGGCCGCACGGCGGCGGGCTGCGGCTGCGCCGGTGCGGCGGGTTCGGGCTCCCAGGCCTTGATGACCGGGCGCTTCGACGCCCCGTCGAGGAAGTTCAGCGGGTCGACGGCGACACCGCCGATGCGCACCTCGAGATGCAGGTGGGGGCCGAAGCTGCGGCCCGTGTTCCCGACGAGGCCGATCGGGTCGCCCGCCTCCACCCAGTCGCCCGCCTCCACCACCCGGCTGCCGTGTGTGAGGTGACCGTAGAGCGTGATCATGCCGTCGATGTGCAGGATCATCACCGCGACGCCGTAGCCGAAATAGCTCTCGCTCGACAGGATGACGACGCCGGGGGCGGCCGCGCCGATGGGGGTGCCCGCCGCAGCGGCGATGTCGAGACCCATGTGCCGGCCGTTCCGCGCGCCGAAGCGGTCGGTCATCGTCCCGCCGGCGAGCGGCCAGCTCAGCGTCCCGATCGAGGCGAGGTCGAAGTCGGGGTCCTCCACGAAGCCCGCCAGGTCGACGGGGATGCCGGCTTCGATCGCGGCGTTCACGAGTGCGAGGCGCGCGTCGCGCCGGATCTCGTCGAGCTCGTCCGGAGTCGTCGCGGCGTAGGAGCTCGCCTCGAGCGGCGGAAGCCCGGCCAGCTTCTCCGCGAGCGCGGTGGCGCCGTCCGGCAGGCCCTCGCCCTCGAAGCGCGGCAGCTCCGCCTCCGGGGCGCCGAATCCGCTGTGCTCACGTCCGTCCTCCGGGGCCTCGCCCTGGGTCGTGACATTCAGCGCCGGCTCCGCGACGATCGACACGGTCGCCGCCACCGGCTGCTCCTGCACCGCCGGGACGGCCGCGCCGGTGGCCGCGACCGCGACCCCCAGGAGCGTGAGAACCGCCACCATCCGGCCCGCTCGCACGGCGAGCACGTGACGCGGACGCGGCGTCACAGGATGCTGTACAGGTCTCGCGATCGGTGCATGCATGACTCTCCCGCGACCCATCGTGCGCCTCTCGCGTGGGCGAGGGAACCCCCGCCGCGGATTTTCCCGCTGACCGGGGTACCGCTCCCCATGCGCGCGGCGTAGCCTGGCGCCCGACGAGGAGGTCGACCCATGATCAGCGCACCGCTCATCCGCCCGTTCCTGTGGTTCGACGGCAACGCCCGCGAGGCAATGGACTACTACTGCGAGGTGTTCCCCGACAGCCGGATCGATCGGGTCGACGAATACCCGGACGAGAGCCTCGACGAGCACTTCCGCGGCATGGCCGGAAAGGTCATCAACGGCGAGTTCACGCTCGCCGGCGTCCGCTTCGGCTGCCTGGACGGCGGGCCGGCCTTCCGGTTCAACGAGGCCATCTCGTTCGCGATCGAGTGCGCGGACCAGGAGGAGCTCGACTACTACTGGGACCGCCTCTCGCACGTGCCCGAGGCGGAGCAGTGCGGCTGGTGCAAGGATCGCTTCGGCGTCAGCTGGCAGATCGTGCCCGCCAAGATGCACGCGCTCCTCAACACGCCCGCACAGGTGCAGGCGATGATGGCGATGAAGAAGATCGACATCGCCGAGCTCGAGGCGCTGACGTTCTGATCGCTCCTGTCCTCCGACGCGAGCGAGGCCGCCGGGACTACTCGCGCCCGGCGGACACCCACTGGGGATCGAACGAGCGGCCGCCGACCACACGCGATGCCAGCTCGTCCAGGCGTGCGACGTGCGCGGTGGCCAGCGCGACGTCGATCGCGGCGAGGTTCTCGTCGACCCGCTCGGGGAACCGCGTGCCGGGGATCGGCGCCACGGGCACGCCCAGGGCGCGGCCCTTCTCGTAGAGCCACGCGAGGGAGAGCTGAGCGGGGGTGACGCCCGCCTCCGCGGCGACCGCGATGACCTCGTCGAGCACGGGCTGGTTCGCCGCGAGCGCGTCGGGAGCGAAGCGCGGGAACTTGGGGCGCCCGTCGGCCTCGGTCAGCGTGGCGGCGTCGAACACCCCCGTGAGCCACTGGCGGCTGAGCGGCGAGTACGGCACGAAGCCGATGCCGAGATCCCTCACCGCCGGCAGGACGTGCGCCTCGACATCGCGGCTGACGATGCTCCACTCGGTCTGGACGGCGGCGATCGGATGCACGGAAGCGGCGCGCCGGATCTCCTCTCCGGTGGCCTCCGACAGGCCGATGTGCCGGATCTTGCCCTCCTGCACGAGCTCGGCGAGCGCGCCGACGGTGTCCTCGATCGGCACGTTCGGGTCGACGCGGTGCTGGTAGTAGAGGTCGAGGTGATCCGTGCCGAGGCGCCCGAGGCTCAGCTCGATCTGCTCGCGCACGTACGCGCGATCCCCGCGGATGCCGCGCTTGCCGATCCCGCCGCCCGCGACGATCCCGAACTTGCTCGCGAGCTGCACCTCGTCGCGGCGGGTGCGGATCAGCCGCGAGATGATGCGCTCGCTGCGGCCCGCGCCATAGATGTTGGCGGTGTCGACGAACGTCGCGCCACTGTCGACCGCGTGGGTCAGCGTGCGCAGCGCGTCGTCTTCCGAGACCGGGCCGTAGACGTCGCTGAGCGACATGGCGCCGTAGCCCTGGCGCGAGACCCGCAGGCCGTCGCCGAGTTCGATCAGGTCGGTGGACGAGCGCGTATCGGTCACGTCAGCCACGTTACGCCGCGGTCGATGCGATCCGGTCGCCGACCGTCATCCAGCGACTTCCGCGCACCCGCGCCCCGAGGCCGATGGCGCGTGTCGTCATCAGCACGCCGAAGAACGCGACCGTGACCCCCGCGAGCCCCGCCGCGCCGGCCGGGCCGGACTGCGTCACGAGCCACAGCGCGGGCAGGAACGGCACCAGGTTCACCACGCCCACGATCGCGAGGTAGCGCGCGTCACCGGCTCCCATCAGCACGCCGTCGAGCACGTAGACGACGCCCGCGAGCGGCTGTGCGATCGCCATCAGGATCAGCGCGGGCTGGATCAGCGCGGCGAGCTGCGGATCGCCCGTGAAGGCGAGTCCGATCACGCCCGACAGCGCCGCGATCACGACGCCGAGCGCGAGTCCGAACCACGCGCCCCACGCCAGGGTGCGACGCAGCACGTGGCGCACGGCATCCGGGTCTCCCGCACCGAGGTGCTTGCCGATCAGCGCCTGCGCCGCGATCGCGAGCGCGTCGAGCGCGAAGGCGGCGGTCGAGGAGATGGTGAACACCACCTGCCAGCCGGCGAGCTCGCGGGTGCCGAGCCCGGTGGCGGCCGCCACCGTCAGCAGCAGCGCGAGGCGCAGGCTCACGGTGCGCACGAACAGCCATCCGCCCGCCCGCGCGGAGCCGCGGATCCCGTCGCGGTGCGGGCGCAGCCGGGCGCCGTGTCTGCGCGCCACGCGTCCGACGACCACCGCGTACGCCACCACCATGCCCCACTGGGCGACGACGGTGCCGGCCGCCGAACCCGCGATGCCCCATCCGAAGCCGTAGATGAACAGGACGTTGAGCACGGCGTTCGCCGCGAAGCCGATGCCCGCGATCCACAGCGGCGTGACCGTGTCCTGCAGGCCGCGCAGCAGGCCGGTCGCGGCGAACACGATCAGCATGGCGGGCAGGCCCCACATCGAGATGCCGAGGTAGGTGACCGCCTGCGCCGCCACATCGGGGCTCGAGCCGAAGGCCGCGACGAGCGCCGGCGTCGCGACGTACCCCGCGACCGCGAGCACGGCGCCGATCCCGAGCGCGAGCCACATGCCGTCGATGCCCACCGAGACGGCCCCGCGGGTGTCACCGGCGCCGAACCGCCGCGCGACGGCCGGCGTGGTGGCGTACGCGAGGAACACCATCAGGCCGACGACGGTCTGCAGCACGGACGACGCGATGCCCAGCCCGGCAAGCGGCGCGATGCCCAGATGGCCGACGAGCGCGGCGTCGACGAGCAGGAACAGCGGCTCGACCACGAGCGAGCCGAGCGCGGGCACCGCGAGCCGCAGGATGTCGCGATTCAGGGCGGCGGGGCGGGTCACCTTTCGAGGCTAGTGCGGCCCGGTGACACGGCGTCGCCGGCCGGGGGTCGGGATCCGTCGGGGCGGGGGTCAGCGACTCACCGGGTCGGCGCCGCCTGCGTGCAGCCAGGCGAGGTCCGCCGGCGTCGGCGCCGCCTCCCAGTCGCCCTCCGCCGTGCAGGCGAGCGCGCCGCACGCGACGGCCGTGTCGAGCCGCGCCCCCGCGTCCGATCCGCGGGTCAGCTCGAACAGCCAGCCCGCGACGAACGCGTCGCCCGCGCCGACCGTGTCGACGACGCTCACGCGCACCGCGTCGCGGCGCGCGCGCTCGCCGGAGGCGGCGGCGTATGTGGCGCCCCGCTCGCCGAGCTTCACGATCGCGTGGGCGGCGCCGAGTTCCACCAGGGCGTCGAGCTGACGCTCCGGATCGGTCTCGCCGGTCACGAGATGCGCCTCGTCGTCGCCCGCGAACACCACGTCGGCCCGCGCGGCGAGCCCCCGATACGCCTCGGCCGCGTCCGCCTGCTCGCTCCAGAGCGAGGCGCGGTGGTTCACGTCGAACGACACCAGCACGCCCGCGGTCTTCGCGTGGTCGATCGCGGCGTGCGCGGCGGCGAGCGGCCCGGCTCCGAGACCCGCCGAGATGCCCGTGACGTGCAGCACGCGGGCCGCGGCGATCACGTCCGTCGGCACATCCTCGGCGGTCAGGCGGCTGCCCGCCTGCCCGTGGCGGTAGTAGGTGATCCGGCTCGTGCCGGGATGGGGGCGCTCCTTCAGCATCAGCGCGGTCGCCGCTCCCCGGTCGACGACGGGATGGGTCTCGACAGACTCGGCGCGCAGCTCGCGCACGATCAGCTCGCCGACCGCATCGGCGCCGACCCGGCCGATCCAGCCGGCCGCGCCGCCGAGCCGCGCCACCCCGATCGCGACGTTGCTCTCCGCGCCGCCGAAGCCCATGCGCATGTCGCGGACGTGCTGCAGCCGGCCCGCGCGTCCGGCCACGAGCAGGCCGAGGCTCTCACCCAGAGCCAGCACGTCCAGGCGGCGGGCCGGCCCGGTCACGACGACAGCTCCACGGCCTCGCGGGCGGATGCCGCGACCGCGTCGGCGCCCTCGGCGGCCGCCGCGACGATCCAGCTGCCGCTCGCGGCGAACACCGCGGGGTGGGCGAGGTGCTCGGCGAGGTTGGCGGGGCGGATGCCGCCGGAGGGCATGAACCGCACGTCGCGGTACACGTCGGCGTACGCGCTCAGGAGCTTCAGCCCGCCGAAGGCGCCTGCGGGGAACAGCTTCAGCCGCGACAGGCCCAGCGACATCGCCGCCTGCACCTCGGTGGGCGTCAGCACGCCGGGGACGACGGGGATGCCCGCGTCCTGCGCGTACCGCACGACGTCCGCGTTCAGGCCGGGCGTGACGACGAAGGCGGCACCGAGGTCGATGACCTCCTTCGCCTGCTCGACCGTCAGCACCGTGCCGGCGCCGACGAGAAGATCGCCGCGCGCCGCGAGCCGGCCGAGGGCCGCGGCGCCGAGGTCGCCGCGCAGGGCCACCTCGACCACGGGAAGCCCGCCCGCGACGAGCCCGTCGCCGATCGCGTCGACATGAGACGCGTCGGAGATCGACGCCAGCGGCACCACGCGGTGCGTGAACAGCGGGTGATTCAGGTCGGCGCCGGTCATCGGCCCATCCAGCCGCCGTCGACGGGCAGCACCACGCCGGAGACGTAGTCGGAGGCGCGGCTCGCGAGGAACACGGTCGCCCCGCCCAGGTCGCTCGCCTCACCCCAGCGGCCCGCCGGGATCCGCTCGAGGATCGAGCGCGAACGGTCGGGGTCGTCGCGCAGCGCCTCGGTGTTGTCGGTCGCGATGTAGCCGGGAGCGATGGCATTCACGTTGACCCGCTTCGAGGCCCACTCGTTCGCCAGGGCCTTGGTGAGGCCCGCGATCGCCGACTTCGCGGCCGCGTAGCCGGGCACGTTGATGCCGCCCTGGAAGCTCAGCAGGCTCGCGGTGAAGATGATCTTGCCCCCGCCGCGCGCGATCATCCCCGCGCCGACGAGCTGCGACAGCGCGAACTGGCTGTTGAGGTTCACGTCGATCACCTCGTCCCAGTACTCCGCGGGGTGCTCGGCCGCGGGGGCGCGCCGGATGGTGCCGGCGTTGTTGACGAGGATGTCGGCGCGATCCGCGACCGCGCGGCCGAACTCCGTCACCGCCTCGCGGCTGCGGAAGTCGACGGCGTGGCCCTCGAACCGGCGGCCGAGCTCCCGCACGCGGCGGCCGATGGCGCCGCCGTCGGACTCCTGGCTCGCGGAGGCGCCGATGATGTCGGCGCCGGCCTGGGCGAGGGCCTCGGCCATCGCGAAGCCGATGCCGCGGCGCGCGCCGGTGACGACGGCCGTGCGCCCGGTGAGGTCGAACAGATCGGTGGTCATGCTGCTCCTTCGGAGGACGGGGCGGACGAGATCGGTCGAGGCGGCTCTCGACCCGTCCGCCGAGTCAGTTCTGGACGTCGATGAGCACCTTGAGCGCCTGCGCGCTCGTCAGGGTCTCGAAGGCGGCGAGGGTCTCGGACAGCGGCACCGTCGCGCTGATCAGCTCGTCCGCGGGCACCGCGCCGGCGGCGATCAGGGCGATGGCGCGTTCGAAGTCCTCGCGCTCGTATACGCGGGCGCCGAGCAGCTCGAGCTCGCGCCAGAACACGCGGTGCAGGTCGATCGGCACGGGCTTCGGGTGGATCGCCACCATCACGAGTCGGCCGCGCGTGCGCGCGTGGTTCGTCGCGTCGAGCGCCGTGGCCGCGAGACCCGCGACCTCGAACACGACGTCGGCGCCCGCGCCGCCCGTGCGCTCCTGCACGATCGCCGCCAGGTCCTCGGTGAGCGGGTCGACCGCGTGCGCGCCGTGCCGGGCCGCGAAAGCGCGGCGATCGGCGTTCGGCTCGGCGAGGATCACGTCGGCGCCGGTCTGCCGGGCCACGAGGGCGATGAGCTGGCCGATCGGTCCGCCGCCGATCACGAGGGCGGTCTCGCCCGCGACCAGGCGCGAGCGGCGCACGTCGTGCGCGGCCACGGCGAGCGGCTCGACGAGAGCGGCGTGCGGCAGCGAGACATCGTCGGGAAGCGGGATGACCAGTCGTGCCGGCACCGTCCACAGCTCCTGCATCGCGCCGGTCGTCTCGATGCCGACGAAGGCGAGGTTCTGGCAGATGTGCCGGTGGCCCGCCCGGCAGGCGGGGCAGTCGCCGCACCAGTCGAGCGGCATGACGGTCACGATGTCGCCCGGCTTCACGCCGTCGACGCCTCCGCCGACCGCCTCGACCGTGCCGCTCATCTCGTGGCCGATCGCCTGCGGCGGCGAGACGCGCTGATCCATGTGGCCGTGCAGGATGTGCAGGTCGGTGCCGCAGATGCCGCAGTACGCGACGCGGATCTGCACCTGTCCCTCGCGCGGCGGCGAGATCGGGTCCTGCCCGATCTCGATCCGTCCTTCGCCCGCGTACTTCGCCGCGCGTCCTCCGCCGGCGTACTCCTGTGCACGCACCTGGTCTCCCCTCTGAGATCGTGCGCCGTCTGTTCGGCTCCGAGTATGAAACAGGATTCCATTTGAAGTCCCGTGTGGTGAAACTCGGTTCTATGTGGGTAGAGTAGCCGACGATTCAACCGCCGGCGCAAGGGCGCCCGGCGGGACTCAACGAGGAGGATTCCCATGCACAAGCGGATTCTTGCCGCATCGGCGGCCGCCGTCCTGGCCCTCTCGCTCGCCGGCTGCGCGTCCGGCGGCGACGGCGGATCGGGCGGAGAGTCGCGCGTGTTCCGCGTCGCGTTCAACCAGAACACGGAGCACCCGCAGGCGCAGGCCATCCTGGAGCTGTCGGACAGGCTCGAGGAGGAGACCGACGGCAGGTACTCGCTCGAGCTCTTCCCCGACGGCACGCTCGGCGCCCAGGAGGCGACCATCGAGCAGGTGCAGTCGGGCACGATCGACTTCGCGCTCGTCGCCGGGTCGCTGCTCGAGAGCTTCAACCCCGACTTCTCGGTCGTGAACCTGCCGTACCTCTACGAGTCGCCCGAGCACCAGATGTCCGTGCTCAACGACCGCGAGATCGTCGGCGACCTGTACGACTCGCTGCTCGAGGACAACATGAAGGTTCTCACCGCCTACCACGGCGGCGTGCGCAACGTGTACACCGACAAGGCCGTCGAGACGCCCGCCGACCTCGCGGGCGCCAAGATCCGCGTGATCGGCTCCGAGACGAACGTGCGGATGATGGAGCTGATGGGCGGCGTCGGCACGCCGATGGCGCAGGACGAGGTCTACACCGCCATCCAGTCGGGCGTGATCGACGGCGGCGAGAACAACGAGCTGATCTACTCCTCGCTGTCGCACGACGAGATCGCGCCGTTCTACTCGTCCACGCAGCACCTGATGATGCCCGACTACCTCGTCGCGAGCCCCACCGTCTGGGACGGCCTCGACGAGGAGACCCGCGGCATCTTCGAGGAGCTGCTCGCCGAGTCGGTCGACACCGAGCTCGCCGCCTTCGACGCCGCCGTGTCGGGTGCGAAGGCCGCCGCCGAGGAGGCGGGCGCCACGTTCGTCGAGTCCGACGTCGACGCCTTCCGCGAGGCCGTGCTGCCGCTCCACGAGGAGCTGGTGACCACGCCCGCCACGCAGGAGATCTACGACGCGATCGAGGCCGCGCGCGGCTGATCCGCGCCCTCACCACCCGGGGAAGTCCATGACCATCGTCAGACGCTGGCTCGACCGCATCCTGCGAGCCCTCTGCATCGTCCTGTTCGCCGCGCTCGTGCTGCTCGTCGTGTGGCAGGTGTTCACGCGCCTCGTGCTCGGTCAGCCGAGCGCGTGGAGCGAGGAGGCCGCGCGCTACACGTTCGTGTGGGCGAGCATGATCGGCATCGCGATCGCGGTGGGCGAGAAGGCCGACGTGGTCATGGACTTCCTGGTGGAGAAGCTGCCGCGCACGGCGCAGCGGGTGGTGGACATCCTGGCGTACCTGACGGTGCTCGCCTTCGCCGCCTATGTCATGGTCTACGGCGGCATCAAGCAGGCCGCGCTCGCGTGGCAGCAGACGAACCCGCTGCTGCCGTTCACGCAGGGACAGCTCTACCTGGCGCTGCCGATCTCGGGCGCGCTGCTCATCTTCTATCTGGTCCTCCACATCGCCCACGCGCTGTCCCGCGGCTACGCGGGCCGTGAGGGCTTCCACGAGGACCCGGAGGCCGCGACCGCATGATCGATCCCGCGCTCATCGGCGCCATCCTCATCGGCGGGCTCATCGTCCTGCTCGCGATCGGCGCCCCCGTCTCCATCTCGATCGGCCTGCCCTCCGCGATCTGCCTGCTGCTCGTGGCCGGCTTCGACAACGGCGCCATGACCTCGGTCCAGCAGATGTTCCGGGGCGCGAACTCGTTCGCCCTGCTCGCCATCCCGTTCTTCGTGCTCGCGGGCGTGATCATGAACAACGGCGGCATCGCGGCCCGATTGATCAACCTGGCCCGCGTGCTGGTCGGGCGCACGCCCGCCCCGCTCATGCAGTCGAACGTGATCGCGAACGCGATCTTCGGCACCGTGTCCGGCTCGGCCGTCGCGACGGCGGCCGCCGTCGGCTCGACGATGAGCCCGATGCTGCGCAAGGAGGGCTACGACCGCTCCATGGCGGCGGCGGCGAACGTCGCCTCGGCGCCCGCGGGCATGCTGATCCCGCCGAGCAACACGCTCATCGTGTACTCGCTCGCGGCGGGCGGCACGTCGGTCGGCGCGCTGTTCATGGCCGGCTACGTCCCCGGCATCCTGTGGGCCCTCGTGTGCGCAGCGGTCGTGTGGTTCTACGCCCGCCGCCACCCCGAGCTGAAGGGACAGCCGTTCCCGGGCTGGCGCGTGTTCTTCGCGACCGTGCTGCAGGCGCTGCCGTCGCTCGGCCTCATCGTGGTCGCGATCGGCGGCATCGTCGCCGGCTTCTTCACCCCCACGGAGGGCTCCGCGATCGCGGTCGTCTACGCCCTCGTGCTGTCGTTCATCTATCGCACGATCCGCCCGCGCGACCTCGCGGGCATCCTGTACGACGCGTGCCGCACGAGCGCGATCGTGATCTTCCTGATCGCCGTGTCGTCGATCATGGGCTACGTCATGACCTACGCGCGGCTGCCGCAGCTGATCGCGGAGGCGCTGTTCGGCTGGACCGACTCCAAGGTCGTCGTGCTGCTGATCATGATGGTGCTGCTGCTGCTGATCGGCATCCCGCTCGACCCGACGCCGGCGCTGCTGATCTTCGTGCCCATCTTCCTGCCGATCGCCGTCTCGTACGGCATCGACCCCGTGCACTTCGGCATCATGATGGTCTTCAACCTGTCGATCGCCGTGATCTCCCCGCCGTCCGCGCCCGTGCTGTTCGTCGGCACGCAGGTGGCCAAGGCACGGCTCGAGCCCGTGATCGTGAAGATGGTGCCGTTCCTCATCGCGCTGATCGCGATGCTGTTCGTCGTCGTCTTCGTCCCCGACCTGTCGCTGTGGCTGCCGCGACTCGTCGGACTCGTCAACTGACCCCACCCGTCTTCGAGGAGGACACATGGCATCCCGGATGCGCGGCCCCGTCGCCGCAGAGCAGATCCCCGGCTTCACGCAGCAGGACCTGCGCGATCGCTTCCTTGTCGAGAGCCTGCTGGTGCCCGGCGAGTTCGTCGCGGTGCCGACGCACTATGACCGCGTCGTCGCGGTGGGCGCCGTGCCGACCGCGGAGCCCATCGCGCTCGCGACGATCCCCGAGATCCGCTCGGAGTTCTTCCTCGAGCACCGCGAGATCGGCATCGTCAACGTGGGCGGGACCGGCACCGTCACGGCCGACGGCACCGAGTACCGGATGGAGCGCGAGGCGGTGCTGTACCTCGGTCGCGGCACGCGCGACGTCTCCTTCGCCTCGGACGACGCCGCGGCACCCGCGAAGTTCTACGGCTTCTCCGCCCCGGCGCACACGGCTTTCCCCAGCACGCTCGCCACGCCCGATGAGGGCACCATCCGCGAGCTCGGCGACCAGCTGACCTCCAACCGGCGGACGCTGCGCCAGGTGATCCACGAGAACGGGATCCGCAGCTGCCAGGTCGTCATGGGCGTCACCCGCCTGCACCCGGGCAACATGTGGAACACGCTGCCCTCGCACACGCACGAGCGCCGCACGGAGTTCTACCTGTACTTCGACGTCGCCGAGGACGCGCGCGTCCTGCATCTCATGGGCGAGCCCACCGAGACGCGGCATATGCTCATGGCGAGCGATCAGCTCGTCATGTCGCCGAGCTGGTCGATTCACTCCGGCGTCGGATCCCAGGCCTACGCGTTCGTGTGGGCGATGGCCGGCGAGAACCAGTCGTTCGACGACATGGACCACGTGCAGATCACCGAGCTGGTGTAGGCGAGCGGGACGCGGGCGGGAGGGGTCGATGGATCTGCTGACGGAGAAGCACGCGCCGTCGTCCGGCGCGAGCCACAAGACGCTGCGCGTGCTCGAGGCGGCACTGCTGACCGAGCGCTTCACCGACATCGTCGACGCGGCGGAGCTTCCGAAGTCGACGGTGCACCGCATCCTCGCCACGCTCGTGGAGGAGGGGTTCGTCGCGGGCGACGCGGATGCCGGCTATCGTCCGGGCCCGCGCTTCATGACGCTCGCGGGACGTGCGCTGTCGGGCCTGGACATCTCGCAGCTCGCGCAGCCGGTCGTCGACCGGCTCGTGGCGGAGGTCGACTGCACGGTGCACGTCGGCGTCGTCTCGGGCGACGAGATGGTGTACATCATCCGCACCGACTCCTCGAAGCCGTACCGGATGCGCTCGCGCGTGGGCCTGGCGATCCCGAAGCACTCGACCGGCATGGGCAAGGCCGCGATGGCGTATCTGTCCGATGAGGAGGTGGCCGCCTATGTCGAGCGCAACGGGCTGCCCGCCCGCACCGACGCGACGATCACCGACCTGCCGGCGCTGCGCGAGGTGCTCGCCGACGTGCGGGCCAAGGGGTACGCGCTCGATCTGGGCGAGAACGAGGCGGGCACCGTGTGCGTGGCGGCTCCGATCCGCGACCACACGGGGCGCGTGACGCACGGGCTGTCGATCTCCTCGATCGCCCTCGAGCACCCCGGACGCTCGATCGAGGAGCTCGCGCCGCACGCGATCCGGGCCGCCGACGAGATCTCCCGTCTGCTCGGCGCGTCACGCTGAGCGCCCGTCGCCGACGGCGCGCGCGGAGCGGATGTGCGCTCGCGGCGAACGGGGCGACGTCACCCGCGCCGAGACCGATGCCGCCCATAGGGTGGAGGGCATGACGGACACCACGGCTGCACCGCTTCGATCAGGGATCGCGCTCGAGGAGCTGAGCGACGAGGTCCGCCCGCAGGACGACCTGTACCGCCACGTCAACGGCGCGTGGATCGAGCGCACGGAGATCCCCGGCGACAAGGCGCGGTGGGGCTCGTTCCACCTGCTTGCCGAGCAGGCCGAGAAGGACGTCCACGCGATCATCGAGGAGTCCCAGCAGGCGGAGCCGGGCACGGACGCCCGCAAGGTCGGCGACGCGTTCGCGAGCTTCATGGACGAGGAGCGGATCGTCGAGCTCGGCACCTCCCCGCTGCGGGACCAGCTCGCGCAGGCGGACGCCGTGACGGACGTGGCGGGCTTCCTCGGCACGGTGGGGACGCTCGACCGCCAAGGCGTCGCGAACCCCATCGGGGTGTTCGTCGAGCCGGACCCGGGCGACCCGACGCGCTACGTGCCGTTCCTCGTGCAGGCCGGCATCTCGCTGCCCGATGAGAGCTACTACCGGCTGGAGAACTTCGCCGGCACGCGCGCGAGGTTCCGCGAGCACGTCGAGAAGATGCTCGAGCTCGCCGGCATCGCGGATGCCGCGCAGCAGGCGGACCGCGTGGTCGCGCTCGAGACGGAGATCGCGTCGCACCACTGGGACAACGTGCGCAGCCGCGACGCGGTCGCGACATACAACCTGAAGTCATGGGACGAGATCCAGCAGCTCGCGGGACTCGATCTGACGCCGTGGCTCGAGGGCGTCGCGCCGGGCAACCCCGCCGCCTTCGCCGAGGTCGTGGCGTACCAGCCGTCGTTCCTCGAGGGCCTCGGCACGCTGCTGACGGACGAGCGCATCGACGACTGGAAGGCGTGGCTGCGCTTCAAGATCGTGCGGGCCGCGGCGCCGTACCTGCCCGAGCCGTTCGTGCAGGAGAACTTCGCGTTCAACGGCACCGAGCTCACGGGCGTGCCGGAGATCCGCGAGCGCTGGAAGCGCGGCGTCGCGCTCGCCGAGGGCGCGCTGGGCGAGGCCGTCGGCCGCGTGTACGTCGAGCGCCACTTCCCGCCGGCCGCCAAGGCGGCCATGGACGAGCTCGTCGCGAACCTCATCGAGGCCTACCGCCAGAGCATCACGACGCTCGAGTGGATGGGCGCCGAGACGCGCGAGCGGGCGCTCGAGAAGCTCGACGCGTTCGTGCCCAAGATCGGCTATCCGGTGAAGTGGAAGGACTACTCGGCGCTCGAGATCGACGCGACCGACCTGCTCGGCAACGTCCGCCGCGCGAGCGCGTTCGAGCACGACCGCCAGATCGGCAAGGTGGGCAAGCCCATCGACCGCGACGAGTGGTTCATGACGCCCCAGACCGTCAACGCGTACTACAACCCGCTCATGAACGAGATCGTGTTCCCGGCCGCGATCCTGCAGTACCCCTTCTTCGATCCGGAGCGCGACGACGCCGCGAACTACGGCGGCATCGGGGCCGTGATCGGGCACGAGGTCGGCCACGGCTTCGACGACCAGGGCAGCCGCTACGGCGCGGACGGCTCGCTCAAGGACTGGTGGACCGAGGCGGATCGCGCCGCGTTCGAGGAGCGCACGAAGGCGCTCATCGCGCAGTACGACGCGCTGACGCCGCTCGGGCTGGACGAGTCGCACAAGGTCAACGGCGCGCTCACGATCGGCGAGAACATCGGCGACCTCGGCGGCCTGGGCATCGCGCTGAAGGCCTACGAGCTGTCGCTCGGCGGCCAGGAGGCGCCGGTGATCGACGGCTACACGGGCGTGCAGCGCCTGCTGCTGTCCTGGGCGCAGGTGTGGCAGCAGAAGGGCCGCGACGCCGAGACCATCCGCCTGCTGACGATCGACCCCCACTCGCCGAACGAGTTCCGCTGCAACCAGATCGTGCGCAACATCGACGCGTTCTACGACGCGTTCGGCGTGACCGAGGCGGATGCGCTGTGGCTGCCCCCGCAGGAGCGCGTCACGATCTGGTGATCCGGGACCGCGCGGGGTCGGCGCTCCGCCGGCTCCGCGTGTCGCCTACACCGACAGCAGCCCGCGGATGCCGCGCACCGACACGGCGCGGAAGCCGGCCGACCGCAGGTGCGCCAGGATCCGCGGCTCGCGGCGCGCCAGCAGCGGTCCGCGCCGGATGAGGAACGGCACGGGCTTGCGGTGCTCGCGCACGTCGCGCACGAACCGCAGCACGAGCGTGAGCCACCGCGAGCGGTGCACGCACACGGCGTCGGCGAGGATGCCCAGCCGCCGCGCATCGTCCGCGACCTCCGCCACGAACACGCCCTCGGCGACGAAGCGCGTGTGCGCGCCGAGCTCGAGCGTCCGGACGCCCACGGGCCCGTTCGCCGCGATGTCGTAGATCGGCACCTCGGCCCGGCCCGTCCGCGCGAGCCGCACGAGCGCGTCGAGAGCACGATCGCGGTGCCAGGAGCCGGGGTGGTCCCAGTCGACCTGACCGCTGCTCAGGCGCGGCAGCGCGGGGTCGTCCCCCGAGCGGTAGAAGTCGTCGAGGCGCAGCAGCGGCAGACCCGACTGCTCGGCGAGACGCGACTTGCCGCAGCCGCTGGGTCCGCCGATCAGGACGACCTGGGCGAGCGGGGCAGCGGGTTCGTTCGGCACGGACAGCCATTCTGCCCGAGCGCACCTGAGGATCCGTCACGGTTGCGTCTCGGGTGCCGATCGCCGTCTTGACGAAACGGTCGCTGAGTGTCTACATTCATCGAAGCGGTTCGACGCCTTTCCGGATCCCCACCGGCGGAGCGAGCGGACCAGTCGTCCATCACGAGGGAGTGAGATGACCAGGCGCCAGAATGCCCGACCGGGAGCACGCGCGTGACCACGCAGGCGGTGCTCCAGGAGGTCTCGGTGTCCGAGGCCGCGCCCGAGAACACGCCGGGGGCGCGACGCACGCGACGCCGCAGGACGGGCCGGAAGTCGTTCGGGCTGTTCCTGTGCATCGTGCCGTTCCTGGTGCTCGTGTTCCTGTTCTCCTACTTCCCGCTGTACGGCTGGATCTACTCGCTGTACGACTACAAGCCCGCGCTCGGGCTCGCGGGCAGCGAGTTCGTGGGGCTGCAGTGGTTCCAGCTGATGTTCAGCTCGCCCACCCAGGTCGCGCAGATCGGCCAGGTGCTCGCGAACACGCTCGCGATGAGCTTCCTCGGCATCGCGACCTCTGTGCTGCCGGTGGCGTTCGCGATCTTCCTGAACGAGGTCAAGGCGCCGTGGTTCCGCAACGCGGTGCAGACGCTCACGACGATGCCGAACTTCATCTCGTGGGTGCTCGTCTACATGATCGCGTTCTCGCTGTTCTCCAGCAGCGGCCTCGTGAACGACGTCCTGATGGACTCGGGCCTCATCACGACGCCCGCCAAGTTCCTCGATTCGGGCGGCGAGAGCGTCTGGCTCACCATGACGCTGTGGAGCCTGTGGAAGACGCTCGGCTGGGGCGCGATCATCTACCTCGCCGCGATCGCCGGAATCGATCCCGCGCTCTACGAGTCGGCCAAGATCGACGGCGCCGGGCGGTTCCAGATCATGTGGCACATCACGGTGCCGCAGCTCATGCCGACCTACATCGTGCTGCTGATGCTCTCGATCGCGAACCTGCTCAACAACGGCATGGAGCAGTACTACGTGTTCCAGAACGCGTTCAACAGGGAGCACATCGAGGTGCTCGACCTGTACGTCTACAACATCGGCATGACCGGCAACAGCCTGTCGATGGCGACCGCGGTCGGCATGCTCAAGAGCATCATCTCGGTCATCCTCCTGTTCACCGTCAACCTGATCGCCAAGCGCACGCGCGGCGCGTCGATCATCTGAGGGCCGACCGATGACCGTCACAGAGACCGCGACCCTCGTCGCCCCCGGTCGGCCGCACGAGGTCGAGCCGGCCGGCCGCGGCGCCGGCGACCTGGCCTTCCACATCCTGAACTACACGGTGTTCGCGGTGCTCGCGCTGCTGTGCGCGTACCCGTTCTACTACCTGATCATCAACTCGATCAGCGCGAACGACGTCTCGGCGCTGGGCGACGTGCGGCTGTTCCCGATCGGCGTCCACCTCGAGAACTACGCCGAGATCTTCCAGCTGCCGGGGCTCACCACCGCGACGGCCGTGACCATCGGCCGCACCGTGCTCGGCACGGCCGGGACGGTGCTCGTGTCGGCGTTCCTGGGGTTCATGTTCACGCAGGAGCGGATGTGGGGCCGCAGCTTCTGGTACCGCTTCACGATCATCACGATGTACTTCAGCGCGGGCCTCATCCCGATCTTCATCATCATGCGGGCGCTGGGTCTGACGAACAACTTCTGGGTGTACGTGCTGCCGTTCCTCGTGCAGCCGTTCAACATCATCCTGGTCAAGACGTACGTCGAGGCGATGCCGCGCTCGCTGCAGGAGGCGGCGGAGGTCGACGGCGCGAACATCGTGCAGATCTTCTTCCGGATCTACCTGCAGAACATGACGCCGATCCTCGCGACCGTCGCGATCTTCTCGGCGGTCATGCAGTGGAACATGTTCCAGGACACGCTGATCTACATCACGGACCAGAGCCTCTACACCCTGCAGTACCAGCTCTACATGTTCCTGAATCAGGCGTCATCGCTCGCCCAAGCAGCGCAGAACGCGGGCGGGAACCTCGGATCCATCGCGGCCGCCGCGACGCAGCAGACCGCGACGTCGATCCGCATGACCATCTCGGTGATCGTCGTGCTGCCGATCATCTTCATCTACCCCCTGTTCCAGCGATTCTTCGTCAAGGGCATCATGCTCGGCGCCGTCAAGGGCTGACGGCCGGGCTCGAACGAAAGGAAGGCAATGAAGCTGAGGAGACTGACGGCCGCGGCCGTCGCCGGGTCGCTCGCGGCGCTGTCGCTCGCGGGCTGCTCGCTCGTGACCGGCGAGCAGCAGGCGCCCCAGGGATCGGAGGGGTCGGACTCGGCCGCCTTCCCCGAGAGCTGGGACGAGACGATCACGCTCGACGTGTTCGACGGCCTGGCGAACTACATGGGCATCCAGAGCGGCTGGTTCGGCAAGCTCGTCAAGGACAAGTTCAACATGGAGCTCAACATCATCGCCCCCAACGTGGCGGGCGGCGGCGACACGCTCTACAACACGCGCGTCTCGGCGGGCGAGCTCGGCGACCTGATCATCACGGACAAGGGCGAGAAGCTGGACGAGCTCGTCGCCGGCGGTCTCGTGCTCGACGCCTCCTCCTACTACGACCGCATGGAGCACGCGTCCCGGTTCGACCCGGCGGTGCAGAAGCTCAACGAGGGCAAGGACGGGCTCTTCGCGTTCCCGACACAGGTGTCGTCGATCAAGCCGACCGAGCCGTCGGAGGGCCTCGAGCCGACCTTCGGCCCCTACGTGCGCTGGGACCACTACGCCGAGCTCGGCTACCCCGAGGTCGACACGCTCGAGGACCTGCTGCCCGTGCTGAAGGACATGCAGGAGGCGCACCCGACCGCGGACAACGGCCAGCCGGTCTACGGCCTGTCGCTGTTCAAGGACTGGGACGGCAACTTCATGAACAACGCCAAGCAGCCGGCGACCTACTACGGCTTCGACGAGATGGGCTTCGTGCTCGCCCAGGCGGACGGCTCGGAGTTCCAGAGCATCCTCGACGACGACTCGGCGTACGTCCGCTCCCTGCGGTTCTTCCAGCAGGCGAACGAGATGGGCCTCGTCGACCCCGAGTCGACGACGCAGAACTACGACACCATGTTCACGAAGTACCAGAACGGCCAGGTGCTGTTCTCGTTCTGGCCGTGGCTGGGGCAGTCGGCCTACAACACCCCCGAGAACACCGCCGAGGGCAAGGCGTTCGGCATGCTGAACATGAAGGATCAGAAGATCTTCTCGTACGGCGCCGAGGTGTACGGCGGCAAGCAGATCCTCGCGATCGGCTCGAAGGCCGAGGACCCCGAGCGCGTCGCGGCCTTCATCGACTGGCTCTACTCGCCCGAGGGCGCGTACGCCAACGGCGCGCAGACCGGCGCCGCTGCCGGCCCGCAGGAGCTCAACTGGGAGATCAACGCCGACGGCGAGCCGGAGCTGACGGAGTTCGGCATGGAGGCGCTGCTCAGCGGCGAGAACGCGGTTCCCGAGGAGTGGGGCGGCGGCACCTACCGCGACGGCGTCTCGGCGCTGAACGTGCCGGTCGTGCTGCCTGCCGACGTCGACCCGAACACGGGCTTCCCGTACAACTACACGTTCTGGCCGTCCTTCCAGAAGACGCAGCAGAACGCGTTCACCAAGGACTGGTCGGAGCACATGGGCGCGACGTCGACCATGGAGTTCCTCAAGGAGAACGACCAGCTCGCGGTCGGCGCGGGCGCCGGCTACACGCAGCCCGCCGACTCCTCGGAGATCGAGACGCTGCGCAACCAGGTCAAGGCGAAGATCGTCGAGTACTCGTGGAAGATGTCGTTCGCGAGCGACGAGGGCGAGTTCGACGCGCTGCTGTCGGAGCTGCAGGAGACCGCCGAGGGCCTGGGCTACGACAAGGTCTACGAGTTCGACCTAGAGAAGGCGAAGGAGCAGGACGCCGCGCGCAAGGCGGTGGCCGCAGAGTTCGGGTGATGAGGGAGTAGGACGGGCGGGGCCGGGGCGGACAAGCCCCGGCCCCGCTTCGGTGCTCGGCGCGGCCGGACTCAGTACCGCGCGAACACGCCGCGGAAGAGGAAGGCCGCGCCGTAGGCCGCGAGCGAGCACCCGATGGTGAGCAGGATGAACGTGAACGGCGGGAAGATGATCGCGAGGCTGACCGCGGTCGCCGGGATCACCACGAGCAGCATGGTGCGCAGGGGCTCGGCGCCGGGAAGGCGGAGGGCGTTGACGATCGTGCGGCCGATCGTGCCGCGGTAGCGGCCCACGAGCGCCATGCCGTACAGGAACGCGGCGAACAGGTACACGGCGCCGAGGAACGACAGGATCGCGGCCCCCGCCCCGATCGCGGAGCCGCTCGCGAACCAGAACAGGCCGCTGAACGCCAGCGCCGCGGCGGGCAGCAGCGTCGCGGCGGCCACCACGGTGGCGCGCAGCGCGTTCGGCAGCAGGGCGCGGAAGAAGTCGCGCAGCGGGCGGCCCTGCTCGTCGTCCGAGTAGCGCATCGTGACCTCGAACAGCGCGCTCGTCGCCATCCCGATCGTCACGACCGGCAGGCACAGCACGAGGTACGAGACGTTCAGCAGGACGAACGTCAGGAAGCCCGTGATCCCCCCGACGACGCGGCCGTCCGGATCCAGGTTCATGCGGCGTGCGTCGTGAGCGTCGGCGGGATCAGGCGCACGCCGGGCGGACGCGATCCCGCGAGCATGTCCGTGATCGCGTCGGCCGCGGCCGCGCCCATCGCGACCGCCGGGACCGCGATGCTGTCGGTGAGCGACGGAACAGAGCGCGCCACATTCTCGGGGCACAGTGCGACGACCGCGGGGGCGTCGGCCGCGTGCGCATCGTGCTCGGTCAGGCGCGCGACGAGGTGCGGCAGCGCCGCCTCGTTGTGGATGAAGAAGCCCGTGATCGACGGATCCTGCGCGCGGATGGCGTCGATCGCGGCGACCGCGCCGGCGCCGGCGGGACAGGGGTGCACCGTGCCCACCACGCCCGCGTCCTCGCACGCCGCGACGAAGCCGCGCGCGAGCCGGTCGGCGTACGACGTGTGCCGCGTCATGACCTCCTCGGGCGAGCCGATCAGGGCGATGCGGCGGTGGCCGAGCTGGGCGAGGCGGTCGACGGCCATCCACCCGGCGCCCTCGAAGTCGAAGTCGACGCACGGCACGTTGCGGCGTCCGGCGGGCAGGCCGATCATCACGGCCGGCACGTCGAGGCGGGCGAGCGCAGCGATGCGCGGGTCGTCCGACTCGATGTCCATCACCAGCAGCGCGTCGACCATCGACGCCTTCGCCGCACGCTCGAGTCCCTGCGCGTCGTCGCCCGCGAGCAGCAGGATGTCGTAGCCGCGCGTGCGCATCTGGGTCACGACGCCGGTGACGATCTCCATCACGACGTGCACGTCGACGCCGGGGCGCAGGGGCGCCTGCAGGCCGATCACGTGGGTCGAGCGCGACGCGAGGGAGCGCGCGCCCGCGTGGGGCCGGAAGCCGAGGGCGTCTATCGCGGCCTCGACCCGCGCGCGTGTGGCGGGCGAGATCGTCCGCTTGCCGCTCATGGCGTACGACACCGTCGAGATCGAAACGCCCGCCTTCTCGGCGACGTCGGCGATCGTGACCATCGTCATCCTTCCGCGCCCGATCCGGTGCGCCCGGCTCGTTGCATCATGCGCCCGTCGTCGTCGACGGAAGCTGCCCTGCCGCGATGTCAGATGAGGTTCTTGGACATCGCTCTCAACCTATTATAAGGTCTCGCTGTTGAAGCGCTTCGAAAGTTGACGATGGAGTCGAACACGTGATCACCGGCGCCCCCGATCCGGGGATGGCAGGCCTCGCCGCGGGCGAAGGGTTCGCGCGGCTGTGCGCGGATCGCGGAGTGCTGTTCGGCGGCGACTACAACCCCGAGCAGTGGCCGCGCGAGACCTGGCGCGAGGACGTCGCGCTGATGAGGCGCGCCGGCGTGACGTTCGTCACGGTCGGGGTGTTCAGCTGGTCGACGCTCGAGCCCGAGCCGGGCACGCGCGAATGGGCCTGGCTCGACGAGGTGCTCGACCTGCTGCACGAGCACGGCATCGCGGTGGATCTCGCCACGCCGACCGCGTCGCCGCCGCCCTGGCTCGGCATCCTGCACCCCGAGACGCTGCCGGTCGACCGCGACGGCGTGCGCCTGGCGGCCGGATCGCGCAACCAGTTCGCACCCTCCGCGCGCGCCTACCGCGACGCCGCGCTGCGCATCGCGACCGACCTGGCCGAGCGCTACGCCGCGCATCCCGCCGTGCGGATGTGGCACGTCGGCAACGAGTTCGGGCAGATCGACTACGGCGACGAGGCGGCGCGCGCGTTCCGCGGATGGCTGCGGGAGCGGTACGGATCCATCGCGGCGCTCAACGAGGCCTGGGACACGCGCGTGTGGTCGCAGGGGTATCGCGACTTCGACGACATCCTGCCGCCCCGGCGCGCGCCGTATCTGCTGAACCCCGCGCAGACGCTCGACTTCCATCGCTTCACGTCCGACGAGCTGCGGGCGTGCTTCCGCGAGCAGCGCGACGCGATCCGGCGATCCGGCGCGACGCAGCCGATCACCACCAACCTGATGGGCTTCTTCCCCCTCGTGGACGCCTGGTCGTGGGCGGAGGACCTCGACGTGATCGCCGACGACCAGTATCCGGATCCCGCGGCGCCCGACTCCCCGCAGCGGATCGCGCTGGTGCAGGACCTCGCGCGCTCGCTGGGCGACGGGCGTCCGTGGCTGCTCATGGAGCAGGCCGCGAGCGCGGTGTCGTGGCGCCCGCACAACCTTCCGAAGTCGCCCGGCCGGATGCGGCTCGATTCGCTGCAGGCCGTCGCGCGCGGGGCGGACGGCGTGTGCTTCTTCCAGTGGCGCCAGGCCCGGGCCGGCGCCGAGCGGTTCCACTCGGCGATGCTGCCGCACGCGGGCGCCGACACCGACGCCTTCCGCGGCGTCGAGCGGCTGGGGGCCGACCTCGCGCGGCTGCGGCCGGTCGTGGGCGGCCGCGTGGACGCCCGCGTCGCGATGCTGTTCGACTGGCAGGGCTGGTGGGCGGCGTCCGAGCCCGCGCGGCCGACCACCCGGCACGACACGATCGCGCAGCTGGAGCGCTGGCACGGCGCGCTGTGGCGACGGGGCGTCGCGACCGACATCGTGCGGCCGGGCGCCGACCTCAGCGGGTACGAGGTCGTGCTGGTGCCGCACAGCTACGTCATCGAGGACGACGCCGCCGACGAGCTGCGGCGCGCGGCCGCGGCGGGCGCGCGCATCGTGATCGGGCCGTTCAGCGGCGTCGCGGACGCGCACGGTGCGATCCTCACGGGCCGCTCGCCCGTCCCGCTGCGCGACCTGATCGGCGCGAGCGGGGAGGAGTGGGTCGGGCTGCCGGATGACGGCCTCGCGCTCGCCCTCCCGTCGGGCGAGCCGACGGGCCCGTCGACCGCGCGAGCCACGATCCTGGCCGAGCGGCTGCGGACGGACGGCGCCGAGGTGCTCGCGACGTTCGCCGAGGGCGACCTGGCCGGCCGTCCCGCCGTCACGCGGCATGGTGCCGTCTGGTACCTCGGCGCGGTCGTTTCCGAGGACGTGCTCGCGACGGTGCTCGACGAGGCGCTCGCGGGCGTGAGCGGCGCCGTGCCGCACGTGCCGGAGGGGCTGGAGGCGGTGCGGCGCGGGGGCGCGCTGTTCCTGCTGAACCACGGCGAGAGCGCGGTCGATGTGGACGTTCCCGAGGGGTCGGAGGACCTGCTGACGGGGCAGAGGACGAGCCGGCGCGCGAAGGTCGCGCCGGGCGAGGCGATGGTGCTGATCGAAAGGCGCAGGACGTGAAGTTCACCGATGGGTACTGGCTGACGAGGCCGGGGATCACGCCGCTGTACGCGGTCGACGTCGACGACATCCGCGTCGACGAGGCGGCGGGCACGATGACGGTCTACGCGCCGACGGCGCACATCCGGCATCGCGGCGACACCCTCAACCGCCCCATGCTGACGCTGACGTTCTCGGCTCCGCGTGAGGGCGTGATCCGGGTGCGCGTGCAGCGCCACGCCGGAGCCGTGCACCGCGGCCCCGACTTCGCGACCTTCGCCGAGGAGTCCTTCCGCCCGCAGGTCGCGGTCGACGAGGCGGCCGGCGTGCTGACGGCGGGAGACCTGCGCGTGCGCGTCGAGCGCGGCGGCTCGTGGCGGTTCGCGTTCGAGCAGCTCGACGCCGACGGCGGCAGCACCGTCCTGACGACGTCCCTGCCGCGCTCGGTCGGCCACATGACCGGATCGCCGGACGCGGATCGCTCGGGATCCGGCGGGGGCGGCCCCCGGACGTGGGTGCACCAGCAGCTCTCGATCGAGCCGGGCGAGCGGGTCTACGGCCTGGGCGAGCGGTTCGGCGCGTTCGTGAAGAACGGCCAGGTCGTGGAGTCGTGGAACGCGGACGGCGGCACGTCGAGCGAGCAGGCCTACAAGAGCGTGCCGTTCTATCTGACGAGCCGCGGCTACGGCGTGTTCGTCGACGATCCCTCGAACGTGTCGTTCGAGGTCGGCTCCGAGGTCAACTCGCGCGTGCAGTTCTCGACCGAGGGGGAGACGCTCGACTACTACGTGATCGCGGGCCCGACCCCGAAGGACGTGCTGCGGCGCTACACCGCGCTGACGGGGCGGCCGGCGCGCGTGCCGGCATGGTCGTTCGGACTGTGGCTCACGACGTCGTTCACCGCGAGCTACGACGAGGCGACCGTGAACGAGTTCGTCGACGGGATGGCGGAGCGCGACATCCCGCTCAGCGTGTTCCACTTCGACTGCTTCTGGATGCGCGAGTACCAGTGGACCGACTTCACGTGGGACGAGCGCGCGTTCCCGGACCCGGCGGGCCAGCTGTCGCGGCTGCACGAGCGCGGCCTGCACGTGTCGGCGTGGATCAACCCGTACATCGCCCAGCGCTCGGCGCTGTTCGCGGAGGCGGCGGAGAAGGGCTACCTGCTCCGGCGCACGGACGGCGGCGTCTGGCAGTGGGACATGTGGCAGGCGGGCATGGGCCTCGTCGACTTCACCAACCCCGAGGCGACCGAGTGGTACGTCGAGCACCTCGCCCGGCTGATGGACCAGGGCGTCGACACCTTCAAGACCGACTTCGGCGAGCGGATCCCGGCCGAGGGCGTCGCGTGGCACGACGGCTCGGATCCGGTGCGCATGCACAACTACTACCCGCGGCTGTACAACGCGGCCGTGTTCCGCGCGCTCGAGAAGCACCGCGGCGCGGGCGAGGCCGTGCTCTTCGCGCGTTCGGCGACGGCGGGGTGTCAGCAGTTCCCCGTGCACTGGGGCGGCGACTGCGACTCGACGTTCGCGTCCATGGCCGAGTCGCTGCGCGGCGGCCTGTCGCTCGCGCTGTCCGGCTTCGGGTACTGGAGCCACGACATCGGCGGCTTCGAGGGGACCCCCGACCCCGCCGTGTTCAAGCGCTGGCTCGCGTTCGGCCTGCTGTCGTCGCACTCGCGCCTGCACGGCTCCGACTCCGTGCGGGTGCCGTGGGCGTTCGACGAAGAGGCCGTCGACGTCGCGCGCCGGTTCACAAAGCTCAAGCTCACGCTCATGCCGTATCTCGCGGCGGTGGCCGAGCAGGCGCACGAGGGCACGCCCATGATGCGGCCCATGGTGCTGGAGTTCCCCGGCGACCGCAGCGGCTTCGACGCCGACGGGCAGTACATGCTCGGCGACGCGCTGCTCGTCGCGCCCGTGTTCACCGAGACGGGAGCGGTCGAGTACTACCTGCCCGAGGGCGACTGGACGTCCCTGCTCGACGGCTCGGTCGCGGCCGGGCGCCGCTGGCTCGCGGAGACGCACGGCTTCGACTCGGTGCCGCTGCGCGTGCGACCCGGCACGGTCCTGCCGATCGGCGCGCGCGACGACCGGCCCGACTACGACTGGGCCGACGGCGTCACGCTGACGTGCTTCGAGCTGGCCGACGGCCACGACGGCGTCACCACGGTGCCCGGCTTCGACGGGGCGGCGCCGACCACGTTCCGCGTGCGCCGCGAGGGCGCGGAGATCATCGCGTCGAGCGAGGACGCGCGGGCCGGATGGGCGCTGCGCGCGGGCGACCGGATCGCGCGTGCCGACGGCGCGGAGGAGATCCGGATCACGGTGGCGCAGGGCGCCCGGGAGCGCGCGGGGGAGCACGCATGAAGATCGTCGACTACCGCCGCACCGACCTGCCGCCCGCGGCACGCGCGCGCGACCTGCTCGGGCGCCTGACGCTCGACGAGCGCATCGCGATGCTGCACCAGGTGACGCCCGCCATCGAGCGGCTCGGGGTCGGGAGGTTCCAGACCGGGTGCGAGGCGCTGCACGGCGTCGCCTGGCTCGGCACCGCGACGGTGTTCCCGCAGCCCGTCGGCCTCGCCGCGACCTGGGACACCGAGGCGATCGAGGCCGTCGGCGCGGTCGCCTCGACCGAGGTGCGCGCCAAGCGCGCGGCGGATCCGGCCGTCAGCCTGAACGTGTGGGCGCCCGTCGTCAACACGCTGCGGCACCCGGCGTGGGGACGTAACGAGGAGGGGTACGCGGAGGATCCGCACCTCACGGGGCACTTCGGCGCCGCGTACTCGCGCGGGCTGCGCGGACGCGATCCGCGGGTGTGGCGCACCGTGCCGGCTCTCAAGCACTTCCTCGGCTACAGCAACGAGACGGATCGCTCCGTGACGTCGTCCGAGCTGTCCCCGCGCACGCTGCACGAGGAGGAGCTGCCGGCGTTCCGCCCCGCGATCGAGGAGGGCGTCGGCGGCGGACTGATGCTCGCGTACAACCGTGTCAACGGCGCCCCGGCGCACACGCAGCCCGAGCTCGTCGCCGAGGCGCGGTCCTGGAGCGACGAGTCGATCGCCGTGGTGTCGGATGCGCACGCCCCGACGCTTCTCGTGACGCTGCAGCGGGCGCAGCCCGACAGGGTCCGGGCGACGGCCGCGCTCATCCGCGCGGGGCTCGACTCGTTCACGGACGGCGACGCCGACTCGCAGCCGACGATCGACGCCGTGCGCGACGCGCTCGCGCAGGGGCTGCTCACCGAGGATGACGTCGACCGCGCGGTGCTGCGCCTGCTCGAGCTGCGCATCCGCACGGGAGAGTTCGACGGCACGGAGGATCCGTACGCCGCGATCGGCGCCGACGCGATCGACCGGCCGGAGTCCCGCGCGCTCGCGCGGGACGTGGTGGCCAAGTCGGTCGTCGTGCTGCGCAACGACGCGGGGATGCTGCCCTTCTCGCCGCCGCAGCGCATCGCGGTGATCGGGCCGCTCGCGGACGCCGTGCTGACCGACTGGTACGCCGGCACGCCGCCGTACGCGGTGGGCATCGCGGCGGGCCTCGCCGAGCGCTACGCCGGCGCGCGGGTGGACGTCGTCACGGGGGCCGACACGATCGCGCTGCGGGCGGGACGGTACGTGCGCTCCGACGCGGAAGGAACCGTCGTGGTCGCCGACGCGGAGGAGGCCGGTCCGGACGCGCTGTTCGACGTGACCGACTGGGGCGACGGCATCCTGACGCTGCGCTCGCACGCGAGCGGCCGGCTGCTGACCGGCGGCGCGTTCCCGATGCGCGCCGACGCCGAGCGCGTGGGCGGCTGGGTCGCGCAGGAGAGCTTCCGCCGCCTCGAGCACGAGGACGGCACGTGGTCACTGCTGCACCTCGGGTCGGGACGGTGGCTGCGCGCGCTGCGCGAGGTCGGCCTGCTCGTCGCCGACGCCGTCACGCCCGAGACCGCCGAGCGGTTCGCGGTGGAGGTCGTGCGGACGGGTGTCGATGCCGCGGCGGAGGCCGCGGCGGAGGCGGACGTCGTGATCGTCGCGGTCGGCAACGACCCGCATCTCGCGGGTCGCGAGACCGAGGACCGCCCGCACATCCGGCTCCCCGAGTCGGCCGCGGGCCTGTGGCGCGCGGTGCGCGCGGCGAACGACCGCAGCGTCCTCACGATCGTGTCGAGCTATCCCTACGTGCTGGGCGTCGACGCCGAGACCGTCGTGTGGTCGAGTCACGGCGGCCAGGAGCTCGGCCGCGGCATCGCGGATGTGCTCTCAGGCGACCGCGAGCCGTACGGGCGTCTCGCGCAGTCGTGGCCCGCGACGCCCGAGCAGGCGGGCGATCTGTTCGACTACGACACGCTGCGTCAGCGGGCGACCTATCGCCACCAGCCCGAGCCCTACGCGTTCGCGTTCGGACACGGGCTGACGTACACGACCGTCGCGTACGAGGACGTGACGCTGTCCGCCGAGCGCACGCCGGCGCCCGATCCGACGCATCGGCACCCGGCGCTCACGCCGCGCGCGGACGAGCGCGTCGTCGAGGCTTGGGTGCGCGTGCGGAACGCGGGATCGCGCGCCGCGGAGGAGCTCGTGCAGGTGTACGCGCTGCGCTCCGACCACGACGCGCCGCGTCGGCTGCTGCTCGCCTACGAGCGCGTGCGCCTGGAGCCGGGCGAGACCCGCGACGTCGCGCTGCCCTTCGCGGTCGAGCGCCTCGCGACGTGGGACCCGTCGGTGCGGCTGGACGGCTCGCCGCAGGACTGGCTGCACGAGGGCGTGCTGCGCGTGCGACCGGGCTCGTACCGGATCGCCGCCGGTCCCTCCTCCCAGGATCTCCCGGTCGAGACGACGCTGGACGTGCACGCATGACGACGGCGGAGTTCGCCCCCGTGGTGCCGGGCTTCCATCCCGACCCGAGCGTGTGCCGCGTGGGCGACGACTACTACCTCGCCCACTCGACGTTCGAGTACGTGCCGGGGGTGCCGATCCGGCACTCGCGCGACCTCGTCACGTGGACGCTCGTCGGCCACGTCCTGACGCGCGACGCGCAGTTCCCCGCGGCGCGGTCGCGCGCGAGCGGCGGCATCTACGCCCCGACGCTGCGGCACCACGACGGGCGGTTCTGGCTGATCGTCACCGACGTGGGCGACGGCGGCGGGCAGCGGCTGTTCCACGCGCCCGCCGCCGAGGGGCCGTGGTCGGACGCGATCGTCCTGCGCGGACTGGACGGCATCGATCCGGACCTCGCCTGGACCGAGGACGGGACGTGCCTCGTGTCGTACTGCAGCTGGGCGGACGGCGGATCGGCGATCTGGCAGGCCGCGATCGATCCGCTGGCGGGGCTCGTGCTCGACGAGCCGCGGGTCATCTGGCGCGGCTCGCCCGACATGGGTCACACCGAGGGGCCGCACCTGTACCGGCGCGGCGACTGGTGGTACCTCGTCACGGCCGAGGGCGGCACCGAGCGGGGCCACGGCATCTCGGCCGTGCGCTCGCGCGACCCGCGCGGCCCGTTCGAGGCGCCGCCGAGCAACCCGATCTACACGCACCGCAGCACCGAGCACCCGGTGCAGAACGTGGGGCACGCCGACCTCGTCGAGCGGGTGGACGGCAGCTGGGCCGCCGTCCACCTCGGCGTGCGCACGGCCGGCTACACGCCGAGCTTCCACGTGAACGGGCGCGAGACGTTCCTCGCCGAGGTCGACTGGCGGGACGACTGGCCCGTCATCCGGCCCTCCGACGCCGAGGTGCCACCCGTGACGGGCTTCGTCGACCGTTTCGACGCGCTCGGGCCGCGGTGGGTGTCGCCCGGCGCGTGGCCCGAGCGCTTCGCGCGCGCCGGCGCCGACGGCCTGGAGGTCGAGGCGGCCGAGGGCTCGGGCGTCTACGCGCGCGTCGAGGCCCTCTCCTGGGAGGCGCGCGTCGAGATCGAGACGCCCGACGCCGTCGCGCACGTCGAGGTGCGGCTGGACGACCGCCATCGCGTGGGCGTGCGGCGGGACGGCTCGCGCGCGACGGCGACCTGGACCGTCGGCGGCGTCGACGTCGTGCTCGGCGAGGCGGATGACCCGGACGGCATCGTCTGGATCGACTCGGTCCCCTCCGAGACGGCGGGCCCGGACGACCTCGTGCTGGCGGTCGGGGCGGATCGCCGAGCGCTCGGACGCATCGACGGCCGCTACCTCTCGACGGAGGTCGCGACGGGCTTCACGGGGCGCGTGCTCGGCATCCGGGTCGAGCGCGGCGCCGCGCGCGTGCGGGAGGTGCGCTTCGCGCCGCGCTGAGCCGGAAGGCCGCGGCCGGGGTCCGCTGTCCGCGGCCGATCGGTGGGCCGCGGCGCCGCGGTGCCCGTTGCCATCCGTCGGGGAATCGAGTGCGAGACTTCAGCCGTGAAGACGCAGGAGCACGCTGAATCGCTCGGAACAGAGCGTCGATCGGTCGTCGCCCGGATCGGATGGATGGCGTACGCGGTGGCGGGTGTTCTCGCCGTCATCGCGGCCGACCTTCTGCATCGCGCGCTGGCGTGGCGCGGTTCGCCCGAGGTCTGGCACGCGATCGAGCCCTGGGTGCCGACGATCATCCCCGCCCACGCGGACTACACCGTCGCGCCGTGGCCCGCGATGATCTGGCTCGCGCTGCTCTTCACCGTCGGATTCGCACTCGCGGCAGTCTCGGTGTTCGTTCTCCGCATCCGGCCGAGTCACCGCCGGTGGGTTCGCGCGCTCGTGCTGTGGGGCGGCGTCGTGATCGTCGGCGTGGGCGTCGCCGGCGTCGCTCAGCTGGGGGAGTGGCTGCTCTGGACGGAGAGCTTCGGTGGTGCGGGCGGATCTTTCCTGCGGACCTTCACGGTGCCCGCGCTGTGGGAGGCGGCGCGATGGGGCCTGCTCTGGGGCTGGATCCCCGCCGTCGTCGCCGTCGCACTGAGTGGGGTGCCGAGTCCGCGCCCGCGGGCTCGCGGCGTGCTCATCCTGTGCGTGGGACTGGTGGTCGCCGCTGCCGTCGCCGCGACATGTCTCGCGGCGGCGACGCGTGGGGCGGCGCAGTCTGCGAGCACCGAGGTGGCCCAGCCGGAGCCCACGGAGCCGTCCGCGCCGCCCGCTCCCACCGATCCGCCCTCGGAGGTCGCGTCGAGCGCCGCTCCGGACTTCCCGGGACGCTGCTCGGAAGACGACGTCGTGGTGTCGATCGCCGGCTCGGACGCCGCCACGGGGACGCGCTATCTCGCGTTCGAGGTGCGCAACGTCTCGTCCGCGGCGTGCGACGTGAACGGCCTCCCCGACCTTGCGTTCGCCTCTCCGGAGGGCAATGCGATCCGTCCGCTGATCGAGCCGCGGGAACACTCGTCGGTCGGTGAGTCGATCGGGCCGGACGCCGTGACCCTCGAGCCCGGCGGCAGCGCGCGGGCCGATCTCGTGTGGCGAGCGCCGACGGGAAGGTTCAGCGAGCTCACGGTGCTCATGGCGCAGTGGCCGGGCGCTCAGCGGACGACCGCGACCGAGATGCTCGACGTCGTCGACGGCGGTGAGATGACCCTGACGCCCTGGTACGTCGGGGAGTGAGCGGCCAACGGCTCCGCTCGACGACGCGCCGGCGCCCGTTCGCTCACCGAAGGCAGGCCCGGGCCCGCTCCAGCGCTGCGTCACTCGGTGAGGGAACCGCGCTCGGGGACGGGGACCAGAGCGAGACCTCCTTGGCGACCTCATCGACGGCGAACACCTCGGCGTCGCGCTCGAGCTCGCTCAGCGCCCAGAGCCCGACCTGCTCGTGGTCGGTGCCGAAGCTCATCATCACCACGACCGGGGCCTCGCCGGTCGCGACGTCGCCCGTACCGCCGTCGACCGCGACGATGCCCGCGGGGTCGAGAGGCGTCGATCGGGGCTTCTCCGCGATCAGGGCGGCGATGTCGGACGTCGGGTAGAGGCACGCCACGTCGGCGGCTTCCTCCTCTGTCTCGTGAGCCGCGACACAGCCGGAGAGCAGGGCGGCCGCGGTCAGGGCCATCGCGGCGACCGTGGTCGCGGGCATCGACCCGCGACGCGTCCTCGAGGTGCGGTGATCGATCATAAGCGCACCCTAGCGTCAGCCCGGAGCCTCCCTTCGGCCTCCTGTCCCCGGCATGGCGGCTCCGCTCGCGAACGGGTGGGGGAGGGTCGAGCGATTCGGCCGCGTCCGCTGTCCGCTGCCGCGCCTAGGCTCGTGGGGTGCCGTTCGAGCTGAGTCCCGCGGACCTGCCGCGGATCCTGCCCGTGTGGATGGTGCGCCACGGCGCGCACCTCGCCCAGCAGGGCGTGGCCCGCATCGTCGAGCGCTTCGACCTCGGCGGCACCACCTCGTACGAGGGCCGCGTCGGCCGGTGGACGATCTACGTCGACCTGAACGACCGCGAGGGCGTGAGCGTCGACTGCGACGAGTGCGGCAAGGACGGCTGCGTGCACGCGGCGGCCATCCTGCATCTCGTCGCGCACGGTGCGACCTCGGGCACGAACCTGCCGCGCGGATCGGGCCTCGTGGAGCCGTGGCGGCGTGCGCTTGAGCGCGCGCTCGACGACGGCGGCGACGCCGAGCCGACCGACGTGGCGCTCCTGGTCGGCGCGGACGGGGAGGGCGTGCAGATCCGCCCCGCGCTGCGCGGCGCGCGCGGCACGTGGGTGCGCACCGGCATCGGCTGGCGCGACCTCGACGGCAAGGGCATCACGGCCGAGCAGCGCCGCGCGCTCGGCGAGCTCGAGGCGCTGTACGAGGCGCGGGAGCACTTCCCCGGGTCGGCCGGATCGGGCGCTTCGGCGCGACCGGCGTACCGCAGTCGCTGGGGATCCTACGATCGCGCGCCGCAGTGGATCCGGCTCGACGAGCTGCCCAGCCGCGGCCTGTGGGACGTGCTCGTCGAGCTGCGGGACGCGGGTGTGCAGCTCGTCGCGGACACGAAGGCGCAGCCCGAGGTCGCCCTGCGCGCCGAACCGGCCGCGCACCACCTGACGCTCGAGCGGCGGGACGACGCCCTTCACGTCCAGCCCGTGATCGATCTGCGGACGCAGGGCGAGCGGATCCTGCCCGTCGGCGCGCCCGTCGCGGCGATGGCGCTCGCCGGCGACGAGGGCGTGCGCGAGCTCGTGCCGCTGCGCGAGCCCCTGGCGGAGGCCTTCACGCGGCTGATGCAGGGCGAGCCGTTCACGATCCCGGATGAGGCGCTCGCCGACTTCGAGCGCGACTACCTGCCGAAGCTGCGCCGCATCGCGCCGCTGCGGTCGGTCGCGTACGACATCCCCGCGCCGCCCCGGCCCACGCTCGTCCTGACGCTCGCGCAGGCCGATCAGCGCGCGACGCTCGCCTGGCGCTGGGAGTACCCGGACGCCGGCGCCATCCGGATCCCCGCCGAGGAGCGCGCGATCGGCGACGCGGCCGAGGCGGCGGCGGGGGAGCGGCGTGACCTGCTCGGCGCCCGGCAGGGCACGGGCTTCGGCGCCGCGATGCTGACGAGGGACGAGACGGTCGAGTTCCGCACGGCGGTGCTGCCGGTGCTGCGCGGCATCGACGGGCTGCGGATCGACGAGACCGACGCGCTTCCCGAGTACCGCTTCGCGGCCGATCCGCCCGTCGTGCACGTCTCCACGGCGCCGCACGGCAACGACTGGTTCGACCTCGAGGTGAGCGTCGAGGTGGGCGGCGAGGCGGTGCCGTTCGGCATGCTGCTGACCGCGCTCGTGGCGCGCGACCGCTACGTGGTGCTGCCCAGCGGCACGGTGTTCACGCTCAGCCAGACGCAGTTCGATCCGCTGCGGGAGCTGCTGGACGAGGCCCGCGCACTGCAGGATCGCCCGACCGGCCCGCTGCGGATCAGCCGCTGGCAGACCGATCTGTGGGAGGAGATCGTCGGCGTCGGCCTCGTGCAGGCGCAGACGAACGAGTGGCTCGAGAAGCTGCGCGGGCTGTCGGATGCCGATCGGCTCGCGCCGGTCGAGGTGCCGGACGGCTTCCGCGCGACGCTGCGCGACTACCAGCGCGCGGGCCTGTCGTGGCTGGACTTCCTGATCCGGCACCGGCTGGGCGGCATCCTCGCCGACGACATGGGCCTCGGGAAGACCGTGCAGGTGCTGGCGGCGCTCGAGCGCGCGCGGCAGGAGGCGCCCGAGGACAGATACCTCGTCGTCGCCCCGACGAGCGTGGTGTCGAACTGGGTGTCGGAGGCCGCCCGCTTCGCGCCGGCGCTGACCACGGCGGCGATCGACGAGACGAGCGGCAAGCGCGGCACCACGCTGGCCGAGGCCGTCGGCGACGCGCGGCTCGTCGTGACGAGCTACGCGCTGTTCCGCCTCGACTTCGACGAGTACCAGGCGCTGGGGTTCCGCGTGCTGGTGCTCGACGAGGCGCAGCAGATCAAGAACCACCGCGCGCAGACGCATCGGTGCGCGCGTGTGCTGGACGTGCCGAGCAAGTTCGCCATCACCGGCACGCCGCTCGAGAACAACCTGCTCGAGCTGTGGGCGCTCGTCTCGCTCGTGGCGCCCGGGCTGCTCGGCGGCGAGCGGTCGTTCACCGAGCAGTACCGCAAGCCGATCGAGCGCGAGCGCAACGGCGAGCGGCTGCACCGGCTGCGCCGGCGCCTGCGGCCGTTCATGCTGCGCCGAACCAAGGAGGAGGTCGCGTCCGACCTTCCGGAGAAGACCGAGCAGCTGCTCGAGATCGAGTTGCACCCCGCGCATCAGCGCGCCTACGCCATGCGGCTGCAGCGCGAGCGGCAGAAGGTGCTCGGCCTGCTGGACGACGTCGACACGAACCGGATGGAGATCCTGCGCTCGCTCACGACGCTGCGCCTGCTGGCGCTCGACCCCGAGCTGGTCGGCGACGGCACCGCGCCGTCGGCCAAGCTCGAGAAGCTCGGCGAGCTGCTCGACGAGATCGTGGCCGACGGCCACAGCGTGCTGGTGTTCAGCCAGTTCACCCAGTTCCTCGGCCGCGCGGCCGCCGTCGCCGACAGGCGCGGGCTCTCCTACGCCTATCTGGACGGATCCGTCTCCATGGGCGCGCGGAAGCGGATGATCGAGCGCTTCACGTCGGGCGACGTGCCGGTGTTCTTCATCTCGCTCAAGGCGGGCGGCTTCGGTCTCAATCTCACGCAGGCCGACTACTGCATCCTGCTGGATCCGTGGTGGAACCCCGCGGCCGAGGCGCAGGCGACCGACCGCGCGCACCGGATCGGGCAGACGCGCCCGGTCGTCGTGTACCGCCTCATCTCGAAGGGCACGATTGAGGCGAAGGTCGTCGCGATGCAGGAGAAGAAGTCGCGCCTGTTCCGGGACGTGCTGGCGGGCGATGATCCGGCGGCGATCGGATCGCTCGACGCGAGCGATTTCCGGGGCTTGATCGCCTGAATGACGGATGGCGTGCTTTCGGTATTCCGGTCTCCGGGATACGTGTGCCGCATCTTCATCAGTTCGTCGCCTGAGCGACAGCGCGAGCCGCCCGGGAAGGCGCAGAATGGACGGCGGACAAAGACCAGGGGACCGACAGAAGGACCGGACGTGGGAGCAGATCCCCGCAGCGAGATGAACGTGCCGCAGTCGACGCGGCGCGGCATGCGGCGTGGCCGCGGCCGGCAGACGCGCACGTTCCGCTCGACGACGAATGCGCTCGAGGGACTGTCGCTCGCCGGGGCGCGCGTCGCCGTGCACGTGGCGGACCTGGACCGAGGCGAGGTCGTGCTCGCCGGCGACGACCACCTGCCGCTGCCGATCGGGGGCCTCGGCGTCGTGCCCCTGCTCGTGGAGACCGCGGCGCGCATCGAGGACGGCTCGCTCGACCCTCACACGCTCGCCGATCGTTCGGAGGCCGAGGCGCCCGCCCCGACCGGCCTGTGGCGCGCGATGGCCGCGCCGACCCTGCCGATCGTCGATCTCGCCGTGCTCGCCGCCGCGGCCGGGGACGCCGCCGCCACGAACGCCCTGCTCGACCAGGTCGGGCACGAGAGCGTGACCCGGCGGATCGTCGAGCTCGGGATGCCGCGCTCGGCGCTGCTGGACGGGTTCCGCTCCGAGCGCGGCCCGGACGACGCGCCCTACATCGCCCTCGGCACCGCGCGGGAGTTCGCGGCGCTGTTCGCGTCCCTCGCGGGCGGCACCGCGGTCTCGCCCGCCGTGAGCGAGCGCGTCGTCGGCTGGCTCAGCCCCGTGACGGACGTGGGCCTCGTCGGCGCCGCGGTCGGCGGCGATCCGTTCTCGCACGAGCCGGACGGGCACGGGCTCGTGCACTTCGCCAAGACCGGGCGCGAGCGCGGCGTCCGCGCGGATGCCGGTGTGCTCGCGGGGCGGCGCGGCGCGTTCGCCTACGCGCTGATCGTCGCGTTCGACGACCTCTCGCTGATGCACCGGCACCGCGTGCACAGCGCCTTTCACGCGCTCGGCGGTGACCTGCTCGAGTACGCCACCTGACCGATCCGGCCACGTGGACGGCGCGCTCGACCTCGCCTACCCGTTCGCGGGGCGGTGGCTGGTGCAGAACAGTCCGGCCGACCGGGTGCCGAGCCACGGCACGACGCTGTTGGCCACGTCGTACGCGATCGACTTCGTCCCGGTCGAGGCAGGCGCGCGCACCGCGCCGATCAGGCCGTCCTCCCTCGTGAGGCCCGAGGCGCCCGAGCGGTTCCCGGGCTTCGGGCGTCCGATCCTGTCGCCCGTCGACGGCGTGGTGATCGCCGCGCGCGACGCCGAGCCCGATCATCCGGCGTTCCGCGGCATCCCGTCGATCGCCTACGCCCTGACTCAGCGCCGTCGGATCGCGGCGGGATGGGTCGCGCTCGCCGGCAACCACGTGCTGATCGAGCGCGACGGGATCGTCGTCGCCCTGTGCCACCTGCGGCAGGGCGGTGTCGACGTGCGCGTCGGGCAGCGGGTCGTTCCGGGCGATGCGATCGGGCGGTGCGGGAACTCGGGCAACAGCACCGAGCCGCATCTGCACCTGCAGGCGATGGACTCCCGGGAGCCGGAGGGCGCGCGGGCCGTGCCGATCACGTTCGGCGATGCGCTGCCTCGCGGTGGGGATGTCGTCGAGGTGTGAGGCACCGTCACGGTGCGGCCTGCGAGGTGTCGGTGCTGCCGGCCGCGCGGGTCATTCGTCCACACGTCGAGTAACGGTGCGCCTATCCACAGATCTCCGGTTTTAGCCGCTGGCCTGGGATTTCGGGCTTGGAATGTCGGTGGTTGGTGGTTGGCTCGAGGCATGGACCTCCTCACCGAACTCGAGCATCGGATCGACGCCGTCACGGCGTTCGTCTTCGCTGCCGTGCGAGACGTGAGCGGGTTCGCGGATGACGATGTCGTGCGGTTCCTCGCGCTCGCGGCGCAGCTCACGCAGGCCGGCGAGCGGATGAGCGCGATCGGCGCCGGCGTGGTCGCGTCGCGGTCCGATCGAGCGTCGGGTCATGGCGGCCTGGCGCAGTCGCGCGGGCACCGCAACGCGGCCTCGCTGGTGCAGGAGCTGTCGGGCTCATCGCGTGCCGACGCGGCGAAGCGCGTGCGACTGGGGGAGGCGCTGCTCGAGGCGGGGACGTCTCCGCGGGTGGCGGGGGAACCCAGCGCCCAAGAGGCCGTGATCGCGGCGCCGTGGCATTCCGTGGTCGATGCGGCACTGATGGACGGACGGATCACCACCGCGCAGGCGGATGCCATCCTGCGGGGGCTCGATGCGCCCCCGGTCGAGCCCGGCGAGGAGGCAGCGACCCCAGATGCGGTCGAGGCGTGGCGGCTCGCGTCGGAGCAGCTGCTGGACGAGGTGGCGGTGCGGACCGTGGAGGATCTCGCGGCCGCGGCCCGGCAGATCCGCGACCGCCTCGACCCGACGGGCGCCGAAGCACGCTATCTCGCGCGGCACGACGCCAGGTCGTTCCGGATGTGGACGGACGAGCAGGGCGTGCGGCATGCCCGCATCCGCTTCGACGACCACGGCGCCGCGTGGGTGAAGGCGATGATCGACGCCGCCCTGCGCCCACGTCGAGGTGGGCCGCGGTTCGTCGACCCGGACGAGGCCGCCGCCGCGCAGCATCTGATCGACGACCCTCGCACGAACGAGCAGCTGGCCTACGACCTCGTGCTCGACGTGCTGACGGCCGGCGCGACCACGGAGGCAGAGAAGGTGTTCGGGGCCCGCCGGCCCGGCGTCCGAATCGTCGTGGTCAAGGACGATCCGGTGGGTCACCTCGAGGACGGCGGCGACGCCGTGCCGACGATCGCGGTGGAGCAGGCGATCTGCGGCAGCGGCGCCGTCGAGGTCGTCGTCGACGCCTGCGGCAACCCGCTCGACGTCGGACGCGACCAGAGGCTCTTCACCCCGAAGCAGCGCCTCGCGCTCGCGGTCCGCGACGGCGGGTGCGTCTGGCCCGGATGCACGATGCCCGCCTCGTACTGCGAGGCGCATCACATCGACGAGTGGAAGGCCCACGGCGGCCGCACCGACATCGACCGTGGTGTGCTGCTGTGCCGCTACCACCACATGAACCTGCACCACCGGGGTCACCGCATCCGGCGCGAGGGCAAGGGCCCGCTGACGCTGCACCCGCCCGACGGGCCGCCGCACGATCTGCGGTCCAAGTCGCCGCTGCGCTGGCGCTGGGACCCGCCCGGTCGAGCCGTGGCGCCAGCGCGAATGGGAGCCGTCGGCCCGCCGGGAGCGGGGCTCTCGACCGATGCCCGATGCGGCAACGGTGCCGGGCGGCTCTGAAGTCAGGCCGCGGGTCCGGCGGCGAGAGGCCGCCCCGTTCCGGCCCGGGTCAGGCGTGGCCGAGGCCGGCGTCCGCCGGGCCGTACAGGTCGTCGAGCAGGGTGAGGCCGCGCTCGGCCCACGCGATCTCCGAGCGGGCGCGGTCGACGAGGCCCTCGTAGCCCAGGCGCTTGAAGGCGACCGTGCGGTCGTGGTCGCGCTCGTCCGTCACCGCGAGGCGCCGCTGCAGCATCGGGTTCGCGCGCGCGTCGATGCGGTCGAGCTCCGCCTCCCACTGCTCGAGCTCGCCTCGCCAGTGACGCACGTGGTCCTCGAAGAACGCGCGCGCCGCGGGCGGCGACGCGGCCTCCAGGTACGCGGCCTTCAGGCTCGCGGGCTCCCGCACGCGCGTGTACGCAAGCGGCTCCTCCATCCAGCCGACGTACGCCCGCTCGCCGTCCTCGGTCAGGTGGTAGACGCGGCGGGTGCCGCGCTCGCCGCGGGGCTGGTCCTCGCCGACGACGAGCCCCTCGCCCTCCATCTTGCGCAGCTCGGGGTAGATCTGGCTGTCCGGCGCATGCCAGAGGTGACCGACGGACACCTGGAACTGCTTCTGCAGGTCGTAGCCCGACAGCGGCCCGACGCGCAGCAGGGCCATGAGCGCGTAGCGGAGGCTCACCTCTGCTCACTCCGTTGGCTCATGCATCGCATCCTGGGATCCCTTCGACAGTCACCGATTCTGCACGACGGGGCCCGGGCCGACGCGGCCCGGACCCCGTCCCGCGCTGGGTCAGGCCTTGTAGCCCGTGCGCCAGCCGCCCTGGTACTCCTGGCGCGCGACGGTCGAGTACGGCACGGGGCTGACGACCACGCGCACCTCGAACTGCTCGTGCGGCTCGACCGAGGCCTTGGTGGATCCGCCGTCCGGCTCGCCCCACACGACCTTCAGCTCGGTGCCCTCGGGCACCTCCGCGGCGACCGTGCCGAGCGACAGGCCGCGCTTCTCGTTCGCGCTGTAGCCCGTGAACATCGAGAAGCCGACGACCGTGCCGTCCGCGTCCACGACCTTGTCGTAGTTCGCCGAACCGTAGTTCGCCAGCGGCAGGTCGAAGAACTTGTACTGCGGGCCGTCGACGTCCAGCAGCGACGTCCAGACCTTGCCGAGGTCCTCGGCGTTCCAGGCGAGCGTGACCTTCTTGCGCTGCGTCGCCGGGTCCACCTTCTCGAGCGCGTCGCGGCCGATGAAGTCGTGGTCGAACTTCACGAACGATCCGTATCCGAGCTCCCACGGCGTGAGCTCGTAGGCCGCGATGTCGTCCGACACGAAGGAGCCGGCGAGCGTGCCGGTCGCCTCGTAGCTGTCGGCCGGCAGCCACTCACGATAGGCGCGCTCCGCCTCGCCCGAGTAGATCGCCGGCAGCGGCGAGGGGATCCAGCCCGATTCGAGCGTGTTCGACGGGTAGGCCCTCGAGCCCACCGGGACGAGACCGAACTCGGCGCCCGCCTCGACGATCGCGTCGCGGATCGCGTGATGGTCGGCGTACGGACCCCAGATCTCGAGGCCCGGGGCGCCCGCCATGCCGTGGCGCAGCGTGCGCACGGTCTTGCCGGCGATCTGCATGGTCGACATGTTGAAGAACTTCAGCTGCTCCACCGGACCGCCGTTGAGCTTCTCGATGACCTCCCAAGCGCGCGGGCCCTGAATCTGGAAGCGGTAGTACTTGCGCTGCACCGCGTCACCGTACGGGCGCGAGGGGGAGCGGCGGTCGACCTCGATGTCGAGGTTCTGGTAGCCGCCCGTCTCGCCGTGGAACAGCAGCCAGTTCGCGGCGGGCGCGCGGCCGACGTACACGTACTCGTCCTCGGCCTCGCGGAACAGGATGCCGTCGCCGATCACGCCGCCGGTCGAGCTCGTCGGCACGTACTGCTTCGCCTTGTCGACCGGGAAGTTCGCGACCGAGTTGATCGCGGTGTCGCTGATCAGCTTGATCGCGTCGGATCCCTTCAGGAACAGGTTGTCCATGTGGTGCGACTGGTCGTACAGGACGGCCGTCTCTCGCCAGGCGCGCTGCTCCTTGATCCAGTTCTGGAAGTCGGACGGCACGACCGGGTAGATGTACGAGCCGATCTGCGAGTTGCGCAGCAGCTCGACGGGTGATCCGGCGGCGTCGATGACTTCCTGCAGGTTCTTGTGTCCCACGGTGAAACCTCTCTGTTGTGGTGGGTGGTGGTATTGGGTTGTCTCGACCGTTTCGACTCGGTCGCTTCGCTCCCTCGCTCAACGACCGGAGGTGATCCGGTGCGCGGCGAGGCGCGGGTCTAGATGGCTAGAAGACGATGGTGTGGTTGCCCTGGCGGATGACGCGGTCCTCGGCGTGCCACGCGACCGCGCGGGAGAGCACGGCGCGCTCCACGTCGGCGCCGCGGCGCTGCAGGTCCTCGGCGGTGTCGACGTGCGTCACGCGCACGACGTCCTGCTCGATGATCGGGCCCTCGTCGAGCTCCTCCGTGACGTAGTGCGCGGTCGCGCCGATGAGCTTGACGCCGCGCTCCTTCGCCTTGCGGTACGGCCCGGCGCCGATGAAGGCGGGCAGGAAGGAGTGGTGGATGTTGATGACCGGCACCCCGACCTTCTGGAGGAAGTCGCCCGAGATCACCTGCATGTAGCGCGCGAGCACGACGAAGTCGACGTTGCCGTCGAGCAGCTTCAGGATCTGCGCCTCCGACGCGCTCTTGTCCGGCCCCGCCTGCGACTCGACGTGGAAGAACGGCACCCCGAACGTCCGGACGTCCTCGGCCGTGTTGGTGTGGTTCGAGATCACCATCGGCACCGTGACCGGCAGCTCGCCGCGGCGATGGCGCCAGAGCAGATCGAGCAGGCAGTGGTCGCTCTTGGACGCGAGGATGGCCATCCGCTTCGGCACCGACTGATCCGTGAGCGTCCACTCCATGCCGAACGGCTCGAGCGTCTCGGCGAGATCCGCGTGGAGGTCCGACATCGCGGCGACGAGATCCGGCCGGTGGAAGACCACGCGCTGGAAGAAGTCGCCCCCGACGGGATCGGACGAGTACTGGTCGAGCGAGACGATGTTGCCCTTGTTGCGCGTGATCAGCGCCGCGATCGCCGCGACGATGCCGGGCTGATCGGGGCCGTGCACGATCAGGCACGCGCGGTCGAGCAGGGCGGGGTTGTGCAGGCTCATGCCGAGACCCTCTGCTGATAGTCGCGCGCCCACTCGGCGGTCGCCCGGAGGCCGCCGAACGCGTACATGTGCAGCTTGACCTCGCCCACCCGCTCGTCCGCGGCCAGCAGGTCGCCGAGCTCGGTGACGAACTTGTCGGGCCCTGCGGTGCCGAGCAGGTTCGTGAGCGAGAAGCCGTACTTCTTGACGATCATCGCGTTCGCGCCGACCCCGAAGCGGCGGGCGAAGTTCAGCAGGCGCTTGATGCCCGCGGGTCCGGGCGTGCCGATGCGGATGGGCGCGTCGATGCCGCGCTCGCGCACGCCGCGGATCCAGCTCGTGACCGGATCCGTGTCGAACGCGAACTGCGTGAGCAGGACGGCACCGAGTCCCTGGTCCCGCAGCGACTCGGCCTTCTTCTCGAGGTGGTCCCACAGCACGTCGGCCGCGATGTCGGGGTGGCCCTCGGGGTAGCCCGAGATCGACACCTCGCGCACGCCGTACGACTGCAGCACGCCCGAGCGGATCACGTCGTACGCGCTGTCGTACGGGCCCTCCGGGGTGGCGGGGTCGCCGCCGACCGCGAACACGTGCTGCGTCGCGTCGACCTGCTGGAGCCGGTCGAGGAACTCCTCGAGCTGCGCCTGCGACGACAGGCGGCGGGCGGAGATGTGCGGGATCGGGATGAAGCCCGCGTCCCTCACGGCCTTGGCCGCGGCGACGCGCATCTCGAGGTCCTCGTTGCCGAGGAACGTCACGTTGACGCGCGTGCCGGGCGGGATCACGTCCTGCGCCTCGTGAAGTCCCGGCACGTCCTTGCCGGTCATCTCGAGCGAGTAGTCGGCGGCGAGCCGCGCCTGCGGCGAGCCGAAGTCAGGCCTCAAAGAGTCGGACACTGGGTCGATCCTTCCGATCTGCTGCGCCTCCTTGCGCATCCGCGAGGCACGTTACCTATGTCGATAGGGAATGTCCATAGGCAGTGCCGCGGAAGTTGCTGAGAGCGGACCGGCGCTCGCGGCGTCAGTGGTCGAGCACGTAGCGGTCGCGGCCGACCAGGATGCCGATCAGCGCCTGCGCGATGAGCAGCAGGCCTGTGAACAGCAGCGGCGCGACCCACCCGCCGACCGCGGTGTGCAGCACGCCGAAAACGATGGGCGGGAACGCCGCGAACGCGTAGCCGACCGACTGCCCCATGCCCGACAGGGCCGACGCCGTGTGGTGATCGCGGGCGCGCGACGCCATGAGGGTGAGCGACATCGCGAGGGAGGCGCCGCTCGTGAGGCCCGCCAGCATTCCCCACCACAGGATTCCGCCGGGCGCCAGGATCATCCCCGCGATCGCGATCAGCGCGAGCACGGGAAGCAGGGCGGGGACCCAGCGCTCGAGGCGGCCGCGCAGCACGAACGGCAGGGCGAGCGAGCTGATCACGCCCGTGAGCTGGAACATCATCGTGTCCACCCCCGACTGCGCCTCGCCGCGGCCGTAAGAGATCGCCATCGGCGCGAGCCAGGTCAGCAGCACGTAGAACAGCGAGGCCTGCACGCCGAAGTACGCGCCGACCTGCCAGGCCACCGCGTCGCCCCACACGCTCGGCCCGCGCGCGGCCCCGGCGGGGCGCTTCGCACCGCCACCGTGCCCCGCCCGCCGATGGTGCACGGCCCACAGTGCCAGGGCGATCGGCAGCGTCGCGCACACCGTGAGCAGCGCCATCCGCCAGCCCCAGGCGTCGCCACCCGTGACGACGTGCGAGATCGGCACGACGAGGCCTGACGCGATCGCGCCGCAGCCGGCGAGCAGTGCCGTGTACAGCGCCGTGACGGCGGGCACCCGCGTGCCGAACGACTGCTTGACGACGGCCGGCAGCAGCACATTGGCGGCGGCGAGCGAGACGCCGATCACGGCCGTGCCGATCCAGAGTGTGGCGATGGGCCAGCCCTCGGCGGAGACGAAGGGGAGCGAGCGGATCACCGTGCCCGCCGTGAGCAGGGCGAGCGAGACCGTCAGCACGCGATTGAGTCCCCAGCGCTGCGCGGCCGTGTGCGCGAGCGGCGAGCACAGCGCCCACGCGACGAGCGGCACCGAGGTCAGGGCGCTGAGCACGGCGAGGGACACGCCCGTGTCGGCCGTGAGCTGCTCCAGCAGCGGGCCGATGCCCGTGATCGTCGCGCGCATGTTCACGGCGATCAGGCACAGCGTCAGCAGCAGGAACCCGAGGTGGAGGCGGCGCTCGGCGGTCCCGGATCCGTCTGCCTGCCCGTCGTCGTCCACAGGCCGTGACTCTATCCGGGCGCTCCCGCGCGCCGAGAGTCGCGACTTCCCGGTGAGTGGGACTGCGGAGGTGCCGTGCCCCGCCCGCTCACCCTGGCGGCGCCGCCGCCAGCCGATAGAGCACGCGCGGCCTGCCCCGCTTGCCGTAGCTGTGCGACAGGGCGATCAGGCCCGACGCCTCGAGGTGGTCGAGGTATCGCCGCGCGGTGGCCCGGGAGATGCCGCACGCCGCGGCGAGGTCGGATGCCGACAGGGGCCGCACCGGTTCGAGCGCCGCGATCACCCGCTCGAGCGTGACCTCGGCGAGGCCCTTCGGGAGCCGCGGGCGCGCCGCGGCGACGGCGTCCGGCGCGGCGGCCGCCGCCGGGATCCGCCCGGGCACGGCCAGCGTGCCGGTGTTGATCAGCCTGTCGATCTCGCCCTGTGCCAGGGGCAGCTCGCGCGCCGCCTCGCTGCGGGCGCGCGACTCGCTCGCGTAGCGCAGCAGCCGCTGCTGGAGGACCTCCTGCGTGAACGGCTTGACCAGGTAGCCCACGACGTGCGCGGCCAGCGCCTGCCGGACCGTGACCTGATCGTGGGACGAGCTGATCACGAACACGTCGGGGCCGTCCTGTCCAAGGGTGCGCAGGCGGTGCAGCACCTCGATGCCGCTGATGTCGGGCAGACGCATGTCGAGCAGCACGAGATCCACGCCGCGGCCCTGCGCAAGGGCGGATCGGCCCGTCGCGGCGGTCCCGGCGACGAAGAAGCCGGGCGTCTCGGCGACGAAGCGGCGGTGAAGCGCTCGCGCACCCTCGTCATCGTCGACGATGAGCACCCCGAGGGCCGCGGTCATCGCTCATCCGCCATGTCGAACGCGAAGCACGAGCCGCCCTGCTCGGTGCGCCTGAGCTCGATCGTGCCGCCGCGGGACGTGACGGTGCGTCGCACGAGGTCGAGACCCAGTCCGCGTCCCGCGCCCGTCGCGTCCGGCTTCGACGAGTATCCGCGCGTGAACACGCGATCGATGTCCGCGGGGTCGATCCCCGGGCCGTCGTCGTCGACCGAGCCGACGAAGCGGCCGTCCTCGTGCCGCAGCGTGCAGCGCACGGCGGTCGCTCCCGCCTCCGCGGCGTTGCGGGCGAGGTTCGCGAACACGAGCAGAACGCCCTCGTCGATCGGGATGTCCCTGTCCATGTCCGTCTCGAGCCGGGTGCCCAGAGCGCCGAGCTCGCTGCGCAGCGCCTCGATGCCGGCGCTCAGCAGACCGCTCGCGCGGGCGGATCCGTCGCCGCCCGCCGTCAGCACGGGCACGATGCCGGCGATGTACCGGAGGGCCTCGTCCTTGTCGCCATGCGACACCAGACCGTGGATGACGTGCAGCCGCGTCCCGAACTCGTGCGACTGCTCGCGCAGTGCCGCCGTGACCTGGCGCAGCTGCTCGTGCTGAGCCTGCACCGCGTCGAGCCGGCGGAAGCGCCGCTCGATCGCCGCGGAGAGCAGCGAGCTCGCGAGGGTCGCCGCCACGAGCGCGACGAAGGTCCACGGCAGCAGGCTTCCCATCGCCTCCTTCCGCTCTGCCGAGATGCTCGACTCGAGGATCCCCACGGCCACCATGCCGACCACGTCCCCGTCCGCGCCGCGCACGGGACCTTGGCGCGCAGTGACGGCCCGGACGGCCCCGTCTCCGTGCCGAGGAACTCCTCGCCTGCCAGGACCGGGTCCGTCGTCGTGGACACCTGGACGCCCCGCTGAGCGGGGTCGGGATGGGTGACGCGCACGCCCTCGTCGTCGGCGATCACGACGTAGTAGACGCCGGCCGTGCGCTGGATGACGTCGGCGAGCGGCTGCAGCGCCGCGGTCGCGATCGCCAGGTCGGACGCGTCTGCCGTGTCGGCGGGGGTACCGGCCGCCACGGCGGCCTCGAGCGCGGTGCGCACCTCGCGCAGGGCCGCCAGACCGGTGGCGACCTCCCGGACGCGGTCGGCGGTGGTGTCCCGGATGCCGCGCTCCTGGAGGGTGAGCGCCACGGCGGCCGTCACGGCCACCGCCGCGAGCACGATCACCGACGGCAGCACGATCATCACGCGTCGGACGGCGCGCGCATGCCTGTCCAGTCCGATCCTTCTCATCTCCTCGCGTCGCATCGGCCGTGAGCATCTATGGTCACAACGCCTCGGGCCGGGGGTGCCCGGCGCCACGGCGGCTCATCCTATTACCCGTCTTGCGGCGACGACGATGTCCGCACGAAGGAGCAGAGATGACCAGAGACGAACCCGATTCCGGGCGGCGCGAGCGCGCGTCCGCGCGGCGCCTGATCCCTCGGATCCTCGGCGGCCTGTTCGCAGCGGCGGTGGTCGGCACGGCCGTCTCCGGGTCGGTCACGTCCGCCGCCGCGGGCGCCGACTTCCGGTCGGCGCTGACGATCATCGCCCCGGCCGCGGCCGGCGGGGGATGGGACGGCGTCGCGCGCGAGATGCAGCAGGCGCAGAAGGCGAACGGGCTCGTCAACAACGTGCAGGTCGTCAACATGCCCGGTGCCGGCGGCACGATCGCGCTCGGGAACGTCTCGGTCCTGGAGGGGCAGCCGGCGAACCTGCTCGTCGGCGGGACGGGGCTCCTCGCCGCGACGATCCAGTTCGGCTCCGACGCCACGCTCGAGGACGTCACGCCCATCGCGGCGATGGTCGAGGAGTACGACGTGATCGTCGTCCCCGGCGACTCGCCCTACGAGACGCTCGACGACCTGGTCGCGGCCTGGCGCGACGATCCGAAGGCGCTGCCGTGGACCGGCGGCGGATCCTTCGATCAGCTCGTCGTCACCGATCTCGCGCTGGCCGCCGGCATCCGTCCGACGCAGACGACCTACATCTCCTCGGACGGCGGCGGTGAGGCGATCCAGGCGCTCCTGAACGGGACCGCGCAGGCCGCGGCGGGCGGATACCCCGACAACATCGACCAGATCGAGTCGGGCAACCTGCGCGCGCTCGCTCTCGTGGCGAAGGAGCCGATCGAGGGCATAGACATCCCGACGGCCGCCGATCAGGGCTACGACGTCTCGCTGACCAATTGGCGGATGGTGGCGGCCCCGGCGGGGCTGAGCGAGGACGAGGCCCAGGGGCTGACCGATCTCGTGCTCGAGACGCTCGAGACGCCCGAATGGCGGGACGCCGTGGAGCGCTACCACTGGACGGAGCGCGTGATCACGGGCGAGGAGCTCGGGGAGTTCCTCGATGTCGAGCGCTCCCGGATCACCGCGCTGTACGAGGAGATGGGCCGATGAGGGCTTCGAACAACCCGACCGCGCTCTCGGTGGTGGTCGGCGACGGCATCGTGCTGAGCGGGGGGCCGCGCGCCGTGACCACCCTCGTCAAGGACCTCCTCATGCCGACCCTGCTCGCCGGCTTCGCCACCTACCTCGTCGTCGGGATCGTCACCATGGAGGTGCCGGAGGGCACGGCCTTCCCCGGCCCGCAGTTCTTCCCCGGCATCATCGCGGCGGGGCTGTACCTGTTCGCGATCCTGCTCGGCGGAGAGGCCGTGCGGGACTGGCGGCGCAGCGATCCGCGGCGCGCGGGCGCCGGCCCGGAGGCCGAGGCAGCGACGGATGTCGCGCCCGCTCCGAGCACGCGCCTGGACTGGGCGTCGCTGGCCTGGGTCGTCGGGTCGTTCCTCGTGTTCGCCCTGCTGCTGGACGTGCTCGGCTGGATCCTCGCGGCGGCCCTGCTGTTCGTGGGCGTCACGCGCGGGTTCGCGTCGCCCCGGTGGCTGTTCAACGCAATCGTCGGGCTCACGCTGAGCTCCCTCACCTACGTCGTCTTCGACATGATGCTCGGCATGGCCCTGCCCTCCGGCCTGCTCGGATGGAGGTTCTGAGATGGATGTGCTGCTTCTCCTGGCGGACGGCTTCGCCGGCGCCCTCACGTGGCAGAACCTGATCTGGGTGCTCGTCGGCTGCCTGCTCGGCACGGCCGTGGGCGTGCTCCCCGGTCTCGGCTCGTCCATGGCGGTTGCGCTGCTGCTGCCCGTGACCTTCGCGCTGGAGCCCACGGCCGCGTTCATCATGTTCGCGGGCGTGTACTTCGGCGGCCTGTTCGGCGACTCGACCATGGGCATCCTGATGAACACGCCCGGTCAGGCGTCCGCGATCGCCTCGACCTTCGAGGGCCACAAGATGGCCCTGAACGGCCGGGCGGCGCAGGCACTGGCCACTGCTGCGATCGGCGCGTTCATCGGCGGCTTCGTCGCCTCCATCGCCCTGGTGTTCCTCGCCCCGGTGCTCGCCGACCTGTCGAGCAGGTTCGGACCGGCCGAGTTCTTCGCGCTGGCGGTCTTCGCCTTCGCGGCCACGTCGTCGGTCGTCACCGACAGTCCCGCGCGCGGGCTGGCCTCGCTCTTCCTGGGGCTGGGCATCGCGGTGATCGGCGTCGACGGGGTGTCGGGTGCGCCCCGGTTCACGATGGACTCGCCGAACCTCTTCGACGGCGTCTCGCTCGTCACGGTGACGGTGGCGATCCTCGCCCTCGGCGAGGTGATCTACGTGGCGTGCCTGGAGCGCCGACTGGGCGGCAAGGCGATCATCACGCCCACGGGGCGGCCCTGGCTCTCGCGTCGGGAGGTGAAGGAGGCCGCGCCGGCGTGGTTCCGCGGCACCGCGATCGGCCTTCCGTTCGGCGTCATCCCGGCCGGAGGGTCGGAGATCCCGACGTTCCTCGCGTTCGGGCTGGAGAAGCGGCTCGACGCGCGGCGGGCGACGCCGCGGTTCGGCAGGGGCGCGATCCGCGGTCTCGCCGCGCCCGAGGCGGCGGGGAACGCGACGACGGGCATGGCGATGGGATCGCTGCTCGCCCTGGGGCTGCCGATCTCCGCGACGGCCGCCATCATGCTCGCCGCCTTCCGGCAGTACGGTCTGCAGCCGGGGCCGCTGCTGTTCGAGCGCGCGCCCGACCTGGTGTGGTCGCTGCTGGCGAGCTTCTTCATCGCGATGATCGTGCTGCTCATCCTGAACCTGCCGTTCGCCATGCTGTGGGCGAAGCTGCTGCTGATCCCGCGCCCGTACCTGTTCGCCGGCATCACGGTGTTCTGCGCGCTCGGCACGTATGCGACGGGCGGCTCGACGTTCGACCTGCTCCTGCTGCTGGGGATCGGCGTGGTCGGCTTCGTGATGCGCGCGGCGGACTATCCGCTCGCGCCGCTGATCATCGGCATGGTGCTGGGGCCGCTCGCCGAGACCAGCCTGCGCGATGCCACGATGAGTGCCAACGGGGACTTCGCCGTGCTCGTGAGCGGGCCGATCAGCATCACGCTCTACGCGCTGCTGCTCATCGTGCTCGCGTTCGCCGTCCGCGGGCGCATCGTCGCCCGTCGGAGCGCTGCGTCGGCCGAGAAGGAAGCCGACAGGCAGCTCGTGCGGTGACCGCCGTTCCCGGGCGGGAGATCAGCGGGTGCGGAGGCCGTCGAGCGCGAGGCCGATGACGCGCATGCGCTGCTCCTCGTCGGGGAACGCCACCCCCGCGACGCCGGACAGCAGCCGCACGACGTCGTCGATCGACACGTCGTCGCGCACGGCGCCGTCCTCCTGCGCGCGCCGCAGCAGCGGGGCGCCCGCGTCGAACATGGCGTTGCGGCAGCTCACGAGTACGTCGGACTCGCGATTGAGGCTCTCGATCAGCACGCGCTTGGTGCCGACGTAGGCGATGAAGCGATGCACCCAGCTCTCGAGGGCGGGCCACGGCCCGAGGCTCGCGGCCTCATCGGCGGCCGCCACGAGCTGCTCGACCTCGGCCACGTACACGGCCTCGATGAGCGCGTCGCGCGTCGCGAAGTTGCGGTACAGCGTGCCGATGCCGACCTCCGCACGGCGTGCGATGTCCTCGAGGGACGCGCCCGTGCCGTGCTCGGCGAACGCGGCGCGGGCCGCCGCGATCAGCGCGTCGAAGTTGCGGCGGGCGTCCGCTCGCTGGGGGCGCTGGATCCCCGTCCAGGAGGGCAGCGCCTCGGCGGTCTGTTGCGACATCGTCCCTCCTTCCCGGGCTCGGATCACGGCAGAGGTTGCAAAGCGGAGGAGTCCTCCGCTACGGTAAGCGGAGGGATCCTCCGAACGGAGCCTCTCTTCCACTTTAGCTCCGATGGCGCGGCTGATCCACTCCGCACAGATGGGACGCCACTCATGAGCACCTGCCTCGCCCGCCCCGCTCGGGTCCGTCGCCATCGCGTCGGAAGCGCTCCGCGCGCCCTTTCCGCCCCGCTGGGCGGCATCCGGCACATCGCTCGCCGCCGCGCCCGCACGAGGCGGCGCCCGGGGCCGCGCGAGGCCATGTTCGCGCTGCGCTCGTCGCTCGCGGCGCTGGCGAACCGGTGGCGTGCCGATCCCGAGGCGCCCCGCGGCTGAGCCGGCCGGGCGAGACTGTCCTCGGCGCCGCTCAGAACACGATCGTGTGGTTGCCGCTGCGGATCACGCGGTCCTGCGCGTGCCACAGCACGGCGCGTGAGAGCACGGCACGTTCGACGTCGGCGCCGCGGCGGCGCAGTTCGGGCGTGCTGTCCGCGTGCGTCACGCGCACGACGTCCTGCTCGATGATCGGGCCCTCGTCCAGGTCCTCCGTCACGTAGTGGGCGGTGGCGCCGATCAGCTTCACGCCGCGGTCCTTCGCCTTCTGGTACGGGTTGGCCCCGATGAACGCGGGCAGGAAGGAGTGATGGATGTTGATCACGGGCACGCCGACCTTCTGCAGGAAGTCGCCCGAGAGGATCTGCATGTAGCGCGCCAGCACGACGAAGTCGACATCGGCCTCCGCCAGGTGGCGCAGGATGGCCGCCTCCGACTCGCTCTTGTCGGGGCCCTTCTGGGACGGCACGTGCACGAACGGCACGCCGAAGGAGGCCACGTCGTCGGCCGTGCGGGTGTGATTCGAGATCACCATCGGGATCTCGACGGGCAGCGAGCCGCGCCGGTGCCGCCAGAGCAGGTCGAGCAGGCAGTGGTCCTCGGTCGACGCCAGGATCGCCATGCGCTTGGGGATCGAGATGTCGCGCAGGCGCCACGTCAGGCCGAACGGTGCGAGCGTGGCGGCGAGGTCGGCCTCGAGCTCGCCCATCGCGCCCTCGAGCCCCGACCGGTGGAACACCACGCGCTGGAAGAAGTCGCCGCCGACGGGATCGGTCGAGTGCTGGTCGAGGGAGACGATGTTGCCGTCGTGCCGCGCGAGCAGCGCGGTCACGGCCGCGACGATCCCGTGCTGGTCGGGGCCGGACACGATCAGGCAGGCGTGGTCGGTGAGGCCGTCGATCCGCATTCGTCGATCGTATCCAGACCCGCTCACCGGGCTCGTCCCCGCCGCGTCGCCCGCAGACTGAGATATCGGCTTGCGATGCGGAAGCGATCCGTCAACCCCCTGAGGGAAGGCCGGGCGCCGTGGCTACGGTGTCACCATGTCGAGCGCCACGATTACCGACAACATCATGGGGATTCCGCCGTCCACCGTCGATGCCGACGGGATGCTCGCCCGGACGATGCGGATCCTGAGCTGCTTCACCGCGGATGAGCCCGAACTGTCGGCCTCGCGCCTCGGCTCGCTCACGGGCCTGTCGTCGTCGACCCTGCACCGCATCCTGGCGCAGATGCTCGAGCTGGGCCTGCTCGCCCGCACGCCCGGACGCCGCTACGCGGTGGGGGCGCGGCTGTGGGAGCTCGGAGAGCTCTCGCCGCTGGCGCTGCGCCTGCGGGAGACCGCGCTTCCCTACATGTCCCGCCTGTACGAGGCGACCGGCGAGAACGTGCACCTCGCGGTGCTGGACGCGCCCTCGCCGGAGCGGGCGTCCGCGCTGTTCGTGGGAAGGCTCACCGGTCGCTCGTCGATCCCCACGCTGAGCAGGATGGGCGGCCGCCAGCCGCTCCACACGACGGGAGTCGGCAAGGCGCTGCTCGCGACGCAGACCGGGGACTGGATCGAGCGCTTCCTGTCGAGGCCGCTCGAGCGCGAGACCCTGCACTCCATCACCGAGCCCGACGCCGTGCGGGCCGAGATCGATCGGGCCCGTGCCCGCGGCTACGCGACGACGCGCGAGGAGATGACGCTCGGCAACGTCTCGGTCGCGGCGCCGGTCGGCTCGGTCGCGGGCCTTCCGCCCACGGCGCTCGGCGTCGTGACGCGCATCGAGGGCGCGGACACGCGACGCCTGGGTGCGCTCGTGACGCAGACGGCCGCCGACCTCGGCCGGGCGCTGCGCTCGTTCTGACGCGCTCAAGTCCCGTAGAATGGGACGAGCAGCGTCTACTTACGCCACTGAGTGAGAAAACCGGCGCCGCCCGTCGTTCCCGGTGTCAGCCTGAGACGACCCGATCGTCGAAGGAGACGTCATGACTGACACCGCGCCCCAGGCGGCCGCGCCGGAGTCGCTCCTCCGGTCCGCGGACTTCCCGCCGCAGGACCAGATCACGCGCGAGATCCAGGATCTCCACGCCGGCTTCGCGGAGCGCGTCGCGGGCGGCGAGCAGCTGCCGAAGACCATCCGCGACTTCCCGCCGTACCGCTCGAGCCTGCTGCGTCATCCGACCAAGAACCCGCGTCTCGTCGACCCCGAGACGATCGAGCTCTTCTCGCCGGCGTTCGGCCAGCGCGACGTGGCCGCCATCGAGTCCGACCTGACGCTCCAGCACACGGGTGAGCCGCAGGGCGAGCGGATGACCGTGACCGGCCGCCTCCTCGACAGCTGGGGGCGTCCGATCCGCAACCAGCTGATCGAGATCTGGCAGGCGAACGCCGCCGGTCGCTACATCCACCAGCGCGACCAGCACCCCGCGCCGCTCGACCCGAACTTCACGGGGGCGGGCCGCACGATCACGAACGACGACGGCGAGTACCACTTCACGACGATCAAGCCGGGCCCGTATCCGTGGAAGAACCACATCAACGCGTGGCGTCCCGCCCACATCCACTTCTCGGTGTTCGGCTCGGGCTTCACGCAGCGCATCATCACGCAGATGTACTTCCCGGGCGACCCGCTGTTCGCCCTCGACCCCATCTACAACTCCATCCGGGATCAGAAGGACCGCGATCGCCTGATCGCGGCGTACGACCACGATCTGACGGTGCCCGAGTTCTCGATGGGCTACCGCTGGGACATCGTCGTCGACGGGCCCGACGCCACCTGGTTCGAGCCGGAAGAGGGAGAGCACTGACATGTCGATCGGTCAGAAGACACTCGGTGAGAAGACGCTCGAGCCCACGGCCGGGCAGACCATCGGCCCGTTCTTCAAGTTCGGTCTCGAGTACGACCGGATGAACGAGGTCGCCTTCCCGCACAGCCCCGGAGCCATCGTGCTGACCGGCGCGATCTACGACGGCGCGGGCGCGCCGATCCCCGACGCCGTGATCGAGATCTTCGGTGCGGACGCGGACGGCTCCGTCCCGGACGCGCGCGGCTCGCTGCACCGCGACGGCTACTCGTTCACGGGCTTCGGCCGGGCCATGACGACCGACGAGGGCCGCTTCCACTTCTGGACGCGCAATCCCGGACCGGTCGGCGGACGGGCGCCCTTCATCGCCGCGATCGTCTATGCGCGCGGCCTGCCCGACAAGCTGCACACGCGCATCTACCTGCCCGAGCACGAGGACCTGCGCGCGGCCGATCCGTTCCTGTCGCAGCTGAGCGAGGCCGAGCGCGCGTCGCTCACCGCCACCCGCACGCCCGAAGGGTACCTTCGCCACGACATCCACCTGCAGGGCGACAAGGAGACTCCCTTTATTGTCTTCGGATAGGACCGCATTGCCTTCTGACGTCTCTCGCGCCGGGCTCGATCAGGGGCTGCTGTCGCCCGCGACGGCCGGACAGGAAGCTCCGGTCACCGACGATGCGGTGCTCGCCGCCCTCGTGACGGCCGAGATCGGCCTCGTGGAGGCGTACGCCGCGGTCGGCGGTCTCGACCAGGTGCGCGATCGCGCCGGCGTGGTCGCCGAGGCGCGCGAGCTGCGCGCGGCCCTCGCGACCGAGGACGGGCGAGCAGCCCAGCTGGACGCGCGCGCGCTTGCGCTCGCCGGCATCGCGGGCGGGAACCCCGTGATCCCGCTCGTGAAGGAGCTGCGCGGGGTGGCCGGCATGCTCGTGCGCCCCTGGGTGCACCGCGGGGCGACGAGTCAGGACATCCTCGACACGGCGCTGATGATCGTCGCGAAGGACGCCGTCGGACACGTGCTCGCGGGCCTCGACACGACCGCGGAGGCACTGGAGCGCTTCGCGCGCGAGCACCGCGACGAGACCGCCGCGGCCCGCACGATCACGCAGCACGCCGTGCCGACGACCACGGGCCTGCGCGCCGCGAACTGGCTGCGCGCGATCCGCCGTTCGCGCGGGCGGCTCGCCGCGGCGCGCGATGCGCTGCCCGCGCAGCTCGGCGGCGCGGGGGGAACGCTCGCGTCGTTCGTCGAGATCCTGGGCGGGGAGCGCGCGGCCCGGCTGCCGGCGGCGTTCGCCGAGGCCGTGGGGCTCGCCGCGCCGGACGCCCCCTGGCATACCGCGCGCTGGCCCGTCACCGAGCTCGGCGACGCGCTCGTGCAGGCGCTGGACGGGCTCGGCGTGCTCGCGGCGGATGTCGCGACGCTCTCACGCACCGAGATCGGCGAGCTCGCGGAGGGCTCCGGCGGCGGCTCGTCCGCCATGCCGCAGAAGCAGAACCCGGCGCGCTCGGTGCTGATCCGCTCGGCCGCGCTGCGCGCTCCGCATCTCGGGGCCACGCTGCACACGGCCGCGGCGCTGGCGGTGGACGAGCGCCCCGACGGCGCGTGGCACGCGGAATGGCCCACGCTGCGCGAGCTGCTGCGTCTCGCCCTCGGCGCCGCCGCGAACGCGGCCGACCTCGCCGAGGGGCTGCACGCGGACGCCGCCGCGGTCGCGCGCAACCTGACGACGACGCGCGGGCTGATCGTCGCGGAGCGCCTGTCGATCGTGCTCGGACCGATCCTGGGCTCCGAGAAGGTGTCCGACATCGTCCGCACCGCGGGCCTGGGCGGCGATCTCGGGCTGCTCGTGCACAACGCGCTCGCCGCGGCGAACACGGCCGTGCCGTCCGGCATCGACGACCTGCTCGACCCGGCCGCGTATACGGGCCTCGCCGGCCGGCTCGTCGACGGCGACCTGCGCGACGCGCCGCGGATCGAGGTCGTCGATCCCACCGCTCCGGCACCGGACGAGGCCCCCGGACCGTACGACCCGTTCGACGACGGATCGCAGCTGCCGCCGCCGCGGCCGCGCGGATTCGATCCGTTCGCAGACCACTTCGGCCAGGGAGACGACCGATGACGCAGCCCGCCCTCGCATTCACCCCGCCCGCCGGGCCCGACGGAGCGCCCCTGCTCGTGCTCGGTCCCTCGCTCGGCACCTCGACGATCCTGTGGGAGGACGTCGTGCCGCACCTGGGCGCCTATCGCGTGACCACATGGGACCTGCCCGGACACGGCGCGGCGAAGCCCGCGACCGAGCCGTTCACGGTCGGGGAGGTCGCCGACGCCGTCGCGGAGGGCATCCGCGAACTGGGCGCGCCGGCGCTGTACGCCGGGGTGTCGCTCGGCGGTGCGACCGGGCTCGAGCTGCTGCTGCGTCATCCGGATGTCGTATCCGCCGCGGCCATCCTGTGCGCGTCGCCGAAGTTCGGCGATCCGGCGATGTGGGCGGATCGCGCGGCGCAGGTGCGCACGCAGGGCACGGGCTCGCTGATCGTCGGCTCCGCGCAGCGCTGGTTCGCCCCGGGTTCGATCGAGCGCCGTCCCGTGCTGACGGGCCGCCTGCTGCACGCCCTGCGCGACGCCGACGACGCGAGCTACGCGCTGTGCTGCGACGCGCTCGCGCAGTACGACGTGACGCCGCGGCTGGGGGAGATCGCGACCCCCGTGCTCGCGGTGTACGGCGAGCACGACGGCGTCTCGCCCGAGGAGCACGCGCGGACGATCGCCGAGGGCGTGCACGACGGCCGGATGGCCCGGATCGACGACGCGTCGCACCTCGCGCCGGCCGAGAGGCCCGACGAGGTCGCGGCCGTGCTGAACGACTTCTTCGGCGGTGCGCGATGAGCCGGCCGCTGGGCGAGGGCCTGTCGGACGAGGAGCGCTACGACCAGGGCATGGCCGTGCGCCGCGAGGTGCTCTCGAATGAGCATGTCGACCGTGCCACCGCGAACCAGACCGCGCTGAGCGCCGACTTCCAGGACTTCATCACGCGCGTGGCGTGGGGCGACGTGTGGTCGCGTCCCGCGCTGGACCGCCGGTCGCGGTCCGTCGCGGTGCTGTCGTCGCTCATCGCCCACGGCCACCACGAGGAGCTCGCGATGCATCTGCGCGCCGCGATCCGCAACGGTCTGACGATCGACGAGATCCGCGAGGTCATCCTGCAGTCGGCCATCTACTCCGGCGTCCCCGCCGCGAACACGGCCTTCCGCATCGCGAACGAGGTCTTCGGCTCCGAGGCCTGAGCGTCCGCGCCTCGCGGTGCGCGCGCCGAGACTCGGCGCCTCACGCGAGGGTCAGTACGCGGTCGCCGGGGCGGCGGTCGTCGGCACGGTGCGAGACGAGCAGCACGATGCGGTCCTCCGTGGCGCGGCGGAGGTCCGACATCATGGCGGCGGCGGTGGGCGCATCGAGGTGCGCGGTCGGCTCGTCGAGCAGGATGACCTCCGCCCGCGTCAGCAGCGCGCGCGCGACCGCGAGGCGCTGACGCTCGCCGCCCGACAGTGCGGATCCCCCGGGGCCGACACGCGTGTCGAGGCCCCGCGGCAGGGTGCGCAGCAGAGGACCGAGGCCCACGCGATCCAGGACCGCGGTCATCTCCGCGTCGGACGGCGCATCCGCGCGGGCGCGCGCGAGCAGGAGGTTGCCGCGCAGCGTGGAGTCGAACACGTACGCGTCCTGCGGGCACCACGCCACGCGCGCGCGCCACGCGTCCGCGTCCAGATCCGCGAGCGGGACGCCGTCGACGCGCACGGCCCCCGCCGCCGCGGGAAGCGCGCCCATCACGATCGACAGCAGGGTGGACTTGCCGGATCCGCTCGGTCCCTCGACGACGAGCCACTCGCCCGCGCGCGCGACGCCGTGGACGCCGGAGAAGACCTCCGTGTCGCCGTAACGGGCCGCGAGCGCGTGGAGCGCGATCTCGCCGATCCGCGCCGCGGGGCGGGGAGCGGGGACGGACTCGTGCGACGGACCGTGATCGTCCTCCGCATGCGTCCGCGCTCCGTCGGGGCGGGCGGACAGGGTCGCGATCCGCGTCCGCACCTCGCGCAGCGCGGGCAGCCGGTGGGCGGCGGCGACGAAGTCGGCGAGCGGCTCGAGTGTGGCGAGCGCGAGCAGCGCGATCACGCACGTGAGCTCGGCGGGCGATCCGGTCGACAGCAGCGGCGCCGCGACGGCGAGCAGCGTGGTGGCGAGCACCACCACCGCGCCCCCGAGTCCCGCACCCCACGCGACGCGACGCTCGGCGCGGGCGAGCCGGGCGTCCGCCTCGGCCAGCACGTCGAGCGCGCGGTCCGCCACGCGGTTGCCGCGCAGATCGGCGGCCGCGGCGGACAGCGCGGCGGTGCCCCGCACGACCTCCGAGCGTCCCGCGATCCGGGCGCGCTGGGCGCCGCGCGCGGCCGCGATGGCGAGCACGGCGCCGACGACGGCCGCGGCCGTGAGCGTGACGAGGACGACGCCCGTCAGATGCGGCTGCACGAGCGCGGTCGTGAGCGTGACGCCGACGAGGGACAGCGCTCCGACCGCGAGCGGCGGGATCACGCGCGGCAGCAGGTCGCGCAGCTCGTCCGCCAGCACCACGAGGTAGTCGACGGGCGTTCCGCCCTCGAGCAGGCGGCGCGATCCCGCCCCGCGCGCCGCGATCGCGTGCCACAGGCGCAGGCGCAGCGCGTCGACCATCCGGAACGCGGCCTCGTGTGTGAACAGCCGCTCGGTGTACCGCGCCAGGGAGCGGCCGATGCCGAAGAAGCGCACGCCGACGATCGCGACGAGCAGGTACATGATGTACTCCTCGACGCTCGCTCGCACGATGAGCCATCCGGACACCGCGCTGAGCGCAAGTCCCATCCCGACCGCGGCGAACGCGAGCAGGATGCCGAGGAGCCAGGGGAGGAGCGGGCGCTCGGGGGCACGGTCCCGACGCTCGGCGGTCTCCACGCGCTGCGGACGATCGACGCGGTGTGCGCCCGCGTCGCCGACCGCGCGGCGGAGTGTGGCGGCGGAGTCGACGCCGCGGGAACGGCCCGGCGCGTCGACCCGCACGGACCTCTCCGCGAGCGCGAGGGTCTCCGGCTCGTGCGTGGCGAGCACGACCGTGGTGCGCGCCGCGCGCGAGCGGATCGCGGCGCGCACACGGTCGGCCGACGCGCGATCCAGGTGGGCGGTGGGCTCATCGAGCACGAGCAGCGTCGCGCCCCGGTCGACGCGCGCCAGCGCCCGCGCGACGGCGAGGCGGCGCAGCTCGCCCGGGCTGAGCTCGGCGATGCGCGCATCCGCGACGTCCGCGAGGCCCAGCTCGGCGAGCGCCGCGACGGGATCGGGCGCGCCGAACAGCACGAGCTCCTCACGAGGGGTGTCGGCGAAGCCGCGGGGCGCCTGCGGGGCGTACGCGACGCCGTCGGCGCCGTGGAGGGATCCGCTGACCTCCGCGTCCGCCGGCAGCGTGCCCGCCAGCGCGGCGAGCAGCGTCGATTTGCCCGATCCGCTCGGGCCGGTGATCGCCGTGGTGCCCTCGAGTCGTGCGTCGAGCGGTCCGAACGCCGACGCGGCCCGCCCCGGATAGCGGACGGCGAGGCCGCGAAGCGTGACGGCCCCGCGAGGAGAGGCGGCATCCGTCTTCCCGACCGGTCGCTCGTCCGGCGAGCGGCGCGACGGCCCGGCGAGGATCTCGCGCACCCGCTGCAGCGCCGAGAGCCCGTTCTGCGACGCGTGGAACGCCGTCCCCACCTCGCGCACGACGGCGAAGCACTCGGGCGCGAGGATCAGCACGAGCAGGGCCGCCTCGAGCGGCACGGTGCGCTCCATGAGCCGCAGCCCGAGGAACACCGCCACGACCGCGACCGAGATCGTCGCGATGAGCTCGAGCACGAGGGCGGACAGGAACGCCCAGCGCAGCGTCTCCTGCGTGCGGGTGCGGTATGCGCGCTGCACGCCGTCGAGAGCACGCGCCTGCTCGGCGACGCGGCCGAGCCCGACCAGCACAGGCAGTCCGCGCGCGAGCTCGGTGAGGTGATCGGCGAGGCGGGACAGCGCGCCGAGCGCCTCGTCCGTGCGCGCCTGCGTGTGCCGGCCGATGAGCGCCATGAAGAACGGCACGAGCGGCACCGTCAGCACCACGACGAGCGCGCTGACCCAGTCGGCGCCGAGGATCCGCAGGCCGACGATCGCGGGAACGACGACCGCCGCGATCAGGGCGGGAAGGCTCCGCACGTAGTAGTCGTCGAGGTCGTCAAGCCCGTCGGTGGCGAGCACGGCGAGCCCGCCCTCGCCCGCTTCCGGCGCGCCCTGCGCGATCCGGCGCCACAGGTCGCGCCGCAGCGTGCGCTTGACCGCGATCGCGATCCGTCGCGCGGCGACCTCGGTGGCCCATCCGGATCCGGAGCGCAGGATCGCGCCGGTCGCGCCGAGCAGCAGGATCTCGCGCGGGTCGAACGCGCCGCGCTGCAGCCCCGCGATGCCCGCGGCGACCGCGCCCGCGACGAGCACGAGCCCGACGGCGCGCAGCGCCGCGAGCATCCCGAGCACGAGGACCGACGCCGGCCGCACCGGGCCCAGCTCGGGACGCGTCGCGGCCCGCTTCGGCCGCGCGGCCTCGACCTCCCAGGGGTCGAAGCCGCCGGTGGGCGGCGCGGTGGGGCGCTCCGCCGGCGGCCGGCGGGGAGACGTCCGGGTGACGGTCATCCGAGTCCTACTTCGCGCGCAGCACGGCGGGCAGGAAGCCGTGCGCGCTGGGGATCGCGCCGGGCGTGACGCGCTTGCGGAAGATCCAGTACGACCAGGCCTGGTAGGCGAGCACGATCGGCAGGCCGATGCACGCCACGACCGTCATGACGCCGAGCGTGTAGGGGCTGTTCGACGCGTTCGCGACCGTGAGGCCGTGGGCCGGGTCGAGCGTCGAGGGCAGCACGTACGGGAACATGCCCGCGAAGATCGACCCCGCGCCGAACAGCATGAACCCCGCGTACCCCGTGAAGGCGAGGCCCTCGCGCCGGGCTCGCGCGTTCCACCAGCCGAACGCGGCGGCGACGACGGCGAGCACCACGAGCGCCCACGACAGCACGGTGCCGCCGTGCTGGAACTGCACCCAGAGCGCCCACACCGCGGCCGGCACCAGGCCGAGCGGGCCCCACGTCGCGGCGAAGCGGCCCGCACGCTCGCGCACGGGTCCGTCGCTCTTGAGCGCGAGGAACGTCGCGCCGTGCGTCAGCGAGAAGCCGACGAGCGCGAGTCCGCCGATCACGGCCGGCGCCGTCAGCCAGACGAACGGATGGCCGACGCGGTCGCCGTACTCGTCCAGCGGCAGCCCGGTCGACGTGACGGCGAGCGCCGCGCCCACGCAGAACGCGACGATCGCGGATCCGAGACCCAGCGACCACGTCCAGAACGTCACCCATCGCGGATCCGTCATCTTCCCGCGGTACTCGATGCTGACCGCGCGCAGGATGAGCCCCAGCAGCGTGATCGTGAGCGGCACGTACAGCGCCGAGAACAGCGAGGCGTACCACGCGGGGAAGGCGGCGAACATCGCCGCTCCCGCCGTGATCAGCCAGACCTCGTTGCCGTCCCACACGGGTCCGATCGTGTTCAGCATCACGCGGCGATCGTGGTCCTGCTTGGCGCTGAAGATCATGTGCATGCCCACGCCGAGGTCGAAGCCCTCCAGCAGCAGGAAGCCGATCCAGAGCACGCCGATCGCGACGAACCAGACGATGGCAAGCGGTTCCATGAGTGTCTCCTCTTCGCGGCCGGGTCAGTACGCGAACGACAGGACGTCGTCCTTCTTGCCGGGGTCCTCGTCGTCCGGATGGTCGTCGGGTCCCCTGTCGGTGCGCTCGATACCGTGCTCCATGTCCGGCATCGCGCCCGCGACGCCGCCGCGCGCGTACTTGACCATCAGCACGAGCAGCACGACGAGCAGGGTGCCGTAGATCGCGGTCAGCGAGACGACGGAGAACAGCAGCTCGCCCACGGTCGTGCCCGGTGAGACCGCGGCCGCCGTGAACATGAACACCGGATCGCTGCCCCAGAAGGTCGGATTGGGAGCGACGACGAACGGCTGCCGGCCGATCTCGGTGAAGATCCAGCCCGCGATGTTGCCGAGGAAGGGCGTCGAGATGCCCAGCAGCGCGAGGCGCATGATCCAGGTCGACGACGGCACCGTGCCCTTGCGCGTGAGCCACAGGGCGACGACCGCGCCGCCGGCCGCCAGCGCGCCGAGGCCGATCATCAGGCGGAAGCCCCAGTACGTGACCCACATCAGCGGCACGTAGTCGATCTCGGTGCCGGCGTGCGCCCCCAGGCGCGGGTCGTCGGGCAGCGTCTCGCCGAAGAGCTCCACGTACTGCGGCTCGAGGTCGTTGATGCCCGGCATCTCGGCGCCGAACTCGCCCTTGCCGAGCCAGCCGAGCACACCGGGGACCTCGATCAGCGTCTGCACGCTGTCGCAGTCGTCGGAACCGGGGTCGCCGATCGACAGGATCGAGAACGACGAGCCGGTGTGGCAGGCGGCCTCGGCGGAGGCCATCTTCATCGGCTGCTGCTCGTACATGAGCTTGCCCTGGAAGTCGCCCGTGATCGTCACGGCGCCGAAGCCGACGATCGCGACGACCGCGCCGATGCGCACCGAGCGCAGCCACACGCTGTGGTCCTTCTCGTCGCGTCCGGCGATCCCGGGGTGGGAGCCGACGATCACGCGGCCGTCCGGCCCCACGGTGTCGATGCCATCGTGGCGACGACGCCACAGGTGGTACCACGCGATGCCGAGCAGGAACATGCCGCCCACCAGCAGGGCGCCGGAGATCACGTGCGTGAACGCCGCGATCGCGGTGTTGTTGCCGAGCACGGCCCACACATCCGTCATGACGGGGCGGCCGTCGGCGTTCAGCTCCACGCCGACGGGGTGCTGCATCCACGAGTTCGCGACGATGATGAAGTACGCCGAGAGCCAGGACGCGCCCACGGCGAGCCAGAGCGCCGCGAGGTGCACCCCCTTGCGCAGCCGGCCCCAGCCGAAGATCCACACGCCGAGGAACGTGGACTCCACGAAGAAGGCGAGCAGGCCCTCCATCGCGAGCGGGGCGCCGAACACGTCTCCGACGAAGCGCGAGTACTCGCTCCAGGCCATGCCGAACTGGAACTCCTGCACGAGACCCGTGGCCACGCCCAGGATGAAGTTGATCAGGTAGAGCTTCCCCCAGAACTTCGTCATCCGGAGCCAGCGCTCGTCGCCCGTGCGGACCCATGCCGTCTGCATGATCGCGACGCCGACGCCGAGCCCGATCGTGAGCGGCACGAGGAGGAAGTGGTAGACGGTCGTGATGCCGAACTGCCAGCGGGCGATGTCGAGCGGATCCATGGGAGCCTCCCTGCCACGAGGCCCGGTCGGGGGAGAAGGCCTCGGTCCGATGCCGAAGCTGCTCCGGCGCCGCAATTCTACGCACGGTAGAAGTAGTTCTACGCGGAGTCGAATTATTTCGGCTCGACGTCGAACTAGTTCTACGGATCAGCGAAGTCCCGTACTCTGGAAGCACAGGCTCTGCCGGATGCGTCAGCGGACGGGCCGGCTCGGAACGGACAGGAAGGGGGTGCGGCATGAGCAGTCTGGGCGAACTCGAGCGCTCCGTGATGGACGTGCTGTGGGACAGCGACGCCGTCGCGCTCACCGCGTACGACGTGCAGGAGCACCTCGAGCGCGAGCAGGGGCGGCAGCTCGCCGCGACGACCCTGCTCACCGTGCTGTCGCGCCTCGAGAAGAAGGGCTTCGTCGCGTCCGACCGCTCGGCGCGCCCGCATCGCTACCAGGCGACGGGAAGCCGCGTCGACCATGTGGCCGAGCTGATGCACGAGGTGCTGGGCGACGCCGGCGACCGCAGCGCGGTGCTGGCGCGCTTCGTGGGCGGGTTCACGCCCGAGGACGCCGAGGTCCTGCGGCGCCTCCTCACCGGCGCCGCCTGATCCGATGAATCTGCAGGACCTGGCCGAGGCGGCCGTCCTGATCCTGATCGCGGTGCTGCTCGCGTGGCCCGTGCCGATCCTGCTGTCCGGGGCGGCCTGGCCCGCGCGGTGGCCCGGATGGGCGCTGCTGCTGTGGCAGCTGATCGCGCTCGCCGGAGGGTTCTCGATGATCGGCGCCGCGTTCCTCGCCGGTCGCGCCCTGCTGCCGGACGTGCCGCTCGTCGGGGCGCTGCTCGCGGCCGCGCTCGCCGCGTACCTGCTCGTGCACCTCGTCATCACGGTCGTGCAGTTCGAGCGGCAGCGGCGACGGCACCTCGCGCTGCTGAACCTGCTCTCGGCGCCGCACCCGACGGAGGAGCGCACGCGCGTGCTCGACGACGCCGCTCCGGTCGCGTACTGCCTTCCGCGCGGGGTCGGATCCGTCACGGTGCTGTCGCAGGGACTGCTGGACGAGCTGGATCGTGACGAGCTCGCCGCCGTGATCGCGCACGAGCGCGCGCACGTCGAGCAGCGGCACGAGGTGCTGCTCGTGGCCTTCAAGGCGTGGCGCGAGGCCCTGCCGTGGTTCCCGATCGCCGCGCGGGCGGAGAGCGAGGTCGCCGCGCTCGTCGAGATGCGGGCGGACGACAGCGCCCGCCGGTCGCTGCGGTGGACGGGCGTCGACCCCGACGCCGTGCTCGCCCGCGCGATCCTGCGCGTGGTCGGCCCGACCGGCCCGACCGAGCACGCATCGCCGCGCCGCGACCGCCACCGCGACCGGTTCCTGCGGCTCGGGAACCTCTCGGCACGCTGATCCCGGGCCCCGCGCGGACGCGACGGTGACGTCCGGATAGGGTGGCGTGACGATGGGGATCTCGCGACGCACCTTCCTCGTCGGCGCCGGCGCCGGCGCCGTCGCGGTGCTGCTCGCCTCCTGCACAGGCGAGCCTCAGCAGCCCCCACCGACCTCCGAGCCCCCCACGACGGGTCCGAGGCCCACCGGAACCGCCTCTCCGGGGGCACCGCTCGCTCCGGCCGCGATCGCGCGCTCCGCCTGGGCGACCGATCCTTACGCCCGCGGCGCGGTGAGCTTCACCCCGCCCGGCGCCGGTCCTGACGACCGCGCGGTGCTCGCGCGGCCCGTCGACGATCGTGTGTTCTTCGCGGGCGAGGCGACGTGGGAGCGGCCGGGAACGCTGACCGCCGCACTTCGCTCGGGTGAGCGCGCAGCCGACGACGTCCGAGCCGCGTCCGGTGACGGAGAGCGCATCGCCGTTGTCGGTGCGGGGCTTGCCGGTGCGGTCGCCGCTCGCCGTCTGACGCGATCCGGGTTCGAGGTGACCGTGATCGAGGCTCGGGATCGCGTCGGAGGACGGCTGCAGACGCTCACCGCCGACGGCTGGCCCGTGCCGCCTCAGCTTGGCGGCTGGTGGCTCACGGACGACGACACGGACCTCGGCATCCGGCTGGCGGCGCTGGAGATCGAGACGGAGACCCTCGAGGGTGAGACGGCGATGTCCGGCGATGCCGAGGTGGATGTGCCGTCGGCCGCGCCGGTGGAGGCCGCCATCGCGTGGGCCGAGCCGCAGGCTTCGGATCCGTCGCTCGCGGAGGCGCTCGCCGAGTCGGGCGCGGATCCGGATGATCCGGCCACGGCGGCGTTCCTGGCGCTGCTCGCGGCGACATCCGGCGCCGACGCCCAGGAGCTGTCGAGCTGGTTCCCACCGGCGCTGCCGGCGCGCGAGCCCACGGCGATCACGTCGGACGCCGGTGCGCTCGTCGAATCTCTGCTGGACGGGCTCCAGGTCGCGCGCTCCACGACCGTCGTCGGGGTCGTCTACGACGATTCGGGCGTGAGCCTGCGCCTCGGCACGGGTGAGGCGATGTCCTTCGACCGCGTCGTGCTCACGACGCCGCTCGGGGTGCTGCAGGACGAGGGCGTCGAGTTCGAGCCGCCGCTGCCGTTCTCGCATCGCGGGGCGATCGCCGCGCTCGGCATGGGCGATATCGAGATGATCTGGCTGCGCTTCGACGAGGACTTCTGGCAGACCGACGCGGCCCTGTGGCACGTCGTGGACGGCGCGGCGCCCATCCGCACCTGGATCAACCTGAAGCCGGCGACCGGGGAGAACATCCTCGTCGGCCGCATCGGCGGTGAGGCCGCGCGTCAGTGGGCCGAGCTGCCCGACGAGGATGCCGTCGCACAGGCGCTGGCCTCACTCGAGCCGTTCCGATCGCCGCGCTGACCGGGACGACGAGCGTCGCAGCAGCCGGGCATGACGGCGTCGGCTGAGCAGCACCAGCGCCAGCGAGACGACCGCGAACACACCGAGTGCGGCGCCGCTCGTGAGCGCGAACTCCCACGGCCCGCTCACCTGGCGCAGGTCGAGGAAGTAATACGGGTACCAGCCGATCAGCGAACCGCGCCACATCGTCACGCCGCCCCACAGCAGCGGGTACGCCAGGACGATGGGCACCACCCGCCACGGCGCAGGTCGGCGACCGGCAGCGAAGGCCCAGTCGACGAGCGCCAGGGCGGGCACCCAGAAGTGCAGCAGCTGATCGGACCAGGGCACGTCGATCCGGATCGCCCGCTCACCCGCCTGCCAGACCAGGAATCCGAAGACGATGCCGGCGGTCGTCGTCCAGCTGAGCGCGATCGTGCGCGCGATCGTCAGCCAGCGCGGATCGGTCATCCGATGCAGGGCGTCGATTCCCGAGATCGTCCAGACGCAGGCGAACAGGATGTTCGACTCCATCGTCAGATAGGCGAGGAAGTTCGCTCCCGCGATGGTGTTCGAGCCCAGCCCCCACAGCAGTCGGTGCACGAGCGCCACCACGCAGATCGCCGCGATGGTCAGGCGCAGCCATCCGGTGACAGCGGGGTGCCACCAGGTGAGTGCGGCCAGGCGCTGCCACGTGCGGGTCGGGCGGGATGTCACCGTCTTGGCGCTCTCCGATCCGGCGCTCGGGTGCGCGCCATCCGTCGAGTCTAGGAAGAAGCATCCCGCCTGCTCGGACGGCTTGACGGGTGGCCGAGGCTCAGAAACGGCCCTCCGCGTCGAGCACGCGCAGCGCGAGGTGGGTCTCGAGACGCCGCGGCGAGACGTCCCAGCCGGCGCCGAGCAGAGCGCCGATGCGCTCGAGGCGCTGCCGCACGGTGTTGCGGTGCAGGTGCAGCAGCTCCGCCACGCGGGCGACGTTGCCGTCGGTCTCGAGATAGACGTACGCGGTGCGGGTGAGGTCGGCATCCCGCACGCGGTCGTACTCGCGCAGCGGGTCGATCGCGGCGGTCAGGCTCTGCGGCAGGTCCCCGCGGTGGGCGAGGTCGAGCAGGGCGCCCAGCAGGCCCAGCTCTGCGCCGTCGAGCACGCCGTCGCGTCCGAGCGTCGTGAGCGAGCCCAGCGCGAGCTCGGCGCGGCGGTGGGCGTCGCCGAGCCGGCGGACGTCCGAGGTGGGCCCGCCGAGACCGGCGCGCAGCCGCCAGCCGTGTGCCGCGAACACGGGCCGCAGAAGCCGCTCCCAGTCGGGATCGGCGGTCACGAGGCACAGGTGGTCGTGGTGCGCCGCCATCATGACCGAGCGGGTGCCGAGGCTGCGCACGGCCTGCAGCCGCCGCCGGCGATCGGCATCCGGCGCCTCGATCACGACGGACCACAGCGGCTCGCCGGGCTGCAGGCCCCAGCGCTGCAGGCGCCGCTCGAGCCGCTCGCGCGGCACGTCGGCGCGCTCGAGCAGATCGTCGAGCACCTCGGACTGCAGGCGCAGATCCGCATCCTCCTCTGCCCGCGCGAACAGCAGCGCGAGAGCGACGTGCACGGCCACGCGCTCGAGCAGCGCCTGCGCGGGGGCGTCGAGCGCCCGCCCCGCCACCAGCACGCCGAGCCGCTCGCCCGCCGCGGTGACGGCGACGGATCCGGGGGCGTCGTCGGGGGCGGGAGCCGCGGTCGTCGCGCTGAGCACGCCCCCGTCCGGATCGCGCAGCCACAGGTCGCACGCCAGCACGCTCTGCCCGATGCCGAGCACCCGCCCGATGTCGGGCGTGACCATCACGGCGTCCATCAGCCGGTCGTCGAGCTCGAGCACCTGCGTGATCAGTGCGAGCTCCGACGCGCTGCGCTGCTGCTGGCGGACGAGATCCTCCGCGAGCCGGTTCGCGGCCTCGAACCGCATGGAGTTGTCGAGCGCGACCGCCGCGATCGTGCCGAGCGAGTCGACGAGCGACACCTCCTGCGGCGAGAACACGCGGGGACGCCGCTCGGCGACGACGAGCGCGCCCATCACGCGTCCCGCGACCGTGAGCGGGACGCCCATGATGGCGTGCACGCCCTCGGCGCGCACGATCTCGTCGATCTCCGGCACGTGCACGAGCGCGGCGTCCGCCAGGTAGTCGGACGACTGGAAGGGCGCCAGCCCCCGCGCGACCTCTCCCAGCACGCCGGTGCCGAGCGGCTGCCGCAGCGTGCGGTACGCCTGGGTCGCGACGCCGTCGGTGTACCGGATCGCCGTGACGCCGGCCTCCACGTCGGTGAGCGCGAAGTACGCCATGTCCGTGCCCACGATCGCGCGCGTGCGGCGCACGATCGTCTGCAGCACGGCGTCGACATCGCGCAGCGCCGTGATGTCCGTCGCGGTGTCGAGCAGGACGCGCAGCAGCTCCTCGCGCGAGCGGTCGGCCGTCGGCGGCGGGTCTGGAGTGTGCGCCATGACCACATTCACGCACATCCGGTGTCTGCGCGCACGTCGAGCGCCGCCGATCCGGTCGCTAGATTCGGCACATGCGCATCACGGGAGCCGTGCTCGAGGAGATCGGACGGGAGCGGCCCTACGCCGCGTCCGCCCCCATCACGGTCACGGAGCTCGAGCTCGGCGAACCCGGCCCGACCGAGGTGCTCGTTCGCATCGAGGCGGCCGGCGTGTGCCACTCCGACCTGTCGGTCGTCGACGGCAATCGCGTGCGCCCGACGCCCATGCTGCTCGGACACGAGGCCGCCGGGATCGTCGTCTCGGCCGGGGCGGAGGTCCCCGACCTCGAGCCCGGGCAGCGCGTCGTGATGGCGTTCCTGCCGCGCTGCGAGGACTGTGCCGGATGCGCGACGGGCGGTCGCCTGCCGTGCGTGAACGGCACCCGCGCGAACAATGCGGGAACGCTGCTGCACGGCTCACGGCATCTCACCCGCGAGGGCGAGGAGGTCTTCCACCACCTCGGCGTCTCGGGCTTCGCGACCCACGCGGTCGTCGATCGCGCATCGCTCGTGCCGATCGGATCGGACGTGCCGGCGGAGGTCGCCGCGGTGCTGGGATGCGCCGTGCTGACGGGCGGCGGCGCGCTGCTCAACGCCGTGCAGCCCGAGCAGGGCGACACCGTGATGGTCGTCGGCCTCGGCGGCGTCGGCATGTCGGCCCTCATCTCGACGATCGCCGACGGCCGCGCGGACGTCATCGCGGTCGACAGCCTGCCCGAGAAGCTCGCCCTCGCGCGGGAGCTCGGCGCCGTCGCCGCATACACGCCGGCGGAGGTGGCCGAACGGGGCATCACGGCCGATCACGCGCTCGAGTGCGCCGGCCACCCGCGGGCGTTCGAGACCGCGTTCCAGGCGACGCGACCCGGGGGCCGCACCGTGACGGTCGGGCTGCCGAACCCCGAGGCGCGCGTGTCGATCTCGCCGCTGGCGATCACGGGCGAGGCGCGCACGATCATCGGCAGCTATCTGGGCTCCGCCGTGCCCGCGCGCGACATCCCCCGCTTCGCCGAGTGGTGGCGCGCCGGACGGCTCCCGGTCGAGCGGCTGATCTCCCGCCGGATCCGGCTCGACGAGATCAACGACGCCATGGACGAGCTCGCCGAGGGGCGCGCCGTGCGCCAGGTCATCCTGTTCGACTGACGCGCCCTCCCGCCAGCAGTCGGCACGGCGTCAGATGCGGCGCCAGTCGTCGCTCTCGAGCGCGGCGCCCGCCATGGGGCCCATCTGCAGCATCCCGCCGTCGACGGGCCAGCTCGCGCCGGTGACGTACGAGGAGGCGGGCGAGGCCAGGAACGCGATCACGGCCGCGATCTCCTCCGGCACGCCCGGCCGGCCGAGCGGAATGCCGGGGCGGTGCGTCTGCTCGGCGTCGCCCGGATCGATCCCGGTCATGGGCGTCGCGATCATGCCCGGCGCGACCGCGTTCACCGTGATGCCGTGCTCGGCCAGCTCGATCGCCATCGTCTTCAGCAGTCCGCCCAGGCCGTGCTTGGCGGCGTCGTAGGCCGAGGATCCCATCAGCGGCTGGTGCTCGTGCACGCTCGTGACGCCGATGATGCGGCCGCCGCGGCCGCGCGAGGCCATGAGGCGTGCGGCGCGCTGCATCACGACGAACGCCCCCTCGAGGTCCGTCGTCACGACGCGGCGCCAGCCCTCGAGGTCGACATCGAGGAACGGCACGCTGTCGCCCGTGCCGGCGTTGTTGACGAACACGTCGACGCCGCCGAGCTCCTCCGCCATGCGGTCGATCACGTCGCCGCAGGCGGGGACGTCGGAGACGTCGAGCTGCGCCACGACGGCCTTGCGGCCCTCGGCCTCGACGAGGCGCGCGGTCTCCTTCGCGCCGTCCTCGTCCGAGTGCCACGTCACGCCGACCTCCATGCCGGCGCGGGCGAGGGCGACGGCCGTCGCGCGACCGATGCCGGAGTCGGAGGCGGTCACGATCGCGGTCGTGGGTTGGAAGGAGAGGGCTTCGGTGGTCGGTTCGTCGCTCATGCCCTCATTGCACCCGCGCGCGGCGACATCCGGAATCGCCTTGACAACCGCGCACCGAGCGCGCTCGTGTTTGCCGAGCACGCATGCGATCGTGGGGTGTCTCCGGGGATCGAGCCGTTCGCACACGGAAGCCTGCAGCGCCCGGACGGCGACAGCGTCTTCTGGGAGACCTCGGGAAACCCGGACGGCGAAGCCGCCCTCTATCTCCACGGCGGCCCCGGCGGCGGGCTCGGCAACGGCGGATACCGACGCCGCTTCGATCCGGACCGCTTCCTGATCGTCGGTCTCGACCAGCGGGGATGCGGGCGCAGCACGCCGTGGGCGATCGACGCGCTCGACAGGCTGGACGACAACACCACGCAGCGGCTGCTCGAGGACATCGAGGCGCTGCGCGCGCACCTCGGCGTCGAGCGCTGGCTCCTGCACGGCGTCTCGTGGGGGAGCAGTCTCGCGCTCGAGTACGCGCTCGCACACCCTCAACGGGTCACGGGGATCGTGCTGACCGCGGTGACGTCGGGGGCGAGGTCCGAGGTGGACTGGCTGACCGAGGGCGTGGGGCGGCTGTTCCCGGAGGCCTGGCATGACTTCGCGCAGGGGGCCCTCGCGGCGGGCGAGCGCGTCGTGGAGTGGTACGCCCGACGGCTGCGCGATCCGGAGCCGTCGGTGCGCTCCGCGGCGGCCGACGCGTGGGACCGGTGGGAGCAGACGCACGTCTCGCTGGCTCCCGGATGGAAGCCCGGCCCGCTGTTCGAGGATCGCCGCGAGCGCGAGAACTTCGCGACGCTCGTCACGCACTACTGGTCGCACGACTGCTTCCTGTCCGCGCCGATCATCGACCGCGTGCATCGCCTTTCGGGGATCCCCGGGTCGCTCATCCACGGTCGCCGCGACGTCAGCAGCCCCGCCGACACCGCATGGGAGCTGCACAGGCGCTGGCCGGACGCGGCGCTGCACATCATCGACGACGAGGGTCACGGCGGGCCGCTGATGCGCGAGCTGACGATCGCGGAGATCGATCGGATCTCGCGGCTCTGCTGACCCCGGTTCGAGTGGGGGCGGACAGCCCGCGCGTCAGCGCCCATGCTGGCGCGATCTCGCGGACGGGAGTACAGTGTGTGCGTAAAGCGCACGGGTGTTCGCACAGCGAACGACGCCAGCAAGGAGGCCGGATGATCGACAAGACCGTCGCGAGCGTCGAGGACGCCGTCGCCGGGATCGAGGACGGCTCGACGATCATGATCGGCGGCTTCGGCCGCGCGGGTCAGCCCGTCGAGCTCATCGACGCCCTGATCGCGCACGGCGCGAGCGATCTGACGATCGTGAACAACAACGCGGGCAACGGCGACACGGGGCTCGCGGCGCTCCTCGCCGCGGGGCGCGTGCGCAAGATCATCTGCTCGTTCCCGCGGCAGAGCGACTCGTGGGTCTTCGACGGCCTGTACCGCGGCGGTGAGATCGAGCTCGAGCTCGTGCCGCAGGGGAACCTCGCCGAGCGCATCCGCGCGGCCGGCGCGGGCATCGGCGCGTTCTTCTCGCCCACCGGCGTCGGCACGCAGCTCGCCGAGGGCAAGGAGGAGCGCGAGATCGACGGGCGCCGCTACGTGCTCGAATACCCCATCAAGGCCGATTACGCCCTGATCAGCGCCCTGAAGGGGGACCGCTGGGGGAACCTCGTCTACCGCGAGACCGCGCGCAACTTCGGTCCCATCATGGCGACGGCCGCCGCGACCACCATCGCGCAGGTCGACGAGACCGTCGAGCTCGGATCGCTCGACCCCGAGAACGTCGTGACGCCGGGCATCTTCGTCGACCGCGTCGTCGCCGTCGGCCCGCGCCGCTGGCTCGAGGACGGCGCATTCGTCGGCAACGTCGACATCGAGGGCCGTCCGCTGGAAGGAGCGAAGCAGTGACCACCCGCATCAGCCGCGACGATCTCGCCGCGCGCATCGCCGCCGACATCGCCGAGGGCTCGTACGTGAACCTCGGCATCGGCGCCCCGACGCTCGTCGCGAACTTCCTGCCCGCCGACCAGGAGATCATCCTGCACACCGAGAACGGGCTGCTCGGCATGGGCGAGGCGCCCGCGCCCGACCGGATCGACCCGGACCTGATCAACGCCGGCAAGCAGCCCGTCACGGCTCAGCCGGGCGCCGCCTACTTCCACCACGCCGACTCGTTCGCGATGATGCGCGGCGGTCACCTCGACGTGTGCGTGCTCGGCGCGTTCCAGGTCTCCCAGACGGGCGACCTGGCGAACTGGTCGACCGGCGCGCCCAGCGCCATCCCCGCCGTCGGCGGCGCCATGGACCTCGCGATCGGTGCCAAGCAGGTGTTCGTGATGACCGACCTGCTGACCAAGCAGGGCGAGTCGAAGCTCGTCGCGGAGTGCAGCTATCCGCTCACGGGGGTCGGATGCGTCACGCGCGTGTACACCGATCACGCCGTGTTCGACGTCACGGAGGACGGCTTCCGCGTGCGCGAGCTGTTCGGCGACAACACCGTCGACGGACTCGAGGAGCTCACCGGCCTCACTCTCACCGCTCCCGCTCGTTGAGCGAGGAGCGTCAGCGACGAGTCGAAACGCAGCACCGACGAACTCGCTCCACCCCGCACGCAGTCCGGGCCGTTTCGACTCGGTCGTTCCTCCCTCGCTCAACGAACGAGGGGAGAGGAGAACAGCAGTGACCAGCACGTACATCTACGACGCCGTCCGCACGCCGTTCGGCAAGGCGGCCGGCGCCCTGTCCGGCGTCCGTCCCGACGATCTGGCCGCCACCGTCATGAAGGCGGCCGTCGCGCGCACGGGCCTCGACCCGGCGCTCGTCGAGGACGTCATCTTCGGCGACGCGAACCAGGCGGGCGAGGACAACCGCAACGTCGCGCGCTTCGGCGCCCTGCTCGCCGGCTTCCCCGTCACGGTGCCGGGCGTGACCGTCAACCGCCTGTGCGGCTCCTCGGTCGAGGCCGTCATCCAGGGATCGCGGGCGATCGAGGCGGGCGACCACCGCGTCGTCCTCACGGGCGGCGTCGAGTCGATGAGCCGCGCGCCGTACGTCGTCGAGAAGTCCGCCAAGCCCTACCCCGCCGTCGGCAACCAGACGATGTGGAACACCGCGATCGGCTGGCGCATGACGAACCGTGCGCTGCGGTCGGAGTGGACCATCTCGAACGGCGAGAGCGCCGAGAAGCTCGCCGCGATCTACGACATCTCGCGCCACGACCAGGACGCGTTCTCGGTGCGCAGCCACGACCTCGCCGCCAAGGCGTGGGCCGACGGCATGTACGACGCCGAGATCGTGCAGGTCGAGGGCGCCGAGCTGGCGCGCGACGAGGGAATCCGCGACGGCCCGAGCGTCGAGAAGCTCGCGACCCTCAAGGCGCTGTTCGCCACGGACGGCTCGGTCACGGCGGGCAACTCCTCGTCGATCAATGACGGGGCGTCGGCGGTGCTGCTGGGCGCCGAGGGGGCGATCGACGTCGAGCCGCTCGCGCGCATCGCGGGCCGCGGCGTGCACGGCAACGAGCCCGACGTGTTCGGCGTCGCCCCCGTCGAGGCGGCGAACAAGGCTCTCGCCCGCGCGGGCAGGACGTGGGCGGACGTCGACTTCGTCGAGCTGAACGAGGCGTTCGCGTCGCAGAGCCTGGCGTGCATCCGGCAGTGGGACATCGACCCCGAGAAGGTCAACATCCACGGCGGCGCGATCGCGATCGGGCACCCGCTCGGCGCATCCGGTGGACGCATCATCGGCCACGCGGCGCAGGAGCTGAAGCGCCGCGGCGGGGGCGTCGCGGTCGCGACCCTCTGCATCGGCGTGGGGCAGGGCCTCGCGGTCGTGCTCGAGCGCTGAGCGACCGTGAGAGAGTGACCGGATGACCGAACCCGACGCGCGCGAGTACGTCCAGTCCTTCGCGCGCGGGCTCGCGGTCATCCGGGCCTTCGACGCGGACCACCCGCGCCTCACGCTGAGCGAGGTCGCGGCGCGCGCCGACGTCACGCGCGCCGCGGCCCGGCGGTTCCTGATCACGCTCGAGCACCTCGGCTACGTTCGCAGCCTCGGGCGCGACTTCGAGCTCACGCCGCGCGTGCTCGAGCTCGGCTTCAGCTACCTCTCCGCTCTGTCCCTGCCCGAGGTCGTGCAGCCCCACCTCGAGCGGCTGTCGCGCGAGGTGGGCGAGAGCGTCTCGGCCGCGGTGCTCGACGGCGAGGACATCGTCTACGTCGCGCGCGTGCCGGTCCGCCGCATCCTGAGCGTCGGCATTCAGATCGGCACGCGCTTCCCCGCGCGCGACACGAGCATGGGCCGCGTGCTGCTCGCCGGCCGGCCCGAGCGCCCCGCGGATGCGGCGTTCGCCGCGGAGCTCGACCGCATCGCCGCGCAGGGCTGGGCGATCGTGGAGGCCGGTCTCGAGCCCGGCCTGCGCTCTGTCGCCGCGCCCGTGCACGGCCGCGACGGCCGCGTGATCGCGGCGGTCAACATCCCGACCTCGGCGAGCCTCGTCGCGATCGAGCGCCTGCGCGACGAGCACCTCCCCGCGCTGCTGCGCACCACGGCCGCGATCGACGCCGACCTGCGGCACCTCTAGGCGGGATCCTCCAGGCGGAAGCCCACCTTCAGCGTCACCTGGAAGTGCAGCACGCCCGTCTCGTCCGCGTGACCGCGCGTCGAGACGACCTCGAACCAGTCGATGTGGCGGATCGTCACGGCCGCCCGGTCCAGGGCGCTGCGGATCGCCGCATCCGTCCCGTCGGGCGACGATCCGACGATCTCGCTGACGCTGTAGGTGTGTGACATCCTCGTCCTCCGCTCCCGCCGCCGTCCGACGGCTCGGGGCCAGTCTGCTCCGCGCGGCCGCGGGAGGGAAGGATCCGGGTCAGTCGCGGTCGGGGATCGACGCGTGCTCGACGTGCGGATGACGCGGGATCAGCAGCGACAGCAGGCATGCCGCGACCGCGGCCCCGGCGCCGAGCCAGAAGCAGACGTCGAACGCGTCGTGCGTGGGAACCGGCGTGCCCTCGAAGTCGATCGTCATCGAGGCGAGCACCGCCGCCATCACGGCCGACGCGATCGACGTGCCGAGCGAGCGGAACAGCGCGTTGATGCCGTTCGACGCGCCGGTCTCGTGGGAGGGGACGGCGCGCATGATCAGCATCGGCATGGCCGCGAAGCTGAAGCCGACGCCCACGCCGATCAGGATGTTCGCCACGAGCAGGTGCCACACCTCGGTCGACCACAGCAGCAGGAACAGGTACGACACCGCGACCGCGCCGGTGCCGAACGCGAGCATGAAGCGCCCGCCGAGGGTGCGCTCGAGCCAGCCGGACAGCGGCGAGATGACCATCATCACAAGGCCCGACGGCATCACGATCAGCGAGGTGACGAACAGAGTCTGCCCGAGGCCCGATCCGGACTCCACGGGGAGTTCGAGCAGCTGCGGCAGCGTCACGTTCGTGCCGAACAGCGCGAATCCCATCCCGATCGCGGCGAGGTTGGTGAACAGCACGGTCGGCCGCGCCGCGACGCGCAGGTCGAGCAGGGGCTCGGCGACCCGCAGCTGGTACCAGCCCCACAGCAGCAGGATCGCGAGCCCGCCGATGCCGGATCCGAGCGTGACGGGGGACAGCCAGCCCCAGTCGGCCCCGCGCGAGATGGCGAGCAGGAGGCCGACCAGGCCCGCCGCGAGACCTGCCGCGCCGACGAAGTCGAACCGGCCGCGCGTGCGCAGCGTGCTCGGCGGCACGAACAGCGCGACGAGCACGAGGGCCACGACACCCAGCGCGGCGGCGAGCCAGAACAGCACGTGCCAGTCGAGGTGCTCGACGATCAGTGCGCTGGCGGGCATGCCGACCGCGCCGCCCACGCCCATCGTGGCGCTCATGAGCGCGACCGCGGTGCCGAGATGCGCGGGCGGCAGCACGTCGCGCATGATCGCGATGCCGAGCGGGATCACGCCGGTCGTCGCGCCCTGCAGCGCGCGCCCCAGGATGACGCCGCCGATCCCGCCCGCCAGCGCGGCCACGACGGAGCCGAGGATCAGCGCGCCGATCAGCACCAGCACGATCCGGCGCTTGCCGTACATGTCGCCGAGCCGGCCCGAGATCGGCGTGGCGCAGGCCGCCACCAGCAGGGTGATCGTCACGACCCACGCGGTGTCGTTGCGGTCCGCGTTCAGCAGATGCGGCAGCTCGGCCTGGATGGGCACGACGAGCGTGAACATGTAGGCCGAGCACAGGCCGGTGAACGCCAGCACGGCGACCGTCAGCCACTTGGGGGTGGATCTCGTCAGCCGCCGTCTGTCGTCTCTCCCACCCATCACTTCAGGCTATCTGCGCCGCGGAGGGTCGGGGCGCGCGTGCGGTGTCGCTCGCGCCCGCCGCGGCGTACCCTCGTCCCAGGTGTGCCGGGAAGCCTGGTCGGCGGCCGATCGCGAGCGCGGTCGGACGGACGGAGGAGACCATGCGCGTCCTGATCACGACCTTCGGCACCCGGGGTGACGTCCAGCCGTACGCGGCGCTCGCGCGCGCGCTCGTCGCGGCGGGGCACGAGGCCCACCTCGCCATTCCCGCGGGATTCGAGGATCTGGCCGGGGAGGCCGCAGTCCATCCGGCGGGCTCCGAGATGCTGCGCGTCGTGCAGCAGGTGCTTCCCGAGCTCTCCGGTCCTCGCGACGCGCTCACGACACTGCGCGTCATGACCCGTGCCATGCGGGGGCAGATGCAGGAGACGTGGGACGCCGCACGGGAGGCGCGGCCGGATGTGGTCGTCTACCACCCGAAGAGTCTCGCGGGGCCCCACATCGCGCAGGCGCTGCGTGTTCCGGGCGTGCTGTCGATCCCCCTGCCGTTCTACACGCCGACCCGCGCGTTCCCGATGCCGTTCTTGGGCAATGCGTGGTTCGGCGCGCGGGGCAATCGCGCGACCTACGCGTTCACCCGCATCGCGACCGTCATGTACGGGCGGATGATCAACGACTTCCGCGCGCGGGCCGGCCTCTCGAGCCGGACCGGGCGCTTCGCCGATCCGCTGCGCAACCCCGACGGATCCGCGGTGCATGCGCTGTACCCGTACAGCCGACACGTCGTGCCCGTGCCCGCCGACTATCCGGACACGGCGCACGTGACCGGGTACTGGTTCCTGGACGCACCGGAATGGGAGATGCCCGAGCGGCTGGCGCGCTTCCTCGATGCGGGCGAGCCGCCCGTGTACCTCGGGTTCGGTTCGATGGGATTCGGCAGAGGCGCACGCGAGCGGCGGGACGCGATTCTGGAGGCGCTGTCGCAGACGGGCCTGCGCGGCGTGATCGCCACCGGCTGGGGCGGGATCGCCGGGGCGGATGCGTCGTCCGACGACGTGCTGGTGATCGACGCCGCCCCGCACGACCGGATCTTCCCGTCGATGCGAGCGGTGGTGCACCACGGCGGTGCGGGATCGACCGCCGCGGGTCTACGCGCCGGTCGTCCCACGCTCGTCGTCCCGTTCCTCGGAGATCAGCCCTTCTGGGGTGCGCGCGTGCATGCGCTGGGCGCCGGCCCGGAGCCGATCGCCCCCCGGCGCCTCGCCTCGCTCCTCGCGACGCGTCTCGAGCAGCTCACGACCGATCCTTCGTATGCGCGACGTGCGGAGGAGCTCGGCGCCGCGATCCGTGCCGAGGACGGCCTCGGCGGCGCGGTCCGCGTGCTGGAGGACATCGCGGGCTGAATCGCGACGCCCGCCCCGGGAGCGGGGCGGGCGTGCGACCGCCGCGGAAAGCCACCAGACTGATCCCATGCGAACGATCCGCGATCTCGACACCGTAGAGCTCATCATCCAGGCGCAGGAACTGCTCGACTCGCTGCGTCGCTCGGAGCGGACGATCGACGCCGGCACGCTGCGCGCGCTGCAGCAGTCGGGCAACTACGTCGTCGGCATCTTCGAGAACGAGGACGGCCGCGAGCGCATGGTGGGCGCGTCCATCGCGTTCTTCGGGGTGCCCGCGCGGCGCACGATGCACTCCCACATCACGGCGCTGCTGCCGGAGTACCGGGGCCGCGGCTGGGGCCGCGAGCTCAAGGAGCACCAGCGACAGTGGGCGTTCTCGCGCGAGGTCGGCAACATCACGTGGACCTTCGATCCGCTCGTCGCCCGCAACGCGCACTTCTTCCTGACCGTGCTCGGCGCGCGCGTGACCGGCTACGCGGTCAACCAGTACGGGATCTTCGGCGGCGGCGACGCGGGCGACGAGAGCGACCGCCTCGATGTGGAGTGGGCGCTCGCCGACATCGCGAAGCCGCCGGCGGAGGACGCGGTCGTCGCGACGGTCGAGATCCCGGGCGACATCGAGACCATGCGCGTCGAAGAGCCGGCCGCCGCGCACGAGTGGCGCACGGCGCTGCGCGGCCGGATCGAGGAGCAGCTCGCGCGCGGTCTGAGGATCGCGGGCTTCGATGCCGCCCGCGGCTACCTGTTCGTGCAGGCCTGACGTCATGGCGGCCCTGCCCGCCGACTGGATCCCGCACCGCCGCGGCACGGACCGCGAGCTGATCGGGTGGATCCGCCCCGAGGGCGACGACTGGGTCGCCGTGTCGCTGTTCGGCGCGGACGTCAGCGGCCCGCTGGAGTGGGTCGAGGCGGAGGACGCGCTCGAGGAGGTCGGCCTGTCGTGGCTCGCCGAGCCGTGGATGCTCGAGCGCGACGCGGCGGATCCGATCCGCGTGCGCATCGTGGACGTCTCGCCGGCCTCGCCCGACGGGCGCGCGGGGCGCGTCGTCGTCAAGACCGAGGACTTCGGCGCGGTGGACGCGCCGGACGAGACCCTCGAGCTGCCCTGGCCGCCGTCCGGCCTGCGTCCGATGCGTCCCGACGAGGGCATCTCGCCCTGGGGCTGAGCGCCCCGCACGTCGGCGCCGGTCCCCGGCGCCCCTCGGCCGGTCTCAGGCGAGCGCGTCGAGGAAGGGTCGGGGGTCCGGCGACGCGGCCGTGCCGTGGAAGGCGACCGCGTCCGCGCCGGCGGCCGCCAGCTCCTCGGCCCGCGACAGCAGCGTTCCCCGCAGGTCGGTGCCGGTCGGATCGACCTCGGCGTACGTGATCACGCGGGCGCGCCCCTCTCGCCCGGACGCCGCGCGCCCCTCATCGACGATCGCGCGGGCCGCGCGCAGCCCGTCGAGGTCCTCCTCGCCCGTCAGCAGGACGCCGTCCGCGAGTTCGCCCGCGAGGCGCAGCGTCTTGGGCCGGGTGGCGCCGAGCACGAGCTCGGGCGCCGTCTGCGGCGGCCAGTCGAGCGCGACGCCGTCCAGCTTCACGTAGCGTCCCTCGACATCCACGGTCTCGCCCGCGAGCAGTGCGCGCACCGCGGTCGTGTACTCGCGCAGCAGGGTCAGGGGCGACTCGGCCCGTGCGCCGACCTTGCCCATCCAGTCGAGCACGCCGTGACCGAGGCCCGCGACGAGCCGCCCGGGCGCGATGCGCTCGAGCGTGGCGAGCTCCATCGCCGCGAGCGCGGGGTTGCGGAGCGGAACCGGCAGCAGGCCGATGCCGACGGTGACGCGATCGCTCCAGGCGAGCGCGGCGGCCGCGGTCGAGATGCCGCCCTCGAGGAAGCAGTCCTCCCACAGCCACAGCTCGGCGGCGCCCGATTCATCGACCGCGGTCACGATCTCGCGCAGCGCCTCGGGCGGCGACTGCGGACGGAACACGACACCCATGACGGGAAGGCTCATGCGGTCATCCTGTCATCGGCCGCCGACATCGCGCACGCCCGTCAGGCGAGGCCGGCGTCCCGAAAGGCGCGCTCGTAGATCTCCCGGATCGCGGCGGACTTGCGGGCGTTGTACTGCATCACGGTCTCCGCGCGCGCGTTCGCCGCCGCGGCGGCCTCGCGCTTGGCCGTCGCGTACCGCTGCCGGTCCGCCGCGTCGCGGCGCAGGTGGTCGCGGAAGATCCGGTGCCTCCACGGCTCCGGCGCGTCCGGGCCGAACACGTGCAGGTTGGTCAGCGGGTCCCACAGCTTCAGGCAGCGGTGCTCGTGCCACCAGGGCTCGCGCACCCGCAGTTCGAACCCGGCGTCCTCGAGCGGTGGCAGCCATGCACCCTCCTCCGACGGATCCGCGACGATCAGGTCGATGTCGATGATCGGCTTCGCGGGCAGCCCCGGGACCGATGTGGAGCCGACGTGCTCGAGCTGCAGCACCCGGCCGCCGAGGGCCCGGCGCACCAGGTTCGCGATCCGCTCGTAGCGCTCGGGCCACGCGGGATCCGGCTCCGCGATCTCGACGTCGCCGTGCCGCTCCTCCGAGCCGTGCACCCAGGGGCTGGCGCCGGGCGGGGGCGGGCTGTCGGAGAACGTGGCGATGTCGCGTGCGCTCGGCATCCGGTCACTGTAGCGCCGCCGTGGAGGGCCCGGGCGGAATCGATCGTGCGGCCCGGTCGGGACCGGGGCGACGGCTGAGCCGCCGCCCCGGCAGCGCGCCGCCCCTCATCGCAGGGCGGCCCACAGCCCCGCCCACTGCTCGGGGCGCAGATCCCGCGGGAGGGCGCCGGAAGCGATGCCGACGTGCTGGAGCGCGCGGCGCACGGCCGCCGCATCCGTGCGCGTCGCGCGCTGGACGACCCGGCCGAGAGAACCGCCCGAGCCGGTGAAGACCGCGGCCACGAACCGCTCGTAGGCGCGGCGCTGCGCGACGGGAACCAGGGGCGAACCGCGACGAGTGATGCGCAGCACCCCGCCGTCGACCGCGGGCCGCGGCGTGAAGCAGGACGCGGGCACGCGGCCGTGCAGCTCGAACGAGAACCACGGCGCGGCCTGCGCGGTCATCATCGTGCCGCCGCCCACGCCCGCCCGCTTCCGGGCGACCTCCCACTGAGTCAGCAGCACCGCGTGCCGCCAGCCGGGGGAGGTGAGCACGCGCTTCAGGATCGGGGTCGTGAGGTGGAACGGGACGTTCCCGACGATCACCGCGGCGTCCAGCGGATGGCGCAGCGCGTCGGCGTGCAGGACGCGCACGTCCGGCAGCGCACGGCGCAGCCGGTGCACGCGATGCTCGTCGATGTCGATCGCCGTGAGGGGCCGCCGCAGGGCGGCGAGCGGGCGGGTCAGGGCGCCGTCGCCGGCGCCGATCTCGAGGACCGCTCCGTCGGTCGAGGCGACGAGCGCCGTGATCCGGGCGATCGTCGGGCGGTGGTGAAGGAAGTTCTGGCCGAGTTCGTGACGGCCGCCGTGCAGAGAACGAGGCATGGGTGCGCTCCAGGGATGGTGTCGGAGCACCCCGGCGGCAGGGCGTACCCGGGAGGGCGCGCGGCAGCTGCTCGTCCGAGGTGCGGAATCCTCGGGCGGACGGCGCGCGTGATCGTGTTCCGGATCGCGGCGCCGTCAGGCGCGGCGGTCCCGGAAGGTGAAGAAGAGGCGCCCCATCCCGGGCGCAGTGACGATCGTTCCCACGCAGCCACCGTATCCGATCCCCTTCCGGCACGTCGAGCCTGCGGCGGGGCACTGCCGCACGACCGCCGGACGCGGGCCGCACACGAACTAGGATTGAGGCATCCGCGCGGCGCCTTCGGCGATCCCGCGCGCCGTTCCCGCCCTCCCGACCATTGGAGCCACCGTGGCCGAGCCCTCCCGCCTCGATAAGGTCATCAGCCTCGCCCGCCATCGCGGGTTCGTCTTCCAGGCGGGAGAGATCTACGGCGGATCGCGGTCGGCATGGGACTACGGGCCGCTCGGCACCGAGCTCAAGGAGAACATCCGCCGCCAGTGGTGGCAGACGTTCGTGCGCGGCCGCGGCGACATGGTCGGCCTCGACTCGTCGATCATCCTGCCGTCCAAGGTGTGGGAGGCGTCGGGCCACGTCGCGACGTTCACCGACCCGCTCGTCGAGTGCCTGCACTGCCACAAGCGCCACCGCGAGGACCACCTGATCGAGGCGTACGCGGAGAAGAAGGGTCGCCAGCCCGAGAACGGGATGGCGGACATCGCGTGCCCCGACTGCGGCACGCGCGGCCAGTGGACCGAGCCCCGGTCGTTCTCCGGTCTCGTGAAGACCTACCTCGGCGTGGTCGACGACGAGTCGAGCCTGTACTACCTGCGCCCCGAGACTGCCCAGGGCATCTTCGTGAACTTCGCGAACGTGCTGACCGCCGCCCGCAAGAAGCCGCCGTTCGGCGTGGGCCAGGTCGGCAAGGCGTTCCGCAACGAGATCACGCCCGGCAACTTCATCTTCCGCACGCGCGAGTTCGAGCAGATGGAGATCGAGTACTTCGTGCCGCCGGCCGACGCGGCCGAGTGGTTCGACCACTGGGTCGAGGCGTGCTGGAGCTGGTTCATCGACCTCGGCATCGACCCGGTCAACATGCGCAAGCTCGACATCCCCGACGGGGAGCGGGCGCACTACTCCGACCGCACGATCGACGTCGAGTACGACTTCGGCTTCCCCGGCAAGGGCTGGGGCGAGCTGATGGGCATCGCCAACCGCACCGACTTCGATCTGAAGAACCACATCGAGGCATCCGGCGGCAACCTGTCGTACTTCGACCAGGCCTCCGGCGAGAAGTACGTCCCGTACGTGATCGAGCCCTCGTTCGGTCTCACCCGCTCGATGATGGCGTTCCTGATCGACGCGTACACGGAGGAGGAGGTGCCGAACGCCAAGGGCGGCACCGACACCCGCACGGTGCTGAAGCTCGACCCGCGGCTCGCGCCCGTGAAGGTCGCCGTGCTGCCGCTGTCGCGCAACGAGCGCCTGTCGCCGCTCGCGCGGGAGGTGGCCGACGACCTGCGCGGCACCTGGAACGTCGACTTCGACGACGCGGGCGCGATCGGCCGCCGCTACCGCCGCCAGGACGAGATCGGCACGCCGCTGTGCGTCACGATCGACTTCGACTCCCTCGACGACCGCGCCGTCACGGTGCGCGACCGCGACACGATGGGCCAGGAGCGCGTGCCGCTCGAGGGCCTGCGCGCGTACCTCGCCGAGCGCCTGCGCGGCGCCTGACGCGCCTCGCCTCGTCCGCCACGGCGGCCGGGCCGCCGCACCGCGCGGTTCAGCGCGGCTCAGGGATGGCTGAAGATTCCCTCAAGCCCCGGCTCGGCGGGACGTTCCTGCGTGATCGGCACGCGGTCGGCGAGTAGGGTCGCGGGGTGGGGGAGGGATCCCGCGCGCCCACCTAGGACGAACAGCCGATGACCTCAGCACTGGACTTCACCACCCCGCTCACCAACCGGGGCCCCCGCCTGTCGGATCTCGCCTTCGAGCGGATCGCCGATGCGATCGTCACGGGCGTGCTGGCGCCGGGCGAGGTGCTGCGCGACCACGCGCTGGCCCAGCAGCTCGGCGTCTCCCGCATGCCTGTCCGTGAGGCGCTGCAGCGCCTCGAGCGGGCGGGCCTCGTCGAGACCGCCGCGAGCCGCTACACCCGTGTCACGGTGTTCACACCCGCGCGCATCGCGGCCGGCATCGAGTACTCCGGCCTGCTCTACGGCTCGGCGATGCGGCTCGCCGTGACCCGGATGACCGACGAGCAGCAGTCGCGTGCGGTCGCGCTGCTCGACGAGCTGGCCGGCGAGGAGACCGCGACGGGCTGCCTCACGGTCATGAGCGCGCTCTACGACCTCGCGCTCACCGCCTCGGACAACGAGGTGCTGCAGCGGCGCAGCGACGTCGCGTACATGATCGCCCGCATCGCGCATGCGCTCCCGGGCGAGGACGTCGTGCGGCCGATCCAGCGCGAGCGCCCGCACCTGCGCGATGCGCTCGACGCACGCGACGCCGATGCGGCCGAGAACGCGGTGCGCCGCATCCACGGCATCGCCTGATCCGCGACCGTCAGGATGTGACGGTGACCGTCATCCCGTCGGAGCCGCCCGCCTCGCTCCAGTCGCGCGGCGCTGAGTGGGCGCCACCCCGAGCAGGAAGGCGCCGACGTCGCCGCCCGACGGCTGCATGTCAGGCCCCGCTCCTCGCTGCCGCCTTCGCCGCGCGCTTGAACTCGCGCACCTTCGCGAGTGTCTCGGGGCTGGTGATGTCTGCGACCGACCGGAACGAGCCGTCCTCGCCGTAAGGGCCGGCCGCCTCGCGCCATCCCGCGCCGTCGTAGCCGTACTGCTTGCCGAGCAGCGCCAGGAAGATCCGCGCCTTCTGGTCGCCGAAGCCGGGCAGGGCCTTGAGGCGCGAGAGCACCTCCCTGCCGTCCGGATCCCCCTGCGTCCAGATCGCGGCGGCGTCGCCGCCCCAGTCGTCCACGATCGTCTGGCACAGCGTGCGCACCCGGTCGGCCATCGAGCCGGGGAAGCGGTGCACGGCGGGGGTCTGGCGGAACGCCTCGGTGAAGGACTCGGGGTCGTAGCCGGCGATCTCGCGCGCGTCGACGGATCCGATCCGCTGCCGGATCTTCTCGGGTCCCGTGAACGCCGTCTCCATCGCGATCTGCTGGTCGAGCAGCATGCCGATCAGGAGCGCGAGGGGGTTCTCGGTGAGGAGCGCGTCGGCGGCCTCGTCGCCGGTGATCGTCAGAGCCATGACTCCATCCTCGCAGAGCGTCATGCCGGGGATCGGGGTGCCTCCGGACGCTGGCGGACATCCCCGCCACGCGGCACGGGCGTCAGGACGAGGCGATGTCGACGACGGGGCAGGATGCGGTAGGCGCGGCGGGAGCCGGCTCCGCGGTCGTGTCCGCCGGACGCGCGTCGACGCCGAACAGCGTCTCGATCGCGGCGAAGACCTCGTCCGCACGACCCTGCATCGCGTAGTCGTTCGCGCGTACGGTGGGCGTGTGCAGCAGCCGCCCCACGAGGTGGCGCAGCGCCGCCTCCGACTCGGGGTGGCGCGCGATCTCGTCCTCCAGCAGCGTGAACGCGTGCTGACGCAGCGCGACGATCGCGGGCTGTGCGCTGCGGCTGCGACGCACGTCGGCGAAGCGCGCGGCGGCGTCCTGCACCATGGCGCGGGCGGCCTCCGTCGCCTGCAGCTCCTCGAGCGGCGCGTGCAGGCGGATGGTCTCGAGGTCGAGCAGCGTCACGCCCGGCACCTCGCCGACCGCCGGGTCGACGTTGCGCGGCATGCCGAGGTCGATGACGAACAGCGGCTTCTCGCGGCCGGCGACCATCGGGGGCTTCACGACGGGGTCGTCGCTCGTCGTGCAGGTGATGACGATGTCGCTGGCGTTCGCGGTCTCGATCACATCCGTGCGCGTGACGTGCGCGATCCCGTACTTCTCGCCGAACATCTTGCCGCGGCCCGAGCCGGAGTGGACGGTGATGTCGGTGACGCCGCGGTCGCGCAGCGCCGCGATCGTCGCGGCCGCATACATCCCGGTGCCGATCAGCAGCACCTTCTGCGTCGTCCAGTCGGCGAGCCGGCTGTCGGTCAGTTCGAGCGCGAGACGCACGAGCGACCGGCCGGCGCGGCCGAGGGCCGTGGCGTTCTTGATCGCCTTCTGCGTCTCGGTGGCGCGCTGGAACATCCGCTCCAGGTCGCTCGTGGTGGTCCCCTGGTGGCGCGCGTCGGTGAGAGCGCGGCGCACCTGGCCGCCGATCTCGCCCTCGCCGATCACGACGGACTCGAGGCCGGACGCCACGGCGAACAGGTGCTCGGCCGCCTTCGCATCCGTCTTGACGGCGTAGGCGCCGGCGAACTGCTCTGCGCTCAGGCCCGACGCCGAGCGCATGGCGTCGGCGATGACCTCGGCGCTGTCCGCGCTGTCGGTCTCGACGTAGGCCTCGACGCGGTTGCAGGTCGACAGCACGACGACGCCGTCGACCTCGGGCGCGATGAGCGGCGCGATCCGGTCGGCTCCGGGTGCGGAGAGCTGCTCGAGCACGTCGAACGTCGCAGTCTTATGACTCGCGGTGACACACAGCAGCACACAGCGATTCTACGCGTCGTCGAAACCGGCGGCTGAATCCGGGCTGGACGGGGCCGCCCGATGATTCGACGTCGAGCGAGATGCCCGCGGGAACCGCGGTCTCGCTCCCCCCAGGCGACGCCCGAACTCCACGAGGCAAGATGGATCCATGCCTTCTGCTGACGCGCCGCTGCTGCGAGCCCTTCGGGGGGAACGTCCCGAGACCACCCCGATCTGGTTCATGCGGCAGGCCGGCCGCTCGCTTCCCGAGTACCGCGAGCTGCGCGTCGGCACCCGCATGCTCGACGCGTGCCTGACGCCCGACCTCGCCGCCGAGATCACGCTGCAGCCGGTGCGCCGACACGGCGTCGATGCGGGCATCTTCTTCAGCGACATCGTCGTGCCGCTGCGCCTCGCGGGCATCGAGGTCGAGATCGAGCCCGGCCGCGGCCCCGTGTTCGCCTCGCCCATCCGCACCGCGGAGGACGTCGCCCGGGTCACCGCGATCGACCCGGCCGAGGTGGCGGCGGCCGCCGAGCCCGTGCGCGAAGCCGTGCGGTTGACGGTCGCCGAGCTCGACGGGAGCGGCACGCCGCTCATCGGCTTCGCCGGCGCCCCCTTCACGCTGGCGGCCTACCTGGTCGAGGGCGGCCCGTCCAAGGAGCACCTGCGGGCCCGCGCGATGATGCAGGCCGATCCCGACGCGTGGCACCGCCTCGCGGGCTGGCTGTCCGGCGTCTCGCGCGCCTTCCTGCAGGCGCAGATCGAGGCCGGCGCCGCCGCGGTGCAGCTGTTCGACTCGTGGGCGGGCTCGCTGAACCCGGAGGTCTTCCGCCGCTTCGTCGCGCCGCATTCGAAGGCGGCCGTGCAGGACCTGCCGGTGCCGGTCATCCACTTCGGCGTGGGGACGGGCCCCTTCCTCGGCGACATGCGCCTGGACGGCGTCGCGTCGGCCGTGGGCGTCGACTGGCGCCTGCCGCTGGACGAGGCGGCGGCGGTCGTCGGACAGGACACGACGCTGCAGGGGAACATCGACCCCGCGCTGCTCGGAGCGCCGTGGGAGGTGCTCGAGGCGCACGTCCGCGACGTCGTCGAGCGCGGCCGCGCGGCCAGGGCGCACATCGTCAACCTCGGCCACGGCGTTCCTCCCGAGACCGATCCGGCCGTCCTGACCCGCGTGGTCGAGCTCGTCCACTCCCTGTAAGCGATGACGGACGACCTCGGGAAGCTGTTCGCGCACGCGCACGGCACGCGCGCCGCGGTGATCGGCGGCGGCGTCGCGGGCCTGATCGCGGCGCGCGAGTTCGCCAAGGTGGGCATGACGGTCACGGTTCTGGAGGCCTCCGGCCGGCTGGGCGGGGCGATCCGCGCGGGGGAGGTCGACGGCATCCCGCTCGATCTCGGCGCCGAGAGCTTCGCCACGCGCGGCGGTCACGTGCGCACGCTGATCGACGAGCTCGGGCTCGCGGACGCAGTGGTCGAGCCGAACCGCGCCGGCGCCTGGATCGCCGGTCTCCCCGGAGGCAAGGCCGCGCCGCTGCCCAAGGGCGGGATCCTCGGCATCCCCGCCAACCCCTTCGCCGACGACGTACGCCGGGTGATCGGCTGGGGCGGCGCGTGGCGCGCGTACCTCGACCGCCTGCGGCCGCCGCTGACGATCGGTCACGAGCGGAGTCTCGGCCGCCTGGTCCGCTCGCGTCTGGGGTCGGCCGTGCTCGACCGGCTCGTCGCCCCCGTCACGAGCGGCGTCTACTCCGCGCGCCCCGACGACATCGATCCCGACATCGCCGCCCCGGGGCTGAACGCCGCGCTCACGCGGGCGGGCTCGCTCACCGGCGCGGTCGCCGAGCTGTCGGCACCGCGCGAGGGACGCGCACCGGGCTCGGCCGTGCTCGGCCTCGACGGCGGGATGGGCCGGCTCGTCGACGCGCTCGCCGCGGCGCTGCGCGCGCAGGGCGTCGAGCTGCGCACCGGCTTCCCGGTCGACGCGATCGAGCGCACCGCCGACGGATGGCGCATCCTCTCCGCCGAGGAGAGCGCGGACGCGGACGTCGTGGTCGTCGCGACGGAGGAGGGCCCCGCGCGGCGCCTGCTCGCGCCGCACGTCGAAAGCCTCGCGGCCGAGCCGGCCGTCCCCGGCCCGGTCGTCCACGTCGTCACCCTCGTCCTCGCGGCGCCCTCGCTCGACGCGGCCCCGCGCGGCACGGGCGTGCTCACCGTGCCCGGATCGTTCCGCGCCAAGGCGCTGACGCACGCGACCGCCAAGTGGGGCTGGATCGCCGAGCGTGCCGGATCCGGCCGCCACGTCGTGCGCGTCTCGTTCGGCTCCCAGGGCGAGCCGCCCGTGACCGACGGGATGTCGGACGAGCAGATCGCGGCGCTCGCGGTCGAGGAGGCGAGCGCGATGCTCGGCGTCCCGCTGACGCGCTCGCGGCTGCGCGGCTTCGCGATCGAGCGCTACGCGCAGTCGCAGCCCGCGGCGACGATCGGTCTGCGCGAGGCGACGGAGCGCACGCGCACCGCCATCCGCGCGGTTCCCGCGCTCGGCGCGGTCGGCGCCTGGCTCGCCGGGACGGGCCTCGCTCAGGTCGTGCCGGACGCGCGCGACGAGGCGGATCGCGTCCGCCGCGGGGCGCTCTTCGGCTGAGCCGCGCGTCACCCGCTTTTACCGGCTGACGCGGCCGATCGCAACCGGATGCCGGATCCGGCATACGCCGCTACTCTCGAACGTGCAGCACGAGAACGACGACGTGAGGAGAACCCATGCGGGGCAAGTTGGGACTCGTGATCGGCCTCGGTGCGGGCTACGTGCTCGGCACACGCGCAGGCCGTGAGCGCTACGAGCAGATCAAGACGCAGGCTCTCAAGGTCTGGAACATGGACCCTGTGCAGGAGCAGGTGGGCAAGGCGAAGCAGTTCGCGACGTCGAGCGCCATGGCCCTTCCCCGCGCCGCCTGGAACGGCGCCGTCGGCGTCGTCAAGGCCGTGAACAAGCAGGGCACGCCGGGGAGCAAGCTCGACGCCGCGCTGGGCGCCACCAAGGACGCCGCGGACGACGTGAAGAAGGCGGGCGAGACGGACGTCACGAAGGTGGCTGACACGAAATGACCACGCAGCAGCCCCGCCCGGACGGCTGGGCCTCGCCCGTGCGCGACCGCGCCGACGACGGGCTGTTCACGCTCATCGGCGACGTGCCGCAGCTGGTCAAGAACCTGATCGTCGCGGAGTTCAACGCGATCAAGGGCTGGCTCGGCAAGACCGCGAAGGACGCGGGCATCGGCACCGGCATGATGTTCATCGCGCTGTTCTTCATCGCGTGGGTCGTGCCGATGTTCCTCGTCTTCCTCACGGCGCTGCTGTCGCTGTGGCTTCCCGTGTGGGCGGCCGCGCTGATCGTGATGGGCGTGGGCATCCTGCTGGCGGTCGCGGCAGGCCTCGTCGGCCTGGTCTTCTACCGACGCATCGGCAAGCGCGAGAATCCCATGGAGGCCGCGAAGGCCGACGTGCAGATCGTGAAGGAGGCCGCGAGTGAGTACTGACGCCGTCCGCTACACAAGCTCGACGCCCGCTGCGGCGGTGTCCAAGACCGTGGTGCCGAGCGGCATCACCGATCCGGTCGAGCACGCCCGCGCCGAGCTGAAGGCCGCGCTCGCCGCGATCGAGCACAAGGCGAACCTGCCCGCACGGGCCTCGGAGAAGATCGAGGCCGGCACCGTGCAGGCCCGCGCGTTCGCCGAGCGGGAGCCGGTGGCGGCGCTCGTCGCGGCGGTGGGCGTCGCGGTCGCGGTGGGAACCGCGATCTGGGGCATCGCCCGACTCGTCGCACGCTGAGCCGCGCACGCGCCGACGGCTCCCCCGGGTCTGCGCCCGGAGGGAGCCGTTCGCTGTGCCCGGGAAGTGAGACACCGTCGTGATCTGCCGCGTTTTGCCTCCGCGGGCCCGAGGGGGAGGATGGAGACATGGCTGACCCGCACCATGCTGCATCCGACGCGTCCGCTGAGCCCGGGATCTCCGGAGACAACTACAGCCTGTGGGCCGTCTGGCGGCGAGACCCCGCACGTCCCGTCGGCGAGGCCGACGCGATCGAGTTGGAGAACATCGTGTCGTTCCTGGCGGACGGCGGTGTGACCGTCCGCGGCTTCTACGACGTCAGCGGACTGCGCGCCGACGCCGACCTGATGGTCTGGCTGCACGGCCCGGTCGCCCAGGACCTGCAGCGCGCCGTGCGGCGCCTGCGCCGCACCGACCTGCTCGCCCCGCTGCTGCCGACGTGGAACGCCATGGCGGTGCACCGGGATGCGGAGTTCAACAAGCGCCACGTGCCGGGCTATCTGCGCGGCATCGCGGCGAAGCAGTGGCTCACCGTCTACCCGTTCGTGCGCAGCTACGAGTGGTACCTGCTCCCGGAGGAGGAGCGCAGCGCGATGCTGCGCGACCACGGCGTGAAGGGCGCGGCCTTCCGCGGCGTCACGGCCAACACCATGGCGTCGTTCGCACTCGGCGACTACGAGTGGATGCTGCCGATGGAGGCCGACGAGCTGACGGACCTCGTCGACATGATGCGCGAGCTGCGCTACACCGAGGCGCGCCGCCACGTGCGCGAGGAGGTGCCGTTCTTCACCGGCCGCCGCGTCGACATCTCCGAGATCGCCGAGATCCTGCAGTGACCTCCATCGCGGCCGACGCGCCGATCCGGCTGGGCACCCGTCGCAGCGCCCTCGCGATGACCCAGTCGGGTCACGTCGCCCGCGCGCTCGAGGAGGTCTCCGGCCGCACCGTCGAGCTCGTGCAGATCGTGTCCGAGGGCGACACGAACCGCGGATCCCTCTCGCAGCTGGGCGGCACGGGCGTGTTCGCGACGCGGCTGCGCGAGGCGCTCGCGGCGGGCGAGTGCGACCTGCTCGTGCACTCGCTCAAGGACCTGCCGACCGCACAGCCCGACGGATTCGTGATCGCCGCGACGCCCGTGCGCGCCGACGCACGCGACGTCATCCTGACGCGCGACGGCACGCCGCTCGAGCGGCTGCCGGCCGGATCACTCGTCGGCACCGGGTCGCCGCGCCGGATCGCGCAGGCCCTGCGTGCGCACCCGCAGCTCGAGATCCACGACCTGCGCGGCAACGTCGACTCGCGCATGCAGCGCGTGGTGGACGGCGAGCTGTCGGCGATCGTGCTGGCCGCCGCCGGGCTCGACCGGCTCGGGCCCGAGACGCCGCTGCAGTACGAGCACCGCGACCTGGACGCGTGGCCCACCGCGGCGGGGCAGGGTGCGCTCGCGGTGGAGACCCGGGCGGACGCCGATCCGGATCTCCTCGCCGCGCTCGCGCGCCTGGACGACCCGCGCACGCGCTTCGCCGTGACGGTGGAGCGCGCCGTGCTCGCCGGCATCGAGGCCGGATGTCACGCTCCCGTGGGCGTGCACGCGAGGTTCGAGGGCGACGAGGTGCACGTGCGCGCCGCCGTGTACGGGGTCGCGGGCGAGCGGATCGTCGAGGAGGAGCTGATTCTGGCCGTGTCGGCCGACACGCCCGGACAGGGGTATATTCGTCGGCAGGGCAGCGGCAACGGTGCGGGTGCTGCCGATGGCGTGGATCAGATCGACCACGCACGCGATATCGGATCCGGTATCGCGCGTCGGCTGCTCGAACGTGGGGCGGCCGACCTCGTATCCCGAGAGTCACCCTCATGAACACAGCTTCCACACATCGTCCGGAGAAGCCTCTGACCGGTTGGCGCGTCCTCGTGCCCCGCGGGGGTCCCTGGGGCGACGCGGTCGCGGCCACGCTGCGGTCGCAGGGCGCCGTTCCGGTGATCGCTCCGCTGATCAACTTCGCCCCGACAGACGACTCGGCGACGCTCGAGGCCGCGCTCGCGGACCTCGCGGCCGGACGCTTCGACTGGGTCACGGTGACGAGCGCCACGACGGTCGACGTGCTGTACGCGTACGACGCGAAGATCCCGGAGGCGACGAAGGTCGCGGCGGTCGGCGAGACCACCGCCGCCGCGCTGAGCGCGATGGGCTATCGCGTCGACCTGGTCCCCGAGAGCGACAACTCGGCCGCCGGGATGGCGCGCCAGATGAACGGCCTCGAGCCGGAGCCGCGACGCATCCTCACGCTGCGCAGCGAGATCGCCAAGCCCGTGCTCACCGAGATGCTGATCGATGCGGGACATGACGTGCGCAGCGTCGTCGCCTACCGCACGGTGGGCGTCCCGGCGAAGGACACGGTCATCCGCGATGTGGTGACCGGCCGGATCAACGCGATCCTCGTGACGTCCGGATCCGTCGCCGAGCAGGTGCGCGAGCAGTTCCCGCACATCGCGGATCGCACGGTCATCGCCGCCATCGGGCCGCGCACGGCCTATGACGCCGAGCAGATCGGCCTGCCGATCCAGCTCATCGCGCCCGAGCAGACGATCGACTCGCTGATCGCCGCGCTCGAGAGCATCCCGGTGCCCGAGCCGTCGCCCGAGGCGCTCGCGATCCCGGCGACCGGGCCCGTCACGACCGGCTCCATCCGCGTCGACCCCGCACCGACCGGGGTGATCGAGACCGTCGCCGACAATCGGCAGGAGTCGTCTCGATGAGCTTCCCCACCCACCGCCCGCGCCGGCTGCGTCAGTCGCCCGCGGTGCGCAGGCTGGTGCGCGAGACCCACCTGGTGCCGTCGCAGCTCGTGCTGCCGATGTTCGTGCGCGAGGGCATCTCCGAACCCTCGGCCATCTCCTCCATGCCGGGGGTGCAGCAGCACACGCTCGACTCGCTGCGGCGCGCCGCCACGGCGGCGGCGGAGGCCGGCGTCGGCGGCGTCATGCTGTTCGGCGTGCCGGCAACGCGCGATGCGACCGGTTCCGGCGCGGACGACCCGCGCGGCATCCTGAACGTCGCGACGGAGGCCGTCACGGCCGAGGTGGGCGACGCCCTCGTCGTGCAGACCGACCTGTGCCTGGACGAGTTCACCGACCACGGGCACTGCGGCGTGCTCCGCGCGGACGGCGCGGTCGACAACGACGCCACGCTCGAGCGCTACGCCTCGATGGGCGTGGCCCAGGCGCGGGCCGGATCCACGCTGCTCGGCCTGTCCGGCATGATGGACGGCCAGGTCGCCGCGGTGCGCGACGCGCTCGATGCCGAGGGCTTCACCGACACGCTGATCCTGGCGTACTCGGCGAAGTACGCCGGCGCGTTCTACGGCCCGTTCCGCGAGGCCGTCGACTCGCAGCTGAAGGGCGACCGCCGCACCTACCAGCTGGATCCCGGCAACGGCCGCGAGGGCGTGAAGGAGGCCCTGCTCGACGTCGAGGAGGGCGCCGACATCGTCATGGTGAAGCCGGCGCTGCCGTACCTCGACGTGCTCGCCGACGTGCGCGCGTCGGTCGACGTCCCGGTGTGGGCCTACCAGGTCTCCGGCGAGTACTCGATGATCGAGGCCGCGAGCGCGAACGGCTGGATCGACCGGCGCGGCGCCATCCTGGAGTCGCTGCTGGGCATCCGCCGCGCGGGCGCGGACGCGATCCTGACCTACTGGGCGGTCGACGCCGCCGGCTGGCTGCGCGCGGAGCTGTAGGCCCTCCCGGTCCGCGAGACCTCACGCGCGCCACGAGACATCGCCGCTCGGTGATGACTCGTGCGGTGGGTGAGATCTCGCTTCGCGGTGAGGTCTTGCGGGCGACCGCCCGACGCCCGCCACACGACGGGATGATCCACCTCCGCGCGGCGCGGGCACAGGCGGCGCGCGAGAGAATGGGTGCATGCGCGATCGCAACGACGACCTGTTCGCCCACGCCCGGGAAGTGATCCCCGGAGGCGTGAACTCGCCCGTGCGGGCGTACGGATCCGTCGGCGGGACGCCGCGGTTCGTGCAGTCGGCGCGAGGCGCGCACGTCACCGACGCGGCGGGGCGCGAGTACGTCGACCTCGTCGCCTCGTGGGGACCCGCGCTGCTCGGGCACGCGCATCCGGAGGTCGTCGAGGCGGTGCGCGACGCCGCCACGCGCGGGCTGTCGTTCGGCGCGCCGACGGAGGCCGAGGTCGAGCTCGCGGATCTCGTGACCGACCGCGTGACCGCCGGCGGTCTGAAGCCCGTCGAGCAGGTGCGCCTGGTGTCGACCGGCACCGAGGCGACCATGACGGCCATCCGGCTCGCACGCGGCGTCACGGGCCGCGACCTGCTGATCAAGTTCGACGGCAACTACCACGGCCACTCGGACGGGCTGCTGGCGGCGGCCGGATCCGGCCTGGCGACGCTCGCGCTGCCGGGCACGGCGGGCGTGCCGGCGCCGATCGCGGCGCAGACGCTCGTCGCCCCCTACGGCGACCTCGAGGCCGTGCGCGCGATCTTCGCCGAGCGCGGCGACCAGATCGCCGCGATCATCGTGGAGGCCGCGCCCGCGAACATGGGCGTCGTGCGCCCGCAGGACGGCTACAACGCGGGGCTCGCGGCGATCGCCCACGAGCACGGCGCGCTGCTGATCCTCGACGAGGTGCTCACGGGCTTCCGCGTGGGGCCGGCCGGATACTGGGGCCTGCAGGTCGAGGCGGGCGAGCGGTACGAGCCCGACATCATCACGTTCGGCAAGGTCATCGGCGGCGGCATGCCGCTGGCTGCGCTCGGCGGCAAGGCGGCCGTCATGGAGCAGCTCGCCCCGGTCGGGCCCGTCTACCAGGCGGGCACCCTGTCGGGGAACCCGCTCTCCGTCGCCGCGGGGATCGCGACGCTGCGCCTCGCCACGCCCGACGTCTACGCGACGGTCGACGCGGCCGCCGACCGGGTCGCTCTCGAGGTGTCGGCGGCTCTCGCGGCCGAGGGCGTCGAGCACGCGATCTCGCGGGCCGGCAGCCTGTTCAATCCCGTGTTCGCGCCCGAAGCGCCGCGCGACTACCCCGCCGCGAAGGCGCAGGAGGCGTTCCGCTACCGCCCGTTCTTCCACGCCATGCTGGACGCGGGCGTGGCGCTGCCGCCCAGCGTGTTCGAGGCGTGGTTCCTCACGGCCGCGCACGACGACGACGCGCTGGCGCGCATCGCCGACGCGCTGCCCGCGGCCGCCCGCGCGGCGGCGCTGGCGCAGGGCTGAGCCCGGACCGGCGACCGTACGACCCGAGGCATGAACATGCCCGGGTAGACTCGATGGACACCCTTCCCGCCCGCTGAGCCGCCGCTTACGCCCGACGAGCCAGAGGAGACGCCCATGCTGCTTCTCCTTCTTTCGTTCGCCACCGGGTCCCTGCTGCTGACGCTCCTGACGAAGCCGCTCGGCGCGCGGGTGTTCTACGTCGCGGCGCTGTTCCCGCTCGCGGCGCTCGTGCACGCCGTGTGGATGAGCGGCCGTGTGCTCGAGGGGGACATCCCGTTCGAGGCATACGAGTGGATCCGCCCGCTCGGCATCGAGATCTCGATGCGCATGGACACGCTCGGCTGGGTCATGGCGCTCATCGTCAGCGGGGTCGGCGCGCTCGTGATGATGTACTGCCGCTGGTACTTCCGCGGCAAGACCGAGGGCGTCGGGCGCTTCTCGAGCGTGCTGCTCGCGTTCGCCGGCGCCATGTACGGCGTGGTGCTGACCGACGACATCGTGATGCTCGTGATGTTCTGGGAGATCACGAGCATCCTGTCGTACCTGCTGATCGGGCACTACCACCTGCGTGCGGGAAGCCGGCGCGCGGCCCTGCAGGCGCTGCTCGTCACGACCCTCGGCGGGCTCGTGATGCTGATCGGCGTGGTGATCCTCGCGGTCGAGGCCGACACCACGAGCCTCAGCGGCATCCTGGAGCACGCGCCGAGCGGACCGCTCGTGAACGTCGCGCTCGTGCTGCTGCTCGTCGGTGCGCTCAGCAAATCCGCGATCTTCCCGTTCCACTTCTGGCTGCCGGGTGCGATGGCCGCGCCCACGCCCGTGAGCGCGTACCTGCACGCCGCCGCGATGGTGAAGGCGGGCATCTACCTGCTCGCGCGCTTCGCGCCGGTCTTCGCGGAGTCGGATCCCTGGCGCCCCGTGATCGTGATCCTCGGCGTCTTCACGATGCTGCTCGGCGGGGTGCAGGCGTTGCGCGAGAGCGACCTGAAGCGCATCCTCGCGTTCGGCACGGTGAGCCAGCTCGGCTTCATCTCCGTCGTCATCGGCTACGGCACGCGCGACGCGGCGCTCGCCGGTCTCGCGCTCGTGCTCGCCCACGCGCTGTTCAAGTCGACGCTGTTCCTGGTGGTCGGCGTGATCGACCGCCAGCTCTCCACGCGCGACATCGACGAGCTGTCGGGCCTCGGCCGGCAGGCGCCGGTCATGGCCGTGATCTCCTTCGTCGCGATCGCCTCCATGGCGGGGCTGCCGCCCACGCTGGGCTTCGTGGCGAAGGAGGGTGCGCTGACCGCGTTCCTGGACGCGTCCGGAGCGGGCGACGGATGGGGCGTGCTCGCGCTCGTCGGGATCGTCGTCGGCTCCATGCTCACGGTGGCATACGGCGGCCGGTTCCTGTGGGGCGCCTTCTGGACCAAGCGCGCCGCGGACGGTTCCGTGCGCGGCCGCACCGAGTGGCCCGACCCGCCCATCGGCTTCCTCGGCGTGCCGCTCGTGCTCTCCGCGCTCGGCCTCGCGGGCGGCCTCGTCGCCCCGCTGCTCGACACCGTGATCGCGCCGTACGCCGACACCGCGGCGGGCATCGCGCCCGTCGCCGCGCACGAGGGCCACCTGGCGCTGTGGCACGGCCTCAACTTCGCGCTGCTGCTGTCGGCCGTCACGCTCGCGGGCGGCGCGGCCATCCTGTGGATCGCGCGTGCGACGGGATGGGACGCGAGCGGCCGCGTCGTGCGCTTCGGCGCGGCCGACATGTACTACGCGGTCACGCGCGGTGTCGACAGGCTGTCTGTCGCGGTGACCTCGCTGACCCAGCGCGGCTCCCTGCCGATCTACGTCGCGACGATCTTCGTCGTGCTGGTGGCGAGCGAGGGCGTCGCGCTGCTCGCCTCGCCGGGCTGGCGCGTGGAGCTCGACGCATGGCAGCACCCGGCCCAGCTCGCGGCGGCGCCGGTCATGATCGCCGCCGGCGTGATCGCGGTCCGCGCGCGCAAGCGCTACACGGGCGTGGTGCTCGCGGCCGTCACGGGGCTCGGCATGGTCACGCTCTTCGCCGTGGTCGGTGCGCCGGACCTCGCCCTCACGCAGGTGCTCGTCGAGACCGTCACGCTCGTCGCCTTCGCCCTCGTGCTGCGTCGCCTGCCGTCCCGCATGGGCGCGCACAACGGCACGGCCGCCCCCGTGCTGCGGGCCGTGCTCGCCGCCGCGGTCGGCATCACGATGGCCGTGCTCGTCGTGATCGCGTCGAGCGCGCGCATCCACTCGTCGGTCTCGGAGGGCTGGGAGGAGCTCGCGTACGAGATCGGGCACGGCAAGAACGTCGTGAACGTCGCCCTCGTCGACCTGCGCGGCTGGGACACGATGGGCGAGCTGTCGGTGCTGATCCTCGCGGCCACGGGCGTCGCGTCGCTCGTGTTCGTGACCGACCGCAAGGACACCCTCCAGCGTCTGACGCGCGGCCTCAGCGGCGTCGGCCGCCCGTCGCGCAGCCAGCGGCTCGGCGCCCCGCGTCGCCCGCTCGTCGAGACCACGGGCGGCATCGAGGTGCAGAACGCGGGCAACCGCGAGCAGCCGCGCGCGTGGCTCGTCGGCGGGCAGAAGCTCAGCGCGGAGTCCCGCTCGATCATCCTCGAGGTGATCGTGCGGATCCTGTTCCACACGATCATCGTGGTGTCGATCTACCTGCTCTTCGCGGGTCACAACCTGCCCGGCGGCGGCTTCGCGGGCGGCCTCGTCGCGGGCATGGCGCTCGTGATGCGCTACGTCGCGGGCGGCAGGTACGAACTCGGCGTCGCGGCCCCGACCGACGCCGGATGGCTGCTCGGCACCGGCATGCTCCTCGCGGTGGGCACGACCCTGCTGCCGCTCGTGTTCGGCTTCGACCCGCTCACGCGCGCGGTGCTGGAGGCCGATCTGCCGCTCGTCGGGCACATCGAGTTCGTGACGTCGACGATCTTCGACGTCGGCGTGTACCTCGTGGTGATCGGACTCGTGCTCGATGTGCTGCGCAGCCTCGGCGCCGAGGTGGACAGGCAGAGCAAGGGCGACGAGACGCCCTGGCGGGCGAGCGCGCCGCGCGAGGAGGGGATCCGATGAGCGTCTCCCTCACCCTCGTGATCGTGATGGCCGTGCTGTACGCCGCCGGCGTCTATGCGATGCTCGAACGCAGCCTGACGCGCGTGCTGATCGGCTTCCTGCTGCTCGGCAACGCCACCAACCTGCTGCTGATGATCGTGATGGGGTACCCGGGCGTCGCGCCCTTCGCGGGCGAGGCCGAGTACGCGGGGGAGCGCGGGCCGCGCAGCGATCCGCTGCCGCAGGCGCTCATGCTCACGGCGATCGTGATCACGTTCGCGGTCAGCGCCTTCCTGCTCGCGCTGATCTACCGCTCGTGGCAGCTCGGCCAGGCCGACACGGTCGAGGACGACACCGAGGACCTGTCGCTGCGCGCCCGCGCGGCCGAGGCCGAGCGCGCGCTCTCCGAGGGCGAGGGCGACGACGCCACGACCGACTTCATCGACGCGGTCGCGGCGCCCCTGCGTGCGCTCGACGGCGCCGACGGGCTCGGGCTGCTGCCCGACGCGCCCGTGGACAGGCCGCGACCCGGGACCGGATGGCGCGACGCGTCCGATCCGCAATCCGGATCGGAACCGGGATCCCCCTCCGAACCGGGATCCGCAACCGGGCCAGGGTCCGCATCCCGACCGGAAGCCGCGACCGGATCCGACGACCAGAGCACCGAGGAAGAGGGGGACCGATCATGACCCCGAGCCTCCTCGTGCCGCTCGTCGTGGGGCTGCCGCTCATCGGCGCCGCGGTCACGCTGGTCGCGGGACACCGTCGGCGCCTGCAGGTCGGCGTGTCGATCAGCACGCTCGCGCTGACGTTCGCCCTCGCGGTCGCGATGTTCGTGATCGTCGACGCGGGCACGCCGCTCGCCGTAACGGTGGCCGGCTGGCCGCTGCCGTTCGGCATCGTCCTGTACGTCGATCGGCTCGCGGCGCTGCTCGTCGCGGTCTCGAGCGTCGTGCTGCTCGCGGTCCTGCTGTTCTCGGTCGGCCAGGGAGCGGCGGACGGGGACGACGACACCCCCGTGTCGATCTTCCACCCGACGTACCTGATCCTGGCCGCCGGCATCTTCGACGCGTTCATCGCGGGCGACCTGTTCAACCTCTACGTCGGCTTCGAGATGCTGCTCGTGGCGTCGTACGTGCTGATCACGCTCGGCAGCACCGAGTCGCGCATCCGCACGGGCGTCGTGTACATCGTCGTGTCGCTGGTGTCGTCGATCCTCTTCCTCTCGGCCGTCGCGGTGATCTACGGCGCCCTCGGCACGGTGAACATGGCGCAGATCGCCGAGCGGATGAGCGAGCTGCCCGACAACGTGCAGCTCGTGCTGCACCTGCTGCTGCTCGTCGCCTTCAGCGTGAAGGCGGCCGTGTTCCCGCTGTCGTTCTGGCTGCCCGACTCGTATCCGACGGCCCCCGCCCCCGTCACGGCCGTGTTCGCGGGCCTGCTGACGAAGGTCGGCGTGTACGCGCTGATCCGCACCGAGACGCAGCTGTTCCCGGACAACGACATCAACGTGCTGCTGCTCGTCGTGGCGCTCGCGACGATGATCGTCGGCGTGCTGGGCGCCGTCGCCCAAGCCGAGCTCAAGCGCATCCTGTCCTTCACGCTCGTGAGCCACGTGGGCTACATGGTCTTCGGCCTCGCGATCGTGACCGAGGCCGCCATCGGCGCGACGATCTACTACATGGTCCACCACATCGTGGTGCAGACGACGCTCTTCCTCGCGGTGGGGCTCATCGAGCGGCGCGCCGGAAGCACGTCCATCTTGAAGGTGAAGGGACTGTTCGGGGCCGCGCCGCTGATCGCCGCGCTGTACCTCATCCCGGCCCTGAACCTCGGCGGGCTGCCGCCCTTCTCCGGCTTCATCGGCAAGTTCGCGCTGTTCGACGCGGCGGCCCAGGTGGGCACGCCGCTGATGTACACCCTGATCGCGGGCGGCATCGTGACGTCGCTGCTCACGCTGTACGCCCTCATGCGCGCGTGGAACCTCTCGTTCTGGCGCGAGGAGGACGACTCGATCGAGACCGAGGCGCGCATCCAGCACCTGGGTGCCGCGCCGGCGGCCGACGAGGTCAGCGAGCGGCGCGTGATCCCGCGCATCATGACCGCCGCGACGATGGGGATGGTCGCGGTCTCGGTCGGGCTGACGGTGTTCGCGGGGCCGCTCTACGAGATCTGCGACCGGATCGGATCGGCGCTGCTCGAGCCCGTCTCGCTCATCGACCTCGGCCAGGTGGAGGAGTCGTCATGACCCCCGACCGCCGATCCGCCCTGCTCCGATTCTGGAACCAGCTGCCGTTCTTCCTGTGGCTCGTCGTGCTCTGGATGATGCTGTGGGGCCAGTTCACGGTGCTCGCCGCGGTCACGGGCGTGGCCGTCGCGGTGGGCGTCACGAAGGTGTTCCACCTGCCCACGGCGGAGCTGTCGGGCCGCATCAACCTCTGGTACGGCCTCGTGTTCGTGCTGCTGTTCCTCGGCGAACTGGTCCGCGGCGCGGTCACGGTCGCGTGGCAGGCGCTCCGTCCCGGCGCCACGACCTCCGGCGTCATCGCCGTGCAGCTGCGCACCGACGCCGACCTGATCATGAGCCACGTCGCCGTGACGTCGTCGCTCATCCCCGGATCGCTCATCATCGAGGCCGACCGCGAGCGGCGCATCCTCTACCTGCACGTGCTCGGCATCCGCGATCAGGCCGACGCCGACAGACAGCGCCGCCACGTGCTGGTGTGGGAGGAGCGCATCGTGCGCGCGGTCGGCTCGCGCACGGAGCTCGCCGCGCTGAAGAGCCCGCGGACGGAGGCGGCGCGATGACCATCGAGACCGTCCTGATCGGCGTGATCCTCGTCGCGTTCGCGATCGCCGCCGTGCTCACGATCGTCCGGATCGTGGTGGGCCCGTCGATCCTCGATCGCGCGGTCGCGAGCGACGTGCTGCTGACCGAGGTGCTGTGCATCCTGGGCGCCGAGATGGTGGTCAACCAGCACACCCGGTCGATCCCCATCATGCTGATCATCGCGGCGGTGGGCGTCTTCGGATCCATCGCGGTCGCCCGCTTCGTCGCGCGGAAGGATCAGTGATGGTTCTCGACGTCGTCGCCCTCGTCCTCGTGCTGATCGGCGCGCTGCTGTGCGTGATCGCCGGCATCGGCCTGCTGCGCTTCCGCGACGTGCCGTCCCGCCTGCACGCCGCGACGAAGCCGCAGGTGCTGGGGCTGCTGCTGATCGCCGTCGCGGTGGCGCTGTCGCTGCGGTCGTGGACGGTCGTCGCCTCGCTCGTGCCCGTGGTGCTGATCCAGCTCGCGACCGCGCCGCTCGGCGCGCACATGGTCGGCCGGCAGGCCTACCGCAACGGCACGATCGACGAGGCGAGCCTCGTCGTGGACGAGCTGCGCGACGCGGAGCGCTGAGCGCGGCGCACGCTCACGCGCTCGGGGCTCAGTGCGCGAGCGCGAAGCTCGCGAACGCGGCCTTGACGCCCTCGTTCACGATCCTGCCGTCCCGCACGTTGAGGCCCTGCGCGAGGGCCGCATCGGCCTTGGCGGCGGCGTCCCAGCCGCGGTCGGCGATCTGCAGGATGTACGGCAGGGTCGCGTTGGTCAGGGCGCGCGTCGAGGTGTCGGGCACCGCTCCGGGCATGTTGGCGACGCAGTAGTACAGCGAGTCGTGCACCGCGAACGTCGGGTCGTCGTGCGTCGTGGGGCGGGACCCCTCGAAGCAGCCGCCCTGGTCGATCGCGATGTCGACGAGCACCGACCCCGGCTTCATCGCCGCGACCATGTCGAGCGTCACGAGCTTGGGCGCCGCGGCGCCCGGGATGAGCACCGAGCCGATCACGAGATCCGCGTCCGCGACCGCCTCGGCCACGGCGTAGCGCGTGGAGGCGCGGGTCTGCAGCGCGCCGCCGTAGCGGCGCTCGAGGTCGCGCAGTCGCGGCAGCGACACGTCGAGCACCGTGACCTGCGCCCCGAGCCCCAGCGCGTTCGCGGCGGCGTGCTCGCCGGCGACGCCGCCGCCGATCACGACGACCTTCGCGCGCGGCGTGCCGGCGATGCCGCCCGGCAGCAGGCCGCGTCCACCCTGCGCGCGCATCATGTTGTAGGCGCCGACCACGATCGACAGCCGCCCCGCGACCTCGCTCATCGGCATCAGCAGCGGCAGCGAGCGGTCGGGAAGCTGCACGGTCTCGTAGGCGACCGCGGTCGTGCGGGCGTCGAGCAGGGCGCGCGTGAGGGGTGCGTCCGCGGCGAGGTGCAGGTAGGTGAACAGCGTCAGATCGGGCCGCAGGTAGCCGTACTCGGAGGCGACGGGCTCCTTGACCTTGACCAGCAGCTCGGCCTCGCCCCACACGTCGGCCGCGTCGGTCGCGATGCGCGCGCCGGCCGCCGCGTAGTCGTCGTCGGTGATCCGCGATCCGAGGCCGGCACCCGACTGCACGAGCACCTCGTGGCCGTGGGCGACGAGCGCGTCCACGCCCGCGGGCGTGATGGCGACGCGGTACTCGCGGTTCTTGATCTCTGTGGGGATGCCGATGCGCATGCCGGGAAGCATCGCAGTTCCTTCGCTTCTTCGCGATGCTGTGCGAAGATCCTTCGGACGACAATCGGATATCGAGGGAAGAGGTTCGTGATGGCATCCCCGACGCCCCCGGCGACGAAGAATCGGCGACCCGCCGAGCTCGACGAGCTGGACGAGAGGATCGTCGCGATCCTCGAGCAGGACGGCCGCATCACGAACGCCGACCTCGCGGCGGCGCTCGACGTCGCACCGTCGACGGCCCACACCCGGGTGCGCTCGCTCGTCGAGCGCGGCGTGATCCGCGGGTTCCATGCGAGCGTCGACCACAACCGCCTGGGCCGCGGGCTGCAGGCGATCGTGGGCGTCACGCTGCGTCCGGGATCGCGGCACGACGCGATCGTGCAGTTTGCGGACGAGGTGAGGCGGCTTCCCGAGGTGCTGCAGCTGTTCTTCGTGGGCGGTGTCGACGACTTCCTCGTCCACATCGCGGTCGAGGGATCGAGCGACGTGCGCCGGTTCGTCGTCGATCACCTCTCCGCGCAGCAGTCGGTCGCCTCGACGCGCACGAGCATCATCTTCGAGTACCACCGGAACGCGGTCGCCGCCCCCTTCCAGTGACGCACGGGGACGGCATCCGTGCCCGTGTTGCGTCATGTGTCGCTCGGATTCGCGCCTCGCCGACACGTGCTTAGCGTGGAAGGACAGCACCCAGAAGGAGCACCGTCATGTCCCGCACCACCCGCCTCATCGCACCGCTCGCCGCCGTGAGCCTCCTCGCCCTCGCCGGATGCGCGTCCGGCACCGACGCCGCCGCGGGCGGCGCCGAGCTCGGCAGCGAGGAGAACCCGGTCCAGCTCGGTGTCGTGGGCGCGAGCGACCCCTACTGGGAGGTCTATGAGGCGGCCGCCGAGGAGGAGGGGATCTCGCTCGAGATCGTCGACTTCACCGAGTACTCGCAGCCGAACCCGGCGCTGACCGCGGGCGACCTCGACATCAACCAGTTCCAGCACATCCTGTTCCTCGCGCAGTACAACGAGGAGAGCGGCGAGGACCTTCAGCCCATCGGCGCCACCGCGATCTACCCGCTCGGCCTCTACTCCGACAAGTACGACTCGCCCGAGGACATCCCGGACGGCGAGACCGTGCTGGTGCCGGACGACGCCACGAACCTCGCGCGCGGCCTGCTCGTGCTGCAGTCGGCCGGGCTCATCGCCCTCGAGGACGGCGGCAGCGCCTACTCGACGCCCGAGGACATCATCGAGGAGGAGTCGCGCGTGAACGTCGAGACGGTCGCCGCCGACCTCACGCTCACCTCGCTGCCGGACGTCGCCGCCTCGATCGCGAACAACGACTACGTCACCAAGGCCGGTCTCGACCCCGAGAGCGCGATCGCGGTCGACAGCGCATCGGACGAGTCGGCCCTGCCGTACGTGAACATCTTCGCGGTCCGCTCCGAGGACGCCGACAACGAGGTGCTGAACAGGCTCGTCGAGATCTACCAGACCAACCAGGACGTGCAGGACGGCGTGCTCGAGGTCTCGGGCGGCACCGCCGTGCTCGCCGACACCCCCGCGGAGGAGCTGCAGGCGTCGCTGGCCGACACGCAGGAAGCGTTCGCCGCCAGCAAGTAACCTGCGCTAGGCGCGTGCACGAGCCTTCCGGATGCCGCACGGCACCCGGGGGAGGAACTCGCGCACGCGCCTTCCGCCGTTCTCCCGAGCCGAGGATCCATGCCGCACATCCGCATCGCCGACGTCTCCAAGACGTACCCGCCCCAGCGCAGGGGCGGTGATCCCGTGACCGCCGTCGACAGCGTCAGCCTCGACATCGAGCGCGGCGACGTCTTCGGGGTGATCGGATACTCCGGCGCCGGCAAGTCGACGCTCGTCCGCCTGATCAACGGGCTCGAGCGCGTGACGAGCGGGTCGATCGAGATCGACGGCGTCGACGTCGCCCGCCTGCCGGAGCGCAGGCTGCGCGAGGTGCGGCAAGGGATCGGCATGATCTTCCAGCGGTTCAACCTGCTGCGCTCGCGCAACATCCGCCGCAACGTCGCCTACCCGCTCGAGGTCGCCCGCATGCCGCGCGACAAGCGCGCGGCGCGCGTGGCCGAGCTGCTCGACTTCGTCGGTCTCGCCGACAAGGCCGACGCGTACCCCGAGCAGCTCTCGGGCGGCCAGCAGCAGCGCGTGGGGATCGCCCGTGCGCTGGCGGCCGAGCCGGCCATCCTGCTCGCCGACGAGGCGACGAGCGCTCTCGATCCCGAGACCACCGACGAGGTGCTCGACCTGCTCGCGCGCGTGAACCGCGAGCTCGGCGTCACGATCGTCGTCATCACGCACGAGATGGACGTGATCGCGCGGATCGCGAACAAGGTCGCGGTCATGGAGCGCGGCCGGGTCGTGGAGCAGGGCGCGACCTACGACGTGTTCACGGCGCCGCAGACCGAGACGGCGAAGCGCTTCGTGCGCACGGTCGTCCGTGCGCTGCCCGAGGGCGACGCGCTCGCCGCGCTGCGCGCCCAGCACGAGGGCCGGCTCTTCACGATCTCCTTCACGGATGCGGGCGCATCCGAGGCCCGGGTGTTCGGCGCGCTCGCACGCGCGGGCGTCGACTTCAACCTCGTGCACGGCGGCGTCGACGACATCCAGGGACGCGTCTACGGACTGCTTACGATCGCGGTGCGCGGTGACGAGCCGGCCGTGCGCGAGGCGCTCTCCGGCGTCGGCGCGGGCGTGACGATCACGGAGGTGGCACTGTGACCGACCTGCTCGAACGCCTGTCCGAGCTCGCCCCGGAGCTGCTGGAGCAGACCGGCATCACGCTCTGGGTCGTCGTCGCGGCGCTGCTGTTCGGCGGCATCGGCGGCCTGATCGTCGGCACGACGATCACCGTCACGCGCCGCGGCGGCGTGCTGCAGCAGCCTGTCGTCTACGCGATCCTGAACGCGCTCGTGAACACGATCCGGCCCATCCCGTTCATCATCTTCCTCGTCGCGATGCAGCCGCTCACGCGCCTGGTGATCGGCCGGGGGATCGGCAACGAGGCGATCATCTTCGCGCTCTCCCTCGCCGCGACCTTCGCGATCGCCCGCATCGTCGAGCAGAACCTCGTCACGGTGGATCCGGGCGTGATCGAGGCCGCGCGCGCCTCGGGGGCCGGTCCGTGGCGCATCATCCGCACGGTGATCCTGCCGGAGGGCGCGGGGCCGCTGATCCTCGGCTACACATTCGCGATCGTGGCGCTGATCGACATGTCGGCCGTGGCCGGTCTCGCGGGCGGCCAGGGCCTCGGCTACTACGCCGTGTCGTATGGCCTGCGCAATTTCGACGAGGTCGTGACCTGGTCGGCGCTGGTCATCATCGTCGTCATCACGCAACTCGTGCAGGGTCTCGGCAACTGGCTGGCCCGACGCGTCCTGCGCCGCTGAACTGCGACGCCGTCCCCTCACGCTCGCGCGTGTGAGTATGTGACGCATGGAAACCCCGCTCCGCATCTTCGCCCCCGTCGGCCTGCTCGCCGTGCTCGCGCTGGCCGGATGCACGGCGCCGGAGACGGTCTCCGACGAGCCGGAGACGCGCGCCACGGTCTCCGCGTCCGAGGGATCGGTCGCCCCGGTCGAGCGGGCGGAGACCACCGAGCCCCTCGATCAGGCGACGCTCGAGGGGCTCGTCGCGGCGGCCGGGCTGCAGGTCGACGACGGGGCGGCGCACGACGGCGTCGGAGCGCTCGCCGGCGTGCTCGACGGGAGCACCGTGGAGCCCGCCGAGTGCCGGGCCGTGATCGAGAGCGGACTCGCGGTCCTGCAGCGGGGCGAGAGCACGATGGCCGTGGGGACGGATGAGCGGGCCGGCGTGACGGGCGGCATCATGTCGTTCGCGGACCCCGTGATCGCCGGCACGGCGCTCGACGTGAGCGAGCGCGCCGGCGAGACCTGCGCGGACATCACCGTGACGACTGCGGCGGGAGACGTCCTCGAGGGGAGCGTCGCGGTGGTCGACGTCGAGGTCGCTGGGGCCGATCGGGCCGTCGCCACGCTCACGACCACCACGATGCGGGGCGCCGACGTGACGAATGCGACCGTGACCGCCGCCGTGGGCGGCGAGGTCGTGACGGGATCGACCATGTCCGGCGAGGACGCGGTGTCGGCCGCGACCGGAACCGTCCGGAAGCTGGTGGATCAGCTCACGGCCGACTGACCGCAGCCGCCGGATCAGCCCTGCTCGCCGCTGCCGGCGTTGAGCATCCAGGGCACCCCGAACCGGTCGACGAGCATGCCGAACGAGTCGCCCCACGGTGCCTGCGTGTAGGGCTCGACGACCTGGCCGCCCTCGGCGAGCCCGTCGAACACCGGGGCGAGCTCGGGGCCGTCGTCGCCGAACAGGCACACGGTGACCCGCGCGCCCGGGTCGTACTCCATGCCGGTCGGCGTGTCCGAGGCCATCAGGGTGAAGCCGTTGTCGAGGTCGAGCTGGCCGTGCATGACCTTGTCGCGGTCGGCCTCGCCGAGCTCGGGGCTCGGCATCTCGCCCATCTTCATGATGCTGAGCTCACCGCCCAGCACCGACCGGTAGAACTCCAGCGCCTCCGCCGCCTCGTCGCGGAAGGAGATGTACGGAGCGACCTTGTAGCCCATGGGAGCGTCCTCTCGTCGGCCGGGCCGGCTGCCCGGATCCAGCATGAGGATGCCACCCGTCGCCGACATCCGCCAGACCGCCGGATGAACGGCTCGCGTCAGGCGCGGACTGCCTACACTGACGCGTATGAATGAGGAATCCAAGAACTCCGCGAGCGACGAGGCCAAGGCGAAGTTCCGCGAGGCGCTCGAGAAGAAGCACGCCCGCGATTCCGCGCACGGCAGCGCGCCGGGCCGGCGGGACACGGGCGCGATCCACGGCACGCACGGCGCGGCGGGCGGCAAGCGCGAGTTCCGCCGCAAGTCGGGCTGAGCCCGGTCGCAGAGCGCCGCGCCGGCGGGTGACTGCCGGGGCCGCGACCCGCTCCCACGCAGATCGGCCCGGACTCCGTGAGGAGTCCGGGCCGATCGGGCTCGTGGCTCAGTCGGTGCCGGCGTCGAACGCGGCCGACTCGTTGGCGGCCTCGATCGCGGAGGCGCTCTCCTCGTCGCCGAGGCCGGCGGGACCGGCCGACTGCGTGATGTCGCCCGCACCGCCCTGCTCGAGCGCGCCCACGAGCTCGGCGGTGGGCCCGCCGATCAGCCCGAGGCCCGCGTACTGCTCGAGGCGGGTGCGCGAGTCGGCGATGTCGAGGTTGCGCATCGTGAGCTGCCCGATCCGGTCGGTCGGCCCGAAGGCCGCGTCGCCCACGCGCTCCATCGAGAGCTTCTCGGCGGCGTACGACAGAGCGGGGCCCGACGTGTCGAGGATCGTGTAGTCCTCGCCGCGCCGCAGGCGCAGCGTGACCGAGCCGCTGATCGCGGATCCGACCCACTTCTGGATCGACTCGCGCAGCATGAACGACTGCGGTTCGAGCCAGCGACCCTCGTACATCAGGCGGCCGAGCCGGCGGCCCTGCTCGTGGTACGTCGCGAGAGTGTCCTCGTTCAGGATGCCGTTCACCAGGCGCTCGTACGCGATGAACAGCAGCGCCATGCCGGGGGCCTCGTAGATGCCGCGCGACTTGGCCTCGATGATCCGGTTCTCGATCTGGTCGCTCATGCCCAGGCCGTGGCGTCCGCCGATCGCGTTCGCCTCCTGCACCAGCGCGACGGCGTCGGCGAACTCGGTGCCGTTGATCGCGACGGGACGGCCGGCCTCGAACGTGACGGTGACGTCCTCGGACGCGATCTCCACCGACGGGTCCCAGAACCGCACGCCCATGATCGGCTCGACGGTCTCGAGCGAGACGTTCAGCTCCTCGAGCGTCTTCGCCTCGTGCGTCGCGCCCCAGATGTTCGCGTCGGTCGAGTACGCCTTCTCCGCCGAGTCGCGGTACGGGAAGCCGTGCGCCACGAGCCATTCGCTCATCTCGGTGCGGCCGCCGAGCTCGCTGACGAAGGTCGCATCGAGCCACGGCTTGTAGATGCGCAGGCGCGGGTTGGCGAGCAGGCCGTAGCGGTAGAACCGCTCGATGTCGTTGCCCTTGTAGGTGGAGCCGTCGCCCCAGATCTCGACGCCGTCCTCCTTCATCGCGCGCACGAGCAGCGTGCCGGTGACGGCGCGGCCGAGCGGCGTGGTGTTGAAGTAGGTGCGACCGCCCGAGCGGATGTGGAAGGCGCCGCACGCCAGCGCGCCGAGACCCTCCTCGACGAGCATGGGCTTGCAGTCGATCAGGCGCGACGCCTCGGCGCCGTACTGCAGAGCGCGACCGGGGATGGACGCGATGTCGTCCTCGTCGTACTGGCCGAGGTCGCCCGTGTAGGTGAAGGGGACGGCGCCCTTGTCGCGCATCCACGCCACGGCGACGGAGGTGTCGAGACCCCCGGAGAAGGCGATGCCGACGCGCTCGCCGACGGGCAGTGACTCGAGGACCTTCGACATGCCCTCAATCCTATGGCGTGTCGGCCGAGCGCCCCGCCGGGGTCCGTGACGCCGCTCAGGCCCGGGGGAGCATCACCAGATGATGCCGCCGCCCGCGGAGATGCCGGCCCACGTGAGGGCGACGAAGATGCCGGCGAACACCACGGGGGCGATGCCCCTGCCCTGGCGGCTCAGGCCCTTCAGCAGCGCGATCACGACGAGCACGGCCGCGACGAGCGACAGCCCGCCGCCGAGCACGAGCCCGATGAACAGCGGGATCGGCATGAGGATCAGGCCGATCAGCCCGACCCAGAAGGCGGCCCAGGCGGTGCGGTTGGTCGTGCGTGCACTGTTCGTCGACATGCCTCCATCATGCTCCGTCGCCGCGCGGGCGGGGGAAAGATGGCGGGTGACCGCCGACCCACGGCAGGCGGCGGACATACTGAGGACGTGATCCCGAGCCTGCTGTGGGGCCTCGTCGGTGCGGCGCCCCTCGTCATCGGAGCCCTGCTCGCGGGCCTGCGGCGCTGGCCCGACCGGCTGATCGGCGTCGTGCTGGGCTTCGGCGCCGGCGCGCTGATCGCGAGCATCGCGTTCGAGCTCTGGGAGGAGGGCCTCGAGATCGGCGGCCCGATCCCTCTCGCGCTCGGCGTGGCCCTCGGTGCCGCGGTGTACTTCACCGCCGACCGGCTCGTCGAGCGCTGGGCGGCCCGCGCCGGCGGCGGGGCGGCCGCCGGTGTTCCGCTCGCCCTGGGCGCGCTGCTCGACGGCGTTCCGGAGCAGCTCGTGCTCGGCTTCGGTCTCGCCGCCGGCGGTGGCGTCAGCGTCGCCCTCGTCGTGGCGATCTTCGTGTCCAACCTGCCGGAGTCGGTCGGGTCCTCCGCCGATCTGCTGGAGGGCGGCGTCTCCCGCGGCCGCGTCGTCCTGCTGTGGGCGGCGGTGGCGGCGGTGTGCGCGCTCGCCACGGTGGCCGGATGGGCGCTCGCCGACGTGGCGACGCCCGGCATGCGGGCGGGCCTGAGCGGCTTCGCCGCGGGAGCCCTGCTGGTGATGCTCGTCGACTCGATGATCCCGGAGGCGCAGCGGCGCGCGAAGGACGTGGCGGGGATCGCCACCGTGCTGGGCTTCGCGCTCGCCGCAGGCCTGTCCACCGTCGGCGGGTGACCGGCGGGTTCTCAGCCGCCGTACTCCGCCATCCGCCGCTCGAACTCGTCCCTGTCGGCCTCGCTCAGCAGGCGCTCCGCGGAGAACGAGATCTGCAGCCCCTCGATCGGCTCGCCGGTCCGCGCGCTCTGCGTCTCGCGATCGGTGCGCCACTCGCCCGTCGTGTCGTTCGCGAGGTCGGTGACGGTGGCGTAGACGGCGATCTCGCCCGACGGATCCTCCGTGTACCACTCCCACGCGACCTGCTCGTCGAGATCCGCGCTGCCGTAGAACCTCTCCCGGATCGCGGGCTCCAGCCCGGAGGCGGGGTCGTTGAAGGCGATCATGTCCCACCAGTCGTGCGAGGAGAGCACGTCGCCGACCGTGCGCAGCATCGCGGTCTTGCGCTCCGTGCCGCTCACCGGCTCGTTCGTCGACCAGGTGGTCGACGTGAAGCGCACGAGCATCGACTCGCCGCCGTAGCCGTTGCGCTCGAGCCGGATGTCCTCGGCGGGTGCCGCGGTCCAGCTGACGCCGTACTCCGCAGACAGCCGCTCGCGGATCTCCCGCGAGAGGCGGTCCGCGGTCTCGCGCACCTCCTCGAGCGACGGGCGCGCGAGCGTCTCGGTCGCCGGCTCGCCCTCGATGCCGGGGAAGGCCTCGAGGTGGCGCTGCTCCGCGGTCCGGCCGCTCGCGTATCCGCCCTCGGCCGAGGTGCGCACGGCGCTCAGCGCGCCGACCGTGCCGACGTTCAGCAGCAGCGCGACGGCCAGCGCGGCGGCGCCGAGCGGGCGACCGCGCACGGTCAGGAGCGCCGCGACGATCACGCCCGCGACCACGAGCTGCAGGGCCACGATCGTCGCGCCGTACAGCGCGTCCGTCGCGCCGAGTGCCAGCAGCACGAGCAGCGCGAGGGCGAACGCCGCGCTCCCGCCGAGCGCGATCCAGCCCAGCGGGCCCGGCCGGCGGCGCGGGGGCGTGCCGGGCACGGTCTCCGCCGACGGGCCGGTGGGCGTCGGCACCCGCCGCGCGCCGCGATAGCCGCCCGGCGGCGGCAGCGGGGGCGCGCCGTCCGAGCGCGTCACGTAGCGATGGCCGGTGTGCGCGTCGCGGCGTCCGTCCGGGCGCGGCGCGGGAGGCGGATCCGAGGGCGTCACCACGGCCTGTCCGTCTCCGGGCTCGAGGACTCTTCCTCGCCCTGCTGCTGCCGCTCGCCGTCGCCCTGCCGGAGCTTCTCCTCGAGCTCCTGCAGCTCGTCCTCGGACGGCCGCGGCTCCTCGGGCGGCTGCGACGGCTCCGGTGCAGGCTCCGGGGACGGCTCGGGCTGCTGCTTCTCCCTCAGGCGCTCCTCGATCCCGTCGATGCTCTCCCGGGAGCTGCGCTGCGGATCCGGCGACTGCTCGTCGGCCTGCTCCGAGCGGCACTCCTCGGGCGTCTCGGCCACGACGGTCAGGGCCTCGCCGTACAGCCGCTCGGCCGTCACGGGGTCGCCGTCCTGCCGCGCCCTGTCGCCCATCCGCTCGATCGTGATGCCGAGGTTGATGTGCACGGCGCACGCCTCCAGCCCGGGGGCCAGCGGCAGCGCCTCCTCGAACTTCGCGCGGCCGCCCGCCAGATCGCCCGCCGACGCGAGGCCGACGCCGGCGTTGTAGGGCGCCTTGTACGGCTCGAATCCGTTCGCGATCTCCTGCCCCTGCGCGGCGGCGATCGCGCCGGCGAAGTCACCCACCACGTGCGAGGTGATCGCGCGGTGCGCGAACGCGTACATCGACGCGATCTTCACGGGCACGAGCAGGGCGAGCACCGCGAGCGGCACGGCGATCCAGAGCAGGATGCGCCGCAGCCGCGCGCGACGGCGATTCGCCGCGAGCAGCGCACCCGAGTCCGCGGTCATGTCGCACCTCCCCGGCGCACCCGCAGCACGGCGGGAAGCGCGGCGGCGAGCAGCGCGAGGTCGGCCGCGAGCAGCCCGACCAGGACGAGGGCGAGCATCCACCCCAGCTCGGTCACGTCGCCGGTCGTGCCGGCGGCGCGCGTCGTGGTCGAGGTGGGCGCCTCGGGAAGCCCCGGGCCCGCGTCGGCGGTGCGCAGCTGGTAGTCGACGCCGAGCTCCCGCGCGATCTGCTGCAGCGCCTGCTCGTCGATCATGGACAGCGCCGGCTCCGATCCGTCCTGGATGTACTCCGGGGAGCCTGCCGTCGGATCGCCCGTCTGCAGCTTCATCCGGCCGCCCTCTGCCGTTCCGTACCCGAGCACGCCGCCGCCGTCCACCAGCGGCGCGCTCGACGAGAACGACTCCGGCTGCGACGCGGCGGTCTGCTCGCCGTCGCCGAGGTAGAACACCATGCGCGAGCGCTCGGGTGCGCTCTCTGTCGCGGCCGTCAGCGTCTCGGTCAGCAGCCCGTCCGCGATGCCGATCGAGCTGCCCCGCGAGTTGCGGGTCACCTCGGGCGTGAGCACCTCGAGCGCCGACCGCAGCGCGGCCGTGTCCGTCGTGAGCGGCAGCCGCAGCTCGGCGGACGCGTCGAACGTGATCAGCGCGAACCGCGCGCCCGGGTACGCCTCGACGATCTCCTGCACATCGGCGCGCACGCCGTCCAGGCGCGGGGAGCCGTCCGCCCAGTCCTCCGCGACGATGCTCGCGGTGCTGTCGACGAGGATCACCACGTCCGTGTCGGTCGAGAGCGTCTCGGTCTGCCCGCCCGGCAGCCCGGGGCGCAGGGCGAGCGCCGTGACGACGAGCAGCGCCGCGAGGCGGAGGATCCACGAGGCGCGGGACCGCCCGCGGGTGCGCAGCAGCGACCGGACCGCGACCCAGGCGACCGGCAGGACGAGGGCCGCGAGCAGCAGCGGGTGCAGCACCGGCTGGAGGATCACAGTCTCACCCTCCATGCCAGCACGATCCCGGCCAGCACGAGCGCGAGCAGCACGACGATCCACGCGTCGGGCGCGTCGCGCCACACGATGCGCGCCTCGCCCTGCAGGGCCGTGGCCTCCTGCTCCTGCACCCGGTCGATGATGTCCGCGACCGTCGTGTCGCCCCGCAGCGCGTACGCCTCGCCGCCCGTGGTGTCGGCGGCCTGGCGCAGCTCCGCCGTAATGTCCTCGTCCTTGCCCTCGACCGGATTCAGCGCGAACACCCGGACGCCGGCGTCGCGTGCGTAGACGGCGGCCTGCTCGACCGTGACGATGCCGGCTCCCTGCGACTCGTTGTCGGTCGCGAGGATGATCGAGCGCGAGCGTTCCTCGTCCTGATGGTCGAAGCGCATGGCGCACGCCGCGAGGCCGTCTCCGATCAGCGACGACCCCGTGCCGTTGAGCGTGCCCACCCAGTGCTCGGGCACGTCGCTCGCGACATCGTCGAACGCGGCGCGCAGCGACTGCAGGTGCCCGCGCACGAACGCGTAGTCGTCCGTGAGGGGGAAGATCTGCACGGGCGAGCTGTTGAAGATCGTCAGCCCGATGCGCTCGCCCTCGAAGCCCTCGAGCAGCTCCTCGAACACCTCGAGCACCTCGACGTCGACCTCGCTCATGGAGCCCGACACGTCCAGGCACAGCATGATGTCGCGGCTGGTGTCGACCGGCTGGATCGTCTGCGCCGCCATCGGCCGGGCGCTCACGACGCCGGCCACGACCGCCGCCGCCGTCAGCAGGGCGAGCGCCCCTCCGATCGCCGCCGCGCGGCGGCGCGTCGCCCGCACGACGCTCGGCAGCCCGCGCAGCCGCTCGGCGCGCGACACGGGCGCCGCGTCGCCGCCCGTCCGCCCCGCGCGTCGCCCGAGCAGCACGCCGGCGACGATCGCCGCGGCCGCGACGAGCGCCGCGACGAGCACGAGCCACGGCGTGGCGAGGTCGATCAGTGCCATTCGGCCACCACCCTGCGTGCGGCCTGCGCTCCCGCCGCCGGGTCGATCGCGGGGCCGCGGCCGAAGATGCTCGGGTAGTAGTGGCGGCGGAGGGCGTCGACGAGTGAGGGATGCACGCCGCGCGCCACGAGGTCCTCGAGCGCCAGCACGGGCGCCTCGAGGCCGCTGTACTCGTTCACGAACGCGCGCGTCGCGCGGCTCAGCTCGAGGTTCGCCTCGCGCGCCGTCACCTCGCGCGCCTGCCACGCCTGCTCGATGCGGTCGATGTCCGCGAGGTACTCGCGACGCAGCATCGTGAGCGCATCCGCGCGCACGGGTGCCGCCGCCGCGGCCGCGCGACGCGGACGCGTGAACAGCAGGATCAGCCAGATCGCCGCGATCACGGCGGCGATGACCGCGAACGCCAGCAGCATCCAGATCGGGGCGTACTGGACGGGGGGATACAGCTCGTCAGGCTCCGACATGCGCCCTCCGGCTGAGCATCCGCAGCAGTTCGGGCACCGCGTCGTCCTGCGTGCGCAGCTCGGCGTGGCTGATCTCGAGGGCCGTCAGCAGCGCGTCGCGGCGGGTCTGCTCGCCGCGGTGGCGCTCGTCGACCTCGCGCACGACGGCGGCATCGCCGTGCAGGAAGTCGGGCACGGTCCAGCCGGTGTCGACGTCGCGCCGCGCCGCGGGCGAGCCGGTGGCGGTCGGCAGCACCGGATCCGCGTCGCGCAGCGTGACCCAGAGCAGGTCGTGCTGGGTGCGCAGGCGGCGCAGCAGCCGCTCGGTCTCGGCCGTGATGGGGGCCTCGTCCGTGACGACCACGACGATCATCCGGCGCGCGATCGTGCGCGCGACGAAGGCGAGCAGCCGTTCCCGCGCGCCGGCCGGCGCCTCCGGCGCGCACGCGGCGTCGATCGCTCGCAGCGCGTGCTCGAGCGCGCCCTCCGACCGCCGGGGCGGCAGCCGGCGCACGCCTTCCGCGTCGCCGAGCACGACCGAGAAGTCGTCGTCGTGCCGCAGCGCGAGCACGCCGAGCGCGCCCACGGCGAGCACCGCGAGCTCGCGCTTGGGCCGGTCGTCGGCCGCGAGCGCCGCCATGCCGCGCCCGGTGTCGACCACGAACAGCACGGTGTGCATCCGGTTCGCGCGCATCCGCTTGACCATCGGGGTGCTCCGCCGCGCGGTGGCCCGCCAGTCGATGTCGCGCACCTCGTCGCCCGCCTGGTACTCGCGCAGATCCTCGAAGTCGTCGCTGCGCCCCCGCAGCAGCGAGGCGTACGCGCCGTCGAGCGCGTGCGTCGACCTCTTGGTGGCGTGGATGAAGAGCTTCGCTCGCACCCGCGTGATCAGCGACGGCATGGCGGACCGGATCAGGGGGTCGGGACGGAGGCGAAGATCGCGTCGACGATCTCCTCGCTGCGCACGCCGTCGGCCTCGGCCTCGAAGTTCAGCAGCACGCGGTGCCGCAGCACGAGGTGGCGGAGAGCGCGGACGTCCTCCGGGAGCACGTGCGCGCGCCCGTTCAGCAGTGCGAGGGCGCGCGCGGCCTGCAGGAACGCGATGGATGCGCGCGGGCTGGCTCCGTACTTGATGTAGCGCGCCTTCTCCTCGCCGATGTAGGGCCCGGGATTGCGGGTCACGTACGCGATGCCGACGATGTAGTTGCGGATCGCGGGGGAGACGTGGATGCGGCGCGCGACATCCTGCAGCAGGTGCACGTCGTCCAGCGAGACGGAGCTGCGGACGTGACGCTCGGGATCCAGCGCGCCGGAGTCGATCCGCTCCAGGATCTCGTACTCCTCCTGCGGGCTGGGGTACTCGACGATCTCCTTGAGCAGGAAGCGGTCCATCTGCGCCTCGGGCAGCTCGTATGTGCCCTCCTGCTCGATCGGGTTCTGCGTCGCGATCACGAGGAACGGCTTGGGGAGGCGATGCACCTCGCCGCCGATCGTGGTCTGGTGCTCCTGCATCGCCTCGAGCATGGCGCTCTGGGTCTTGGCGCTCGAGCGGTTGATCTCGTCGAGCAGCACGAAGTTCGCGTGCACGGGTCCGAGCACCGTGCGGAAGGATCCGGTGCCGGCGTCGTAGACCTGGTTGCCCGTGATGTCGCTCGGCAGCAGATCGGGGGTGCACTGGATGCGCTTGAACCGCGCGTCGACCGTGTCGGCGAGCGTCGCGGCAGCGGTCGTCTTCGCCAGCCCCGGGACGCTCTCGAGCAGGATGTGCCCGCCCCCGATCAGCCCGATCAGCAGGCTCGTGCGCAGCCGCTCCTGGCCGACCATCTTGGACGAGTACGCCTCGGAGACGACCCGGACGATCTCGACGGCGCGGGCCATCTCCTCGGGTGTGGGGGCGCCCTTCTTCGCGGCGGGCTCGTTCATCCAGCTCTCCCCTTCCCGAAACGGGAGCCGACGACGCGGCCGTCCCCCGGCGGCCAGCCTAACCGGACCGGTCTCGCGACGACGGGGTGACGGAGGGGCGGTTCCGCCGGCGTCTCCCGAGTCGCACGGCGCCACGCCTGCCGGGACCGGCCGGGCCCGTCGATAGACTGATCGCGGCCCAGAACGCAGCCCGAAGATCGGGAGAGAGGTCATGGGCAAATCGAGCCGAGGGCTCGTGCACAGACAAGGGGAAACCCATGCCAGGCATCGTGATCGTCGGCGTCCAGTGGGGCGACGAGGGCAAGGGCAAGGCCACCGACCTGCTCGGTGACCGCACCGACTGGGTCGTCAAGTTCAACGGCGGCAACAACGCCGGTCACACGGTCGTGATCGGCGACGAAAAGTATGCGCTGCACCTGCTGCCGTCGGGCATCCTGTCGCCGGGTGTGACGCCCGTGATCGGCAACGGCGTGGTCGTCGATCTCGAGGTGCTGTTCGCAGAACTCGACGCGCTGTCGGCCCGCGGCATCGACGTGTCGAAGCTCCGGGTGAGCGCGAACGCTCACATCATCACGCACTACCACCGCACGCTCGACAAGGTCACCGAGCGCTTCCTCGGCAAGCGCCAGATCGGCACGACGGGGCGCGGCATCGGCCCCGCCTACGCCGACAAGATCAACCGCGTCGGCATCCGCGTGCAGGACCTGTTCGACGAGTCGATCCTGCGCCAGAAGGTCGAGGGCGCGCTCGACCAGAAGAACCACCTCCTGGTGAAGGTGTTCAACCGCCGCGCGATCACGGTCGACGAGATCCTCGAGGATCTGCTGTCGTATGCCGAGCGCCTGCGCCCCATGGTGTGCGACACGGGTCTGCTGCTCAACGACGCGCTCGCCGCAGGCGAGGTCGTGGTGTTCGAGGGCGGGCAGGCGACAATGCTGGACGTCGACCACGGCACCTACCCGTTCGTGACCTCTTCGTCCGCGACCGCGGGCGGCGCCGCGACCGGATCGGGCGTGGGCCCTGGCCGCCTCGACCGCATCGTCGGCATCGTGAAGGCGTACACCACGCGCGTGGGCTCGGGCCCGTTCCCGACCGAGCTGTTCGACGAGCAGGGCGACTGGCTGCGCGGGCGGGGCTTCGAGTTCGGCACCACCACCGGCCGCCCGCGCCGCGTCGGCTGGTACGACGCGCCGATCACGCGCTACGCGACGCGCGTGAACGGCATCACCGACCTCGTCCTGACGAAGCTCGACATCCTCACCGGGCTCGACGAGATCCCCGTCTGCGTCGCCTACGACGTGGACGGGCGGCGCTTCGACGAGCTGCCCGTGAACCAGACCGACTTCCACCACGCGAAGCCGATCCTGGAGACGTTCCCGGGCTGGCACGAGGACATCTCGACGGCCCGGGCGTTCGAGGACCTGCCGCAGACCGCACAGGACTACGTGCTCGCGCTCGAGAAGATGAGCGGCACGCGCATCTCCGTCATCGGCGTCGGCCCCGGCCGCGAGGCCGTGATCGTGCGCCACGACCTGGTCGACTGACCACCGGGCGCCGAGGACTGTCATGAGGATCTGGATCGGCGCACGCGGTGCCGACATGGGCAAGGAGGCGCGCGGCGTCATGGCCGCCACGGCCGGCGCCGCCGACTCGCCGCTCGCGAGCGGGCCGCTCACCATGCTCGGCGACGCGGTCGAGGCGCCGTCGCCCACGTGGCTCGCCGCGCATCCGTCGCTCGACGTGGTGTACGCCGCGCTCGAGGGGGAGGGCTGCGTGGCGGCGTTCCGCCGCACGGGTGAGGCGACGCTCGCGCCCCTCGGGCCGACCGTCGACGCCGGCGAGACGACGTGCCACATCGCTGTCGCGCCCGACGGCTCGCACCTCGTGGCGGCGGCCTGGGGCGACGGGGTCGTGACGCACGTCGCGCTCGGCCCGGACGGGCGCCTCGGCGCGCGCACCGAGGCCGAGCCCGCGGCCGACCCGTACGCGACCGCGGCGGCCCCCGCCCCGGACGCCGCGACGCTCGTGGCCGAACAGGGCGGCGTGGCGGACCTGCGCGCGCTCGTCGATCGCGGCGCCGACGCGTCGCAGCTGGCCGCCATGCTGGCGGGCTCGACGCCCACGCCCGCGATCCGCGACGACGCCGGCCTCGACGAGATCCTCTCGCTGCTCGGCCAGTCGCGGAACCCGTTCGATGATCCGGCCGTGCGGGACATCCTGCGCCCCGGCCCGAGACCCCTCCCGCCGCGCCGCTCGCGGGGGCGGTCGACCTCGGCGGGGCCTCCGCTGCGTCGCAGGATGAGCCGCGCACGCCGCGCGCACACTGCAGCGCGTTCCTTCCGGGCGGACTCGTGGCCACGACCGACCTGGGCTACGACCTCGTGCGCTTCTGGCGGTCGTCGGCGCGCGGCATGACGCTCGACCACGAGGTCGCGCTGCCGCTCGGCGCCGGGCCGCGGCACATGACGCTGCACCCCAGCGGACACCTGTACGTCGTGACGGAGTTCACGTGCGAGGTGTTCGTGCTGGCACCCGGCCCCGACGGGCGCTGGACGCTGCGTGCGGGCGTCGCGGCCTCTCCCGGATCGCTCCCCGGCGACAAGGGCGCCGAGCTCACGCGCTCGCGTGACGGGCAGTACCTGTACGCGGGACTGCGCGGCAGCGACACGATCGCGGTGCTGCGCGTACGCGGGGAGGGGGACCGGATCGAGCCTGTCGCGCTCGCCGAGTCGGGCATCCGCAAGCCGCGTCATCACGTGGTGCTGCGCGACACGCTGCTCGTCGCCGGTCAGGACTCGGACGAGATCGCCTCGCTCGGCATCGACGAGCGCACCGGGGTGCCGGATCGGGTGCGCCACCGCCTCGCGGTGCCGTCGCCGCAGCACATCCTGCCCGCGCGCTGAGCCGCGAGCCCGCGGGCGGCGCTCGGCGGGTCGCGGCCCTCGGTAATCTCGATCACATGACCGACGCCGCGACGCCCGACCCGACCGCCGCCGAGGATCCGCGCGAGACGCTGCTGCGCCTGCGCGCGAGCATCGACAACATCGACGCCGCGCTGGTCTACCTGCTGGCCGAGCGGTTCCGCGCGACGCAGCAAGTCGGGAAGCTCAAGGCGCGGCACGCGATGCCGCCGTCGGATCCGGCCCGTGAGGAGCAACAGGTCGCCCGCCTGCGCGCGCTCGCCGAGGCCGCGCACCTGGATCCGGAGTTCGCCGAGAAATGGTTCAACTTCGTGGTGGCGGAGGTCATCCGCCACCACGAAGCGTTCCGGGCCGAGTGATCCCGACCCGGGAGATCAGACGGTCGCGCGCCGGAGCGTCGAGTACGAGCCGACGGCCATCAGGGCGATGACCGGCACACCCCACAGCGCGAGGCCGAGCGCGCCGGTGCTGACGAGCCACGTCCACACCTCCGGCCACGCGTTCATCCGCGTGATGAGGAAGATGAGGCCGACGAGCATCAGGCCGAGACCGATCAGCACGGTGGTCAGCACGGCGCTGCCCCAGCGCTTGTAGATGGTCGCGCACCAGAACCCGATCACGAAGAAGAACATCGCGACGATGAAGTACACGACCCATGCCGCGAGGGGCCCGGCCTCCCACATGTAGGGCAGGTGGGCGAAGTAGCCGTTGACGCCGAAGCCGTTCGTCGCCAGCTCGAGCCCGCCGATGATGACGAAGGCGGTCGCGAGCATCGCGCTCGTGGCGGCGGCCGCGATGAGCGTGCCGAGGTAGAACTCGCGTCGCGTCAGGCTCATCGCCTGCGAGAACGGGAACGTCAGGGTCAGCGACTGGATGCCGACCGCCAGGAAGTACCACAGCGGCGCCTGGCTGCCGCCGCCGTACTTCGGGGCGTCGACCGGGATCATCGCGTAGATCAGGTACGAGATCACGAGCGAGCCGCCGAGCACGATCAGCGGCACCCACAGGTAGGTCTGCTTGTTGATGTACTGCAGGCGCACGACGTTCAGAACGCGGGCGTTCACAGGGTCACCTCTTCTTCGATCGATGCGGGCTGGTCGGCCCGTGCGTGCTGGGTGCTGCGCACGATGAGCTGCTGCAGCGAGACGGGGGCGAGGTCGAGGCCGGCGGCCTGCGCCTCGGAGCGCTCCGCGGCCGACAGCGCGCCGAGGAACGTGACGGACGTGACGCGGCCGAGACTCTCGCGGTGGATGACCTCGCGGCCGCGGACGAACGACTCCACCGCGGCGCTGTCGCCGACGAGGTTCGTGGCGCGCTCGCGCGCCTCGTCGGTCGTGGTGTCCATGATGATGCGGCCCTGGTCGATCACGAGCACGCGCTCGATGAGGTTCGAGACCTCGTCGATCAGGTGGCTCGACAGCAGCACGGTGCGCGGATGCTCGGAGTAGTCGGCCAGCAGGCGGTCGTAGAAGATCTGCCGTGCCACGGCGTCGAGGCCCAGGTACGGCTCGTCGAAGAACGTGATCTCGGCCCGCGACGCGATGCCGATGATCACGCCGACCGCCGACAGCTGGCCGCGCGAGAGCTTCTTGATCGTCGTCTTCATGGGCAGCTGGAAGTCGTCCACGAGCCGGTCGGCGAGGTCCTGGTCCCAGCGGGGGAAGAACAGCCGCGCGGCGGCCAGCGCGTGCCGGGCGTTGGAGTCGTCCGGATACTTCTGGCTCTCGCGCACGAAGCACATCCGGCTCAGCACGCGTGCGTTCTCGTACGGGTGCTCGCCGAACACGCGGACGGATCCGGAGGTCGCGAAGTTCTGGGCGGTCAGGATCGACATCGCGGTCGTCTTGCCGGCGCCGTTGCGGCCCAGGAATCCGTAGATCGTGTCCTGCTCGATGTCGAAGCTCACATCGTCCAGTGCGAGCTTGTCCTTGTACCGCTTGGTGAGGTTCCTCGCCTCGATGACGGCGGTCATGATGTCCTTTCGGTGGGGGCTGTGCCGTGCTCGCGGATCAGCACGGCGAGGTCTTCGGGGTCGAGGCCGATCTTGCGGGCCTCGGCGAGGAGGGGAGCGACGTAGCGCTCGGCGAACGCCTCGCGGCGCTCTCGCAGCAGCAGATCGCGCGCGCCGTCGGCGACGAACATGCCGATGCCGCGGCGCTTGCTGAGCACGGACTTGTCGACGAGCATCGCGACTCCCTTCGCGGCGGTGGCCGGGTTGATCCGGTAGAAAGCGGCGAGCTCGTTCGTGGACGGCGCCTGCGCCAGCTCGGCGAGACTCCCGTCGACGATCGAGTCCTCGATCTGCTCGGCGATCTGCACGAACAGCGGCTTGCCTTCTTCGATCACCCGAGACCTCCGGTAGTGTGGTTAGTTACTCAAGTAATGAACCACTGAACCGGAGCGGTGTCAAGACCGAAGGGGAGAAATCCCGTCCCGGCGCGACGCGGGGCCCGCCGCGCGTTCTACTCTGCTGGCATGCCCTCTGACCATGCGCGCCCCGAGACCATCGCCGCGGGAGCGTGATCATGCCCGACACCGCGCCCGTCCCGATCCCGCCGTATCCGGCGGTCTCGTCGCTCGGACCGCTCGCGAGCGATCTCACGATCGCGGAGGTGGCGGGAGACGCGGGCAGGTTCACGGACTACTCGGTGCCGGATGCGGGCATCCGCGCGCTGTACACGACGGAGAGCATCTGGCAGTCGTGGCTCGACGTCGAGGTCGCGCTCGCCCGCGCAGAGGCCGAGGTCGGGATCGTGCCCGAGGACGCGGCGCGCCGGATCGCGCAGGTCGGGCGGCTGTCGCACCTCGACCGCGAGCGCGTGATCGCGGGCATGCGCGTGCAGGGCCACCCGCTCGTGCCGCTGATCGAGGAGCTCGCGGAGGCGGCGGGCGAGGGCGCCGGCGGGTGGGTGCACTGGGGGGCGACGAGCCAGAACATCATGCAGTCGGGCCACGCCATCCTGATCGGCCGGGCGCACGCGATCGTGAACCGCCTGCTGCTCGACTGCCTCGCGGCGCTCGCGGATCTCGCCGAGCGGTCGGCGACGATGATCATGCCGGGCCGGACGCACGGTCAGCACGCCGTGCCCATCACGTTCGGGCTCAAGGTCGCCACGTGGATCGACGACGTGCTGCGCGCCCACGACCGGATCGGGCACGGCGTGCGGCCGTGCCTGCGCGTGATGATGGCCGGCGCCGTCGGCAGCTTCGCGTCCCTCGGCGAGGTCGGCCCGCGCGTGCAGCGCCGCGTCGCCGACCTGCTGGGGCTGGAACCCATGCCGGTGCCGTCTCGCGCCCTGCTGTCACCGCAGTCGGGCTACATCTCCGACCTCGCACTGCTGTCCGCGGCATGCGGGCGCATCGCGATCGAGGTCGAGACGATGATGCAGACCGAGTTCGGCGAGGTGTCCGAGCCCGTCCCGGAGGGCTCCGTCGGCAGCTCGACCATGCCGCACAAGCGCAATCCCAAGCTCTCGGCCGACGTCCTGGATCTCGCGGCGCTCATCCGGGCGAGCGTGCCCGAGGCGATCGCCGCCACGATCCACGCGCACGAGGCCGACGGCGGCGCCACCGCGAAGATCGACGCCGCGATGCAGACGTGCCTCGTCGCGACCGGCGACATGCTGATGCGGCTGAAGGTGATCCTCGAGGGGCTCGAGCTGTTCCCCAAGCGCATGCGCCGCAACCTGGAGCTGAGCGGCAACCTCATCGGATCCGAGGCCGTCATGCTCGCGCTCGGCGAGGAGATCGGGCGCGACGAGGCGCACCGCATCGTCTACGAGGCCGCGATGCGCTGCGCCACGGAGGGCGAGGACTTCGAGGCGCTGCTGGTGTCGGACCCGCGCGTCCGGATCGCCCTGCCGGCCGAGCGGATCCGCGCGCTGCTGGATCCCGCGGGGCACGTCGGCCTCGCTCCGCACATCGCGCGCGAGGCGGCCCGCCGCGCGCGCGAAGCGGTCGCCGGGGAGTGAACCCGGCTGCTGCGCGCGGCGGACCGCGGGTCGCGGATCAGCGCACGACGGCGACGCCGCGGGGCGCGAGCACCGCGTCGCCCACGAGGTACTCGCCCTCGATGCCGTCCAGGCGCACCTCGTCGTCCGTGCGGTTGATGAGGAAGCGCACGCGCGAGTCGCCCGCGCGCCGCACCGCCAGCTCGACCGTGCCGCGCAGCGGCTCGGGCAGCTCGGACGCGACGCCCGCGCGCTCGAGGAGCAGCGGCAGCAGTGCGGCGAGTCCGTCGACGCCGAGACTGGTCGAGACGTATCCCGCCGCGCCGTCGCCGGCCCGGCGCCACGTCACGGCGGCGCCGCCGTCCAGCTCGCTCTCGGTGTAGCGGGCGAGCACCTCGACGTCGTCCGCGACGACGTCGACGGGCTCGCTCCAGAGCCTGCCGCGCGCTCCGATGGAGAGGCCGATCGTCTCGTCGTCCCACAGCGGGCGGAACTCCTCCACGCGGATGCCGAGCAGCTCCGCGAGCGCCCCGGGGTAGCCGCCGAGCCACACGCGGTCGTCCGCGTTCACGATGCCCGAGAAGTAGGTCGCCACGAGGCTGCCGCCGCCGTGCACATACGCCTCCAGGCGCGCGCGCCGTTCCTCCGAGACCGCGTACAGCACGGGCGCGATCACCAGGCGGTAGCCGGAGAGGTCGGCGTCCGCCGGCACCACGTCGGCGCGGATGCCGGCGTTCATCAGCGCCGTCCACCACTCCACGGCCTCGCGGCGATAGCGCAGCCGGTCCGTGGGGTGGGAGTCGAGCTCGCTGCCCCACCACGAGTCCCAGTCGAACAGGATCGCCACCTGCGACGGCTCGCGATCGGAGCCGGCGACCGGCTGCAGATCCTGCAGGATGCCGCCGAGCCGCACGACCTCCCGGTACACCCGGGTGTCCTCGCCGCCGTGGGGCACCATCGAGGAGTGGTACTTCTCCGCCCCCGCGGCGGACTGCCGCCACTGGAAGTAGCAGACGGCGTCGGCGCCGTGCGCGACGTGGGTGAGCGAGTCGCGCACCAGCTCGTTGCCGTGCTTGGGGCGATTGATCGGCTGCCAGTTGACGGCGCTCGTGGAGTGCTCCATGAGGAACCAGGGCCGGTGGCCCGCCACGCCGCTCGTCAGCGCGGCCGAGAACGCGAGCTCGTCGCGTCCCTCGGTCACGTAGTGGTCGTTCGAGACGAAGTCGACCTCGTGCGCCCAGTCGGCGTAGTCGCCGTGCCGCGTCTCGCCCATGATCATGAAGTTCGTCGTGACCGGGATGTCGGGGGTGAGCCGGTTCAGGATCTCGCGCTCGGCGATCAGGTGGTCCTTGAGCGCATCCGACGAGAAGCGCGCGAAGTCGAGCTGCTGGGTCGGGTTGGGGAAGGCGTAGGAGCGGCGGGGCGGCTGGATCTCGTCGAAGGAGCCGTAGCGCTGCGACCAGAACGCCGTGCCCCACGCGTGGTTGAGGCCCTCGATGCCGCCGTACCGCGCCTCCAGCCACACGCGGAACGCGCGCGCGGCGTCGTCCGAGTAGTCGTAGGCGTTGTGGCAGCCGAGCTCGTTGTTCACGTGCCACGCGACGACGCCGGGGTGCGCGCCGTACCGCTCGGCGAGCTTCTCGACGAGGGCCAGCGCGTGACGGCGGAACACCGGCGACGTCGGACGCCAGTGCTGCCGGCCGCCCGGCCAGACGATCTGGCCGTCGGCGGTCTCGGGGAGCACCTCGGGGTGCAGGGTCGTGAGCCACGGCGGCGGCGAGGCCGTGGCGGTGGCGAGATCGACGCCGATGCCGTTCGCGTGCAGCAGGTCGATGACCTCGTCCAGCCAGGCGAAGTCCCACTGCCCCTCGGCGGGCTGCAGCTTCGCCCACGAGAAGATGGCGACCGACACGACGTCGACGCCCGCCTGCTTCATCAGCCGGACGTCCTCGTCCCACACCTCCCGCGGCCACTGATCGGGGTTGTAGTCGGCGCCGTACGAGATGCGTCGGGGTGTGCCGTCGGGCGTGCGAAGCCAGCGGTGATTCTGCATGCGGGGAGAGAGGTCCTTCTGAGTCGTCGAGAAAAGGGGATGGGGCGGGGTCCGCAGCCGGACCCCGCCCCATCTCGGGTCATTCGATGGTGAAGCCCTGCTCGGTGCCGTAGTCCTCGAGCGTGGACTGCCAGTCGGCGAGGCCGTCGGCGATCGTGGTCTGGCCGAGGAAGGCCTGGCCGACCGAGTCGCTGAAGACCGTGTTGGCGTACACCTGGAAGGGCAGGTACTGCCAGCCCTCGACCACCGCGGCGGAGGACGCGGCGAACACCTCGTTGGCCTTCTGGCCGCCGAAGTAGTCGAACTCCTCGCTCAGGAACTCCTCCGACTCGAGGTCGGCGACCGTCGCGGGGAATGCGCCCCCGTCGAGGCGGGTCTGCACGCCGTCGCCCGCGTTGGCGTACTCGATGAACTCGTAGGCGAGCTCCTTGTTCTCGGCATCCTGCGGGATGGCGAGCGAGCTGCCGCCGTTCTCGGACGACGTCGCGACGCCCTCCTCCCACTGCGGCATCTCGGCCACGCGCCACGCGCCGGCGCCGTCGGGCGCGCTGCCCTCGAGGTTGGCGGGCATCCAGGCGCCGATGGGAAGGGTGGCGATGGTGCCGTCGGCGAGGCCGGCGAACCACTCGTCGGACCAGCCGGAGATCGGCGAGACGAGGTCCTCGTCCAGCATGGTCTGCCAGACCTCGGCGTAGCGCTGTGCGCCCTCGTCGCCCTCGAGGTCGAAGCTCACCGTGGTGTCCTCGACGGTCCAGGGCGTGCCGCCCGCCTGCCACATGATGGACGCCGCCATGCCGGCGTCGCCGGAGTCGTTCGTGATGTAGACGTCGGGGTTGGCGGCGTGCAGGTCGCGGGCCGCCTGGAGGTACTCGTCCCACGTGGTGGGCACCTCGATGCCGTACTCGTCGAAGACGTCCTTGTTGTAGAACAGCGCCATGGGGCCCGAGTCCATCGGCAGGCCGATGATCTGGTCGCCCGACTGCACGGACGACCAGGGGCCAGGGGCGTAGGTGCCCTCGTACTCGTCGGCGCCGTACTCCGTGAGGTCCTGCAGCGCGTCCTGCAGGGCGTACTGCGGCAGCGCGTAGTACTCCACCTGCGCGACGTCGGGCAGGCCGTTGCCCGCGGTGATCGCGTTCGACAGCGCCGTGTACGAGTCGATGCCGGTGCCGACGTTGACGAGCTCGACCGTCACGCCGGGGTTGTCCGCCTGGAAGTCCTCGACGACCTGCTCGAGCGTGGGCTCCCACGCCCAGACGGTGATGGTGCCGCCCTCTTCCAGGGCCTGGTCGGTGTCGGCCTCGCCGCCGCCGCCCGTGCAGCCGGCGAGGGCGAGCGTGGCGACGCCGGTGACGGCGGTGCCGATGAGGACGCGACGCGTCCGGGGGGTGATCCGGGTCATGCGATTCTCACTTCTTCGTGTGCTGGATGGGTTGGGGTCATTCCTTGACGGATCCGGCCGCCAGGCCGGACTGCCAGTACCGCTGCAGGAACAGGAAGGCGATGATGAGCGGCACGATCGTGAGCAGCGATCCGGTCAGGACGAGATCGAAGATCGCCGTGCCGCCGGCTGTCGCCGCCTGCGCGTTCCACTGGTTCAGACCGATGATGAGCGGGTACCAGTCGGGGTCGCGCAGCATGATGAGCGGCAGGAAGTAGTTGTTCCACGTGGCCACCATGGTGAACAGCAGCACCGTGACGAAGCCGGGCGCCAGGAGCCGCAGGGCCACCTGACCGAAGATGCGCAGCTCGCTGGCCCCGTCGATCCGCGCGGCCTCCATGAGCTCGGTCGGCACGGCCTCGCTGGCGAACGTCCACATCAGGTACAGGCCGAACGGCGAGATGAGCGACGGGATGATGACCGACCACGGCGTGTCCGTCAGGCCCATGGAGCTGAACATGAGGAAGGTCGGCACGGCCAGCGCGGTGCCGGGCACCGCGACGGCTCCGATGATCACGGCGAACACGGCGCGCTTGCCGGGGAAGTCGTACTTCGCCAGCGCGTAGCCGCCGAGCACCGCCAGCAGGGTCGCGCCGCCGGCGCCGACCACGACGTAGAGCAGCGTGTTGCCGAACCACCGCAGGAAGATGCCGTCGTCGTAGGTCAGGGCGCGGCCGATGTTGTCGAACAGGGCGAACTCGCCGCCGAACCAGAGCCCGAACGTGCTGAAGAGGTCGCTCTGCGTCTTCGAGGCGTTGATGAACAGCCAGATGAGCGGGATGAGCGAGTAGACGAGCGCGATGCCGGTGAGCACCGTGAGCAGGATGCTGCGGCGCGGCTTGTCCACGGTGCCGTAGGGACGGCGGCGCGTGGTCGCGGAAGAGACGGTGAGCAGGCGGGTCGTCGTCATGTCAGTCGGCCTTCCGCATCCCGCGCAGCTGCACGACGTAGGCGATGATCATCGTGATCAGGCCCATGATGATCGCGACCGTCGCGGAGTAGTTGAGCTGCTGCCCCGTGAACGCGAGGTTGTACGCGTAGAGGTTCGGGGTGAACGACGTCGTGATCGCGTTGGGCGCGAGCGACTGCATGATGCTCGGCTCGTTGAACAGCTGGAAGCTGCCGATGATCGAGAAGATGGTCGCCACGACGAGCGAGCCGCGGATCGCCGGGAGCTTGATCGCGCGGATGATCCGGAACTGGCTGGCGCCGTCGATGGCCGCCGCCTCGTACAGCGAGGTGGGGATGACGCGCAGCGCCGAGTAGAAGATGAGCATGTTGTAGCCCAGGAACTCCCAGGTGACGATGTTGCCGATCGAGGCGAGCACGAGCTCGGGCGAGAGCAGGTTGGGCAGCTGGACGCCGAAGAAGTCGTTGAGGTTGCCGACCAGCCCGAAGCGCGTGCCGTACATGAAGCCCCACATCAGGGCCGCCACGACGGCGGGCACGGCGTAGGGCAGGAAGATCGCCAGCCGGAAGAACCCGGCGCCGTACAGCCGTCCGCTGTCGATCGCGAGCGCGGCGAGCAGCGACAGGAACAGCATGATCGGCACCTGGATGAGCAGGAACAGCCCCACGCGGATGACGCCCGCCCAGAACGCGGCGTCGCCGAACGCGGCGACGTAGTTGTCGAGGCCGACGAAGGCGTTGCCGCCGACCAGCTGGTTGCGGAACAGGCTCAGCCACAGCGCGTACAGGATCGGCGCGATGAAGACCAGGACGAACACGAGCGCGAAGGGCGCCAGGAACCCCCAGCCGGTCCATCGCCCGCCCGCGGGGCGGGCACGGCGCGAGGGCGGCCGTACCGATTCTGCGGTCACCGTCGGTGCTGACGTCATCATCGCTGCAGCTCGCCTCCTTGCGTCCGGCCGCGGATGTTTACGTAAACATCACCACATCCCGTGCGAACTCGCAACACCGGCGGACGCGATACGGTGATGCCACCATGTCTGACAACCGGGTGCGGCGCGGGACCCGCCGCGTGTCGATGGCCGACGTCGCCGCACGCGCCGGGGTGTCGATGCAGACCGTCTCGCGCGTGGCGAACGGCACCGCGACCGTCGTGCCCGAGACGCGTCAGCGCGTCATCCGCGCCATGGACGAGCTCGGCTACCGCCCGAACAGCGCCGCACGCGCCCTCAAGCTGGGCTCGTTCCGTACGCTCGGCGTGCTCTCCCACACGCTGTCCTCGCTCGGCGACGTGCGCACGATCGAGGCCATCGCCCTGTCGGCCGCCGCGGAGGGCTACGCCACGACGCTCATCCCCGTGCACGCGACGAGCCAGGCGGGCGTCGACCGGGTGTTCTCGCGACTGCAGGAGCTCACGGTCGACGCGCTCATCCTGAACCTGGAGGCGCCGATGCTCGTGCACGCCGCCGAGATGCTGCCGCCGGGGGTGCCCGTGGTCTACATGGATCCGGATGCACCCGAGGCGCGGGTGATCGTCGACACCGATCAGGCGGGCGGCGCCCGGCAGGCGACGGAGCACCTGCTCGGCCTCGGTCATCGCACGGTGCACCATCTCGCCGGTCCGGAGCCGTCTCGGCCCGCGGCGCGGCGCATCGAGGGGTGGCGCGCGGCCCTGCGGGACGCGGGTCGCGACGTGCCCGCGATGCTGCGGGGCGACTGGAGCGTGGAGTCCGGCTATCGCGCGGGCCGCGACCTCGCCGCCGATCCGGAGTGCACGGCCGTGTTCTGCTCGAACGATCAGATGGCCCTCGGCCTGTACCGCGCGCTCGCCGAGGCGGGCAGGCGGGTGCCGCACGATGTGAGCGTCGTCGGGTTCGACGACACGGCCGACGGTCGGGGCTACGCGCCGCCGCTGACCTCGGTGCACCAGGATTTCGCGGACGTCGGGCACCGCTGCGTCGCGTCCGCGCTCGAGCTCGTGCGATCGGGGCCGGCGGCGGGCCCGCGCGTCACGATCGTGGGGACCGAGCTCATCGTGCGCGAGAGCACGGCGCCGCCCCGCTGACGGGTCGAGGTCGCTAGACCGCCTGCACGTCGATGATCATCGCCTGCTGGGGCGAGAGCGCCGGCAGAGGCAGGCCCACCGTCGTCAGCGCCGCCGTCGGCAGCACGACTCCGTCCGGGCGCCGTGCCGCGTCCACCCACGCCGGCTCGACGTCGCTCATCGTGCGCGCGACGCCGAACTCCTCGCGGATGCGCACGCGCACCCGCTCCACGCCGACGGCCCCGAGCCCGGGGAGAGGCACGACGCCCGAGCGGGTCTGCGGGGACGTCTCGGTGCGGCTCCAGCGGTAGACCGCGCGGGATCCGTCATGCGCCACGACGCCCTCGAGCGCGGCCCCCGCGTCCAGGCCGTCGGCGTGCACGACGCGGCCGCTGTGCAGCAGGGGCCGCAGCTCGCGGTACAGCGTCGCCCAGGCGCCGATGGCCGCGAGCTCCTCGTCGGAGCACTCCAGCAGGTTCCACTCCACGCCGGCGTGGCCGAACAGCGCGGTCGCGAGGCGGTAGGCGAGGCTCGTCGTGCGACCCGTCGTGTGCGCGGTCGGCGGGCCGACGTGCCCGCCGATGAGCTCGGGCGGCAGCAGCAGCCCCGTCCACTGCTGGATGCGCGCCCGCTCGACGGGGTCGTTGCAGTCCGAGGTCCAGACGCGATCCGTGCGATCGAGGATGCCCAGGTCGATGCGCCCGCCGCCGGCCGCGCACGACTCGATCTCGAGTCCCGGATGCCGCCGCCGCAGCTCGTCCATGAGGCGGTACAGGGCGAGGGTCTGCTCGCGCACGATCGGCCGATCGCGACCATCGCGCCGCGCCACGGCCTCCAGCAGCTCGCGATTGTGATCCCACTTCAGGTACGCGATCCCGTACTCCTCGACGAGCGCGGAGATCCGGTCGCGCAGGTAGGACCACGCGTCCGGCCGCGAGATGTCGAGCACCTGCTGGCCGCGCATCGTGACGCCCGGCCCCTGCGCGGGGCCGAGGATCCAGTCCGGATGGGCCCGGGCCAGATCCGAGTCCTCGTTGACCATCTCGGGCTCGACCCACAGCCCGAAGCTCATGCCGTGCCCGCGCAGCACGTCCACGAGGGGAGAGAGCCCCTCGGGCCAGACCTCGCGCGAGACGTACCAGTCGCCGAGACCGCGCGTGGCGTCGCGCCGCGAGCCGAACCAGCCGTCATCCAGCACGACCCGCTCCACGCCCACGCGCGCGGCGCGTTCGACGAGCCGCTCGAGCGTCGGGAGGTCGTGGTCGAAGTAGAGGGCCTCCCACGTGTTCAGCACGAGCGGGCGCGGGGACGACGGGTGCGCGGTGCGCGAGCGCAGCCGGTCGTGCAGGCGCGCCGCCGCGCCGTCCATGCCGGCATCCGACCAGACGAACAGCGCGGTGGGGGCCCGGTGCACACCGCCGGGCGCCAGCACGACCTCGCCGGCGGCGAGTCCCTCACCCGCCCCGATCACGCCGGCGTGCGAGCCGGCGCCCTCCGGCAGGCGCTCGGCGAGATAGTGCTGGCCGCCGCTCCAGGCGAGGTGCGTCGCCCACACCTCCCCGGACCGGAAGCCGAAGCCCGCGGTTCCCGCCATGAGCAGGAACGGCGAATCGTGCCCGGGCCGGCCGCGACGCGAGCGGCGCACGTGGGCGCCGAAGCCGAACGGTGTGCGCTGCGGGGCGCGCTCCCGGCACCACCGGCCGGTGAAGTCGAGCAGCTCGGCCGCCCGCTGCGGGACCGGCATGAGCGCGATGGCACCGTCGAGCGTGTAGGGCTCGGCGCCGTCCGCGAGGGTGAGGGACTGGTCGACGGCCAGCACGCCGTGGCGGTCGAGCGTGAGCCGGATGTCGGCCGTCAGGCCCGTGATCTCGTCGACGAGACGCACCTCGAGCCGCTGGGCATCCGCCTCGCGCTGCACCTCGTGCGAGACGAGCCGCGGCCGCGGCGTGGTGGCCGCCCCGTTCGCGTGGCCGGAGACGGTCGGCGTGCCGACCCAGCCGTCCCGTTCACTCGCCCACAGCGCGAGCACGCGCGGCACGTCCGGCTCCGAGCCCGATGTGCCGATCGAGTCGTACGTGGCGAGCGCCACCAGGTCGTCGGCGCGGAGCTCGCCGATGTCGCGGCCCCAGTGCAGGATGCGAGGAGCGCCGTCCAGCGCCACCACGACGCTCGTGCCCGCGGCGCGCAGCAGAACCGGGCCCGCGGTGGCGGTTTCGACGGCGGCAGTCACCCCGCGATCCTATCCAGGGCGGAATCCGACCGACCGCGCGAGTCAGTGGTGATGCACGTGGCGGCCCTGGTGATCCACCGGCGTCGCATCGGGCCTCGTCCACTGGGGTGTGGGGCGGCTCGTCTCTCCATGGCCGCCTCTGCCCGCGTGGTCCGCGCGCCAGTACCAGCACGCCTCGCTTCCTTCGGGCCAGCCCTCGGGGCTGTCCTGCCATGCCTCGCCTCGGCCGTAGGGGGTGAGATCGAGCAGCCCTAGGGGCGTGTCCATCACCTCGACACCGCGTCCTGTCGTGTCGTACGTCAGGAAGACCCGGTCGCCGCGGCGTAGAAACACCGTGACGTGCCCCATCTCTCCACCGAGCGGCTCGTCGAGCCCCCGCACCGAGTACCACGGCTCGGTGTAACCCATGAACGCGACGAAGGGAGCGATCTCGTCCCAGGCGCCCTCGCACAGCACGGCGAAAGAGACGCCGCGCGCCCGCAGATAGGAGGCATCGCGCATCTGCCAGGCCGACACGGTGCAGCCCTCGCATTGCCCCTGGAAGGGCGCGCCGTCGTGCCACATGTGCCGGTAGACGAGGAGCTCCTCTTCGTCCCCGAACAGCGAGATGAACGGCACGGGCCCATCCGGTCCCGTGACCCGGGTGGTGCCGTCCACCTCCACCATCGGCAGCCTGCGGCGGGCCGCCGCGATCGCGTCGCCCTCGCGGGTGTGCGCCTTCTCGCGCAGCAGCAGCTCGTCGCGCGCGGCCTGCCACGTCTCGCGGTCGACGATCGGCGGGGTCCCGGTGCTCATGACTCCTGCTCCCACGGCAGCTTCACGACGGGCAGGATGTACAGCCGTCCGGCGATCGCGGTGGGGTGCTTCGCCATGAGCGAGGCGGCCTCGTCGATCGACGCCGCCTCGATCAGGTCGTAGCCCGCGAACCACTCCTTGAACTCGGGGAAGGGGCCGTCGGTCACGAGCGTGCGGCCGTCGCGCACCGCGACGGACTTCGCCTGCTCCGGGCCCGCGACGGGTGCGCCCGCGCCGAGCGCGCCGGCCGCCGTGCCCTCATCGGCCCACCGCTCGAGCATGCGCTGATCGTCATCCCGCGGCAGCGGGGAACCGGACGCGTCGGTCATGTGGAGCACGAGGTACTGCTGGGTCATGATGTCTCTCCTTCGATGGGTGCCGCGAGCTGACCGCGGCGGCGGATGAGGTGGGCACGCTCGGCGGTGTTCCGCGCGAGCGCGATCGCGTGGTCGTAGGCCGTGCGGGCGTCGGAAGAGCGGCCGAGCCGCCGAAGCAGCTCGGCGCGCGTGGTGTGCAACGCGTGGTAGTCGCCGAGGCGGTCGGAGAGCCGGTCGACGATCGCGAGTGCGACGTCCGGTGAGTCGAACTCGGCGACCGCGATGGCCTTGTTCAGCGTGACGATCGGGTTCGGATCGATCCGCTCGAGCTGCCCGTACAGCGCGACGATCTGCGACCAGTCCGTGTCGCGCGCGTGCGGCGCCGACACGTGCACGGCGTTGATGGCGGCGAGGATCTCGTACCGTCCGGGGCGACCCTCCCCGCGCGCGACGGCGTCCAGCCGCTCCCGGACGAGGGCCGTGCCCTCGGCGATCAGCGCGCGGTCCCAGGCTCCGCGATCCTGCTCGTCGAGGCGCACGAGTTCGCCGTCGGCCGAGACGCGTGCCGCGGCGCGCGCCTCCGTGAGCAGCATCAGGGCCAGCAGACCGGTCGCCTCGCCGCGCTCGCGGGACCCGGCCGGCAGCAGGTCGCGCACGAGGCGCGTGAGCCGGATCGCCTCGCCCGTCAGGTCCCGTCGGATCGGCTCGGACTGCTCGCCGGACGCGAGATACCCCTCGTTGAAGATCAGATAGAGCACCGCGAGCACGCCGTCGACCCGCGCCGGCAGATCCTCGGCGTCGGGCACGCGGTACGGGATCCGCGCGGCCCTGATCTTCGCCTTGGCCCGGCTGATCCGCTGGCCCATCGTGGTCTCCTGCACGAGGAACGCGTGGGCGATCTCGGCGACCGTGAGGCCGCCGACGACCCGCAGCGTGAGCGCGACGCGCGCCTCCATCGACAGGGCCGGGTGACAGCACGTGAACACGAGGCGCAGCCTGTCGTCGTCTACGGCGCCGACCGGTTCGGCGGGGGAATCGTCGTGCAGCATGAGCGCCTCCTGCTGCTTGTCGTCGCGGCGGGCCTCGCGGCGCAGCCGGTCGATCGCCTTGCGGTGCGCCGTCGTGGTGATCCAGGCGCCGGGGTTGGGGGGCACGCCGTCGACGGGCCAGCGCTCGACGGCGGCGGCGAACGCCTCGGCGGCGGTCTCCTCGGCGAGGTCGAGGTCGCCGTGGCGCCGTGCCAGGCCCGCCACGACGCGCGCCCACTCCTCGCGGTGCACGCGCGCGATCACCTCGGCAGCCGGCGTCATGCGAACGGCCGCACCTCGATCGCGCCGCGGCAGACGCGCGACGCCTCGGCGGCGAGCTTCAGCGCGGCGTCGAGGTCGGGGACGTCGATGAGCCAGAGGCCGTTCATCCCCTCCTTCGACTCGATGTACGGGCCGTCCGTGAAGAGGGGCTCGGCGCCCCGGGCGTCGACCACGGTCGCGGTCTGCGGAGCTTCGAGCCCGCCGACGTAGACGAGGCTGCCCTGCGCGCGGATGCGGTCGTTGAACGCCGCGGTCTCGGCCATCGCCTCGCGCATCTCGTCCTCGGAGGAGTACGTGCCGAATCCGGTGTAGTCCGCCGGTCCGATGACCGACAGCAGGTAGTGCGCCATGTCTTGCTCCCTCGCATCGTCGCGGCACGGGATCGGCCGCCCTCAGTAAAGCAACGAACGAGCCCGCATGGTTTCGACAGCGGCATCGGGTTCGGCCCGCAGCGGATCCGGATGTCGAAACCCGGGGCCCGCATTCGTGGCGTCAGCGAGAGGCGTCCATCCCGGCCGCTGCAGCGGCGGGCGACGTTCGGCGGGCGGGATCAGCCGGCGAGGTGGCCCCAGCGCCCGGCGAGCTCGCGCCACGGTCCGACGGCCGCGACCTCGCCGTCGGACAGCACGACGACGCGATCCGCCCGCGCGAGCGCCGCCCGCTTCGAGGTGGCGCCGATGACGGTCGTGCCGCGGTCGCGCAGCGCCTGCCAGAGCTCGATCTCGGTGCGCGCGTCCAGCGCCGACGACACGTCGTCGGCGAGCAGCAGCTCGGCGTCCGCCGCCAGCGCGCGGGCCAGTGCGAGACGCTGCACCTGACCGCCCGACAGCCGCACGCCGCGGTGGCCGACGAGCGCGTGCGCCCCGCCCGCCTCGGTGACGTCCTGTCCGAGCCGGGCGCCGTCGATCGGCCCGTCGACGTCGCGCTCGTGGTCGAGGCGGACGTTGTCGGCGAACGTGCCGCTCATCACGCGCGGCACCTGGGCGACGTAGGCGACCTGCCCGGGGCGCAGGAACACCTGCGCGTCGGCGACGTCGGTGCCGTTCCAGCGGATGGCGCCGGTGTGCTCCATGAGGCCGGCGAGCGCCGCCAGCAGACTCGACTTGCCGGATCCGACCTGGCCGAGCAACAGCACGAGCTCGCCGCGCCGCACAGCGAGGTCGACGCCCGCAACGCCGAGCGTGCCGTCGTCGTGCACGGCCGTGACGCCCGCCAGCTCCAGGGTCTGCAGGGGCTCGCGGGCGACCGCCGGGGGCTCGGGCGCCGTGCCCGCGACGAGATCGACCCCGGGGACCGGGTCGACGAGGTCGACGCCGCCCGCGAAGCGCGCGGTCGCCTGCTGCCACGTGCGTGTGCCGGGAGCCTCCGTGACCACCGCGCCCGCGACGACGCCGAACCAGCCGAAGCCCGTCACGGCGTTCGCGACGAGCAGGGTCGTCGCCAGGTCCCACATGCCCGTGAGGAGGGCCGCCCACGCCGCCACCGCGCCGAGGTGCAGCGCGACGATCGGCACCCCGTCGAGCACGGCCTGCACGCGGTGCTCGAAGATCGCGGCGCGCACGCGTCCGCTGTCGACCTCCTGCAGGTGCCGGTGCACATCGGGCGTGCGGGCCGCGAGCTTGACCGTGCGCGCCGCGTCGAGCGCGGAGACGAGCGAGCGGCCGAACCGGGCGCGCGCGGCCGAGGAGCGGGTCGCGGAACGTCCCGCGATCGGGCGTCCGAGCGCGGCCGCGAGCGCGGAGACCACCATGACCGCCAGCAGCACGCCGCCCGCCAGCCAGGAGCGGGCCACGAGCGCCGTGACGCCCGCGATCAGCAGGCCGTTGACGAAGTCGACCCAGCGGTCGGCGTACATGACGTACCGGTCGGCGTCCATCGCGCGCGCGACGATCTCGCCCGGCGGCGTCGTCGGCAGCCGGTGCTGGCGCGTCTGCCCGTACATCACGCGCATCCGCACCCGCAGCAGGTTCTCGATCCACCAGCGCGGGTAGAGGTAGATCGCGCGACCCAGCGCGATCGGGCTGAGGAGCACGAGGCCCACGAGGCCCGCGAGCATCGCCCACGGCAGGTTCCCCTCCTGCAGCGCCTCCACCGTCTGTCCCCAGAGGAAGCCCGTCAGCGCACCCTGGGCCGCCGCGAGCGAGGCCACCAGGAACAGCACGGCGCCGAACACGCCCCAGCGCGGCCGCACGAGCAGCACGTGCAGGATGCCGCGCGCGAGCGACGGGCCGTCGCCGGGAACCGGGAGGTCGGGCGGCGTGCCGGTGCGGCGCCGCGTCCCGACGCCCGCGCTCTCTCCGCTCGCCTCGGCGGCGATCGCGTCCGCCGGCGTGACGCCCGCCGCGTTCGGGGCGCCCGCACCGAGGGCCTCGGCGGCCGGCTCATCCGTGGGCGGCTGATCTGCGTGGTCGTCGATCACGCCGTCCGAAGCGGCGGCCTCGCGCAGACGGCGGAAGGGCCCCTCGATCGCCGCGAGAGCCACGCGCGGACCCTGCTGCACGACGCAGCCGTGATCGAGCACCGCGACCATGTCGGCGCGCTCGATCGTCGTCAGCCGGTGGGCGACCAGCACGCCCGTCCGGCCGCTCAGCAGCCGCTCGGAGGCTGCGACCACGCGCGCCTCCGTGAGCGGATCCATGCGCGCCGTCGCCTCGTCGAGCACGACGATCTGGACGTGGCGCACCAGCAGGCGCGCGAACGCCACGAGCTGCTCCTCGCCCGCGGACAGGGCCGTGCCGCCCGGACCGAGGGCGGTGTCGAGCCCGTCGGGCAGCCCTGCGACCCAGTCGGTGAGACCGAGCTCGGCGACGGCGGACTCGATGTCGGCGCGCGGCACGGGGGCGAACAGGGCGATGTTCTCGGCGAGCGTGCCGGCGAGGATCTCGGTGCGCTGGGTCACGACGCCCACCGCGGCGCGCAGCTTCTGCAGGTCGAGGTCGCGCACGTCGGCGCCGCCGACGAACACCGTCCCGGGTGCGGGCTCCTGCGCGCGGGAGATCAGCGCGGCGAGCGTCGACTTGCCGGATCCGGTGCGGCCGACGAGCGCGATCGTCTGTCCCGCCGGCACGACGAGCGAGACGTCCTGCAGCGCGAAGTCGCCCTCCGCGTAGGCGAAGCTCAGCTCGCGCACCTCCAGGCCCACGCGCCCGGCGGGCAGGGCGAGGCCGCCGACGGGCTCGGGCTCGACCTCGAGCATCTGGCGGATGCGGACGAGCGCGCCGACGCCCTCCTGGATGTCGGGAAGGTGGTGCACGAGGTTCGACACCGATCCGACGAGCAGCGCCGTGGACAGGAACAGCGTGACGAGCTGGGCGACGGGCAGGTTGCCGCCGGACGCGAGCACCGCGCCGACGACGGCGACGCCGCCCAGCAGGGCGTGCAGCAGCAGCTCCGCCCGATAGATCAGGCGCATCTCGAGGCCCGTGAGCTCACGCAGCCGGGCGTGCACGACCGCGGAGATCTGCGCGAGGCGCCGCACAGCGAACGCCTGGCCGAGGCTCGTGCGCAGGTCGTTGCGCGCCGCGACCGCCTCCTCGAACGCGGCGGCGTGATCCGTCCACGCCTCCTCCTCGACGACCTTGCGCCGCGCGATCTCGCGCAGCAGCGGACGCGCCGCCAGCGCGACGAGCACACCGAGCACCGGGAACACGATCCACGCGGGCCACCACGCGATGCTCGCCACGATCCACAGCGGCACGACGCCCGCGACGGTGCGTCCCGCGCTCCAGAGCTGTCGCCGCACGAGCGAGCCGACCGCGCGCGTGTCGTCGTCGACGCGATCCATCACCTCGCCCACGGCCTGCTCGGACAGCACGGACAGCGGCTGGCTCATCGCGGCGGTGAGCAGGTCGGCGCGCAGGCGTCCCTCCGCGCGGTCGACAACGCCCGCCCACAGCACCTGGCCCACGCTGTCGAGGACCGCGCCGCCCACGACGCACAGCGCGAAGAGGATCAGCGCGCTTGTCGTCGCGGCGGCGGCGAGCCATCCGGCGACGACCGCGCCGGCGGCCTGTCCGATCGCGCCGGCCAGCAGCAGGGTGAGCGCGAAGAACGACGCGACGCCGGCCAGGCGCCGCCAGTCGAGCCGCCGCCACCGCGGCGTCTCGGGCGCGCCGGGACGCGCACCCTCCCGATCATCGACGGGGGAGGGCGCGGGGGAGAGGCGGGGCGCTGCCTGGGACATCATCGATGACGCTACTGCGGACCGGCGACAAATGGCGCGTCCGGGCGTCGCCGGCGCCGGGCCGCGCGAACGGCCGACTGCGGACCGCGTCAGGCGGGCTCGGGCGGGCGGCGCTGCTCGATGGGCGGCGCGACCTTCTTCTCGAGCACCTCGATCGCCTCGTCAGAGATCGCGATCAGCCCGTCGAGCTCGTCGCGCACGCGCTTGTACGCGACCTGGCGCTCGGCGGCCGTCGCCGAGGTGTCGACCGCGACCTGCAGCAGCTGCTGCGCGCGGTGCAGCCGCTTGCGCTCCGCCTCCGTGAATCCGCTGTCGCGCACGCGGCGGGCATCCTGCTCGGCCACGTCGAACGCGACCTCGTAGTCGTGCACGGCGTCGCGGTACTCCGCGAGCGCGTCGGCGTCGAGCCGCGCCTGCGGCGAGGCCGGCCGCAGCTCGTCCGCGACCTTCTTCGCACGCAGGAACGCCGCCGTGAGCGGCTCGCGGCCGTCGCTCATGGTCGGGAAGGCGATGAGCTTCGGAACGTCGAGCTCGTAGTCGAGCCAGCGCCGCGTGACGTCGTCGTGCGCCTCCATCAGCCGAGTCAGGCGGTCGGCGCGCGTGCGCGCATCCGACTCCGCGACGCCCGCGGGCAGCGCCTGTGCCGTGAGCGCCTTCGCCTCCGCCTTGGCGCGGATGAGCTCCAGCCGGCGCTTGTGGCGGTCCTTTGTGTACTTCGACCACCAGCCGCCCACCCCGCTCGCGACGCCCATGAGCGGGAAGGCGAGCCACCAGTAGTTCCCGAGGAACTGCAGGATCTCTTCCACGCTCAGACTCTAGGTGCAGGGCGCGATGGGCGTCAGCGTCCCGACGCCCAGGCTCCGAGACGCGCGACGTCGTCCGCCGCGAGCACCGCGCCGAGCGAGACGGCGCCGTCGTATCCGGTCGCGTAGGCGAGAAGCCACGATCCGGGATCCTGTCCCTCCGCGAGCGGGGCGATCGTCGAGTCGGCGGAGGGGGCGTCGGCGCGGAACAGGAAGGCGAGCGGATCGCCCGCGACGGTCTCCAGGATCGTCGCGCGTCCCGCGGCCGCATCGCGCAGATCGTCGAGGCGGAACGTCGCTCCGTCGGCGAAGCGGGCGCAGGGCACCGTCCGGCGCCCGAGCACGCCGGGCGCCTCGACGGTCACGACCTCGGCGGTCGTGCCGCCGCCCGACCACGGGCCCGCGGGCAGCGGGTGCTCCGCGCGACGTCCGAACACCGGATCAGCCCAGCAGCAGGGCGAACACGGTCGCGCCGCCGCCCGTGACGAGCAGGGCGCCGATCACCACCCATGCGACGATGCGGATGCGGCGGTTGCGGCGCTCCGACCAGAGGTCCGCCGCCTCGCCGTCGGCCTCGAGCTCGGAGTGGTTGATCCGCGTCGGATCGGTCATGACGCCACCGGCTCCACGACGGTCGGGCCGAAGGCGGCGGGAAGCGTGCCCGTCGACAGCGCGCGCAGCTCGGCGACCGGCACGGTGAACAGGTCGGTCACCTCGAGCGCCGGGCCCTCCGCGTCCGAACCGGCGTCCGTCACGCCGATGCGCAGCACGGGGTAGCCCCGGCCCTCGCACAGCCCGCGGAACTTCACGTCCTCCTCGCGGGGGACCGTGACGATCACGCGCCCGGTGGACTCCGAGAACAGCGCCGTGGCGGCGTCGACGCCGTCGCGCTCCATGAGCTCGCGCAGCCACACGCGCGCGCCCACGCCGAAGCGCAGCACCGCGTCGACGAGCGCCTGGGCGAGGCCGCCCTCCGACAGGTCGTGCGCGCTCGAGACGAGCATCTCGTCCTTGGCGGCCTGGATGAGGCCAGCCAGCCTCCGCTCGCCCGCGAGGTCGACCTTCGGCGGGCGCCCGCCGAGGTGGCCGTGGATCGTGCCGGCCCACGCCGATCCGTCCAGCTCGAGGCCGGTGGTGCCGAGCAGGTAGATGTTCTCGCCGGCGTCCTGCCATCCGCTCGGGATGCGGCGCGCGACGTCGTCGATGATGCCCAGCACGCCGACGACGGGCGTCGGGTGGATCGGGACGTCGCCGGTCTGGTTGTAGAACGACACGTTGCCGCCCGTGACGGGCACGCCGAGCTCGAGGCACGCGTCCGACAGGCCGTCCACGGCCTGCGAGAACTGCCACATCACCTCGGGGTTCTCGGGAGAGCCGAAGTTCAGGCAGTCGGTGACGGCGGTGGGCATGGCGCCCGTGACGGCGACGTTGCGGTACGCCTCCGCGAGGGCCAGCTGCGCGCCCGCGTACGGGTCGAGCTGGCAGTAGCGGCCGTTCGCGTCCGTCGCGATCGAGACGCCCAGGCCCGACTCCTCGTCGACGCGGATCATGCCCGCGTCGTCGGGGAAGGCCAGGGCGGTGTTGCCGAGCACGTAGTAGTCGTACTGGTTCGTGATCCAGCCGGCGTCGGCCAGGTTCGGCGACGCGGTCAGCTTCTTCAGCTGGTCGAGGATCTCCTCGCCCTCTGCGGGGCGGGTGAGCGACGCGGCCGAGTCGGCCTGGAGGGCGTCGAGCCAGGCGGGGTACGCGACGGGGCGCTCGTAGACCGGGCCGTCGACCGCGACGGTCGTGGGGTCGACGTCGACGATCGTCTCGCCGTCCCACGTGATGACGAGGCGGCCGTCTCCCGTGACCTCGCCGAGCACGCTGGTCTCGACATCCCACTTCTTCACGACCTCGAGGAACGCGTCGAGCTTCTCGGGCGCGACGATCGCCATCATGCGCTCCTGCGACTCGCTCATCAGGATCTCCTCGGCCGTGAGCGAGGGGTCGCGCAGCAGCACGTTGGTGAGCTCGACGTTCATGCCGGATCCGCCGTTGGCGGCGAGCTCGCTCGTGGCGCACGAGATGCCCGCGGCACCGAGGTCCTGGATCGCCTCCACCAGGTCGTCCTTGTACAGCTCGAGGCAGCACTCGATGAGCACCTTCTCGGCGAACGGGTCGCCCACCTGCACCGCGGGGCGCTTGGTGGGGCCGCCGTCGGCGAACGTGTCGGAGGCGAGGATCGACGCGCCGCCGATGCCGTCGCCGCCCGTGCGGGCGCCGAACAGCACGACCTTGTTGCCCGCGCCGGTGGCGTTGGCGAGGCGGATGTCCTCGTGCCGCATGACGCCGACGGCGAGCGCGTTGACGAGCGGGTTCGCCTGGTAGACGCCGTCGAACACGGTCTCGCCGCCGATGTTGGGCAGGCCGAGGCAGTTGCCGTACGACGAGATGCCCGACACGACGCCGTGCACGACGCGCGCGGTGTCGGGGTGGTCGATCGCGCCGAAGCGCAGCTGGTCCATGACCGCGACGGGGCGGGCGCCCATCGAGATGATGTCGCGCACGATGCCGCCGACGCCGGTCGCGGCGCCCTGGAACGGCTCGATGTACGACGGGTGGTTGTGCGACTCGACCTTGAACGTGACGGCCCAGCCCTCACCCACGTCGACGACGCCGGCGTTCTGGCCCATGCCGACCATCAGGCGCTGCTTCATCTCGTCCGAGACCTTCTGCCCGAACCGGCGCAGGTAGATCTTGCTGGACTTGTAGGAGCAGTGCTCCGACCACATCACGGAGTACATCGCCAGCTCGCCCGAGGTGGGGCGGCGGCCGAGGATCTCGCGGATCCTCTCGTACTCGTCGGGCTTCAGACCCAGCGCCTCGTAGGGCTGCTCGCGCTCGGGCGTGGCGGCCGCGTTGGCGACGGTGTCGATGGTGGGGATGGTCACGCGGGAGGCTCCTCGACGGGCGGCGGGCCGGACGGGAGTCAAGTCTATCCGCGCGCGGCATATCGCCCGGCCGGGTCGGGTCCCGCGGATACGCTCGAGCAATGGCCCGACGCGACCTCGACCTGATCCGCAACGTCGACGAGGCGCTGCGGGGCGACGCGTTCGACCTGCTGGCGTACGCGTCGAACGTGCTCGAGATGCTGCGGCGGCCGCTCGACTCGGAGGGCCGCCCCGTCAGCGGCATGCCCACGCTCGGCGACATGGTCGACCGCACGCTCGCCGACGCCGTGCGGCAGTCCGACGCGCTGCTGCTCGCCATGGCGACGCTGCTCGACGGCTCCGGATCGGCCGACACCGCGCTCGCGGCGCGGATCCGGGCCGAGGCCGGCGGCCGGTGGCGGCTGCCGGACTGGATCGCGCAGGGCGGCGCGCCGCGGATCACGGGGACCGCGGCGTTCGACCACGTGCTCGGGGCGGACGCGACGATCCTCATCGGCGCGACGCTCGCGGACGGCACGCCCGCCACCGCGACGGTCTTCATCGACAGGGACGCGGGCGGCCTGATCGCCGACGCCTTCCTCGCCCCCGAGACGCTGGAGGCCGCGCTCGCCGCCGGCGCCCGTGGCGTCGACGCGGACGAGTTCCCGCGTGCCGAGATCGCGCCGGCCGACGCCCGAGCGCGCATCGAGCGGGCGATCGCGGACGACCTGGCGCTCGATCCTCCGCTCGTCACGGCGACGTGGCCGGCGTGCCGCCCGCTGCTGGCCTGGATCCTGCGGGCGCTGCCGGAGGGCGGCGAGGACTTCCCCCGGGCCGACGCGGACCCCGCCGGGGACGACGAGCTGGCGGCCGCGATCGCGCAGCGGCTCGCCGGATCCGAGCGGCACGCGCGCACGCTCATCGCGCTCAACCGCGAGCACAGCGGTGCCGGCGACCCGAGGCAGTGGAGCGACACGTTCGTCGAGACGCTGCTGCTCGACCTGCTGCCGTTCGAGGAGACGGCGCAGGCCGATCCCGACGGCGTGGTGGACGCGCTGCGCGCCGCGATCGAGGAGGGGCACCGCCGTGCAGGGGTGGCGGAGCGCCTCACGCGCGCGTCGCTCGATGCGGTCGACCAGCTCGAGGACTCCCTGCGGCACCTGCTGGAGTTCGACGACGACCCCGCCGGGCGCGGGGACGAGCTCGCGTCGCTGGCCGTGCGGGTCGGCGGCCGCCGGCACCTCGACGCGCTCGACGCGATCCCGATCACGCGCGTCGTGCCGGACCACCGCGGCATGGATGATCGTGCCCGCGCCGGTCTCGAGACCGTGCGCGGTCTCGTGGAGCGGGCGTGCGCGGAGGTGTTCGGCGATCCCGAGCTCGCCGTCTCGGCCGCCCGTATCGCCGATCTGCTCGCGGAGGCCGACGCCCGCCTGTTCGCCAAGGGCAAGCCCGAGCTGGCCGCCGCCGCGATCACATGGATCGCGGGCACGGCGAACGGCGCGTTCGAGCCGGCCGGTCCCGCGCAGCCCGCCGCGCTCATGGCCGCGCTGGGCCTGCGCGGCGGCACTCCCGCCGGCCGGGCGGGCGCATACCTCGCGGCGCTCGGCGTCGAGGACCCCGATGCGTGGCCCGCGCTCCCGGCTCTCGGCGATCCGTCGCTGCTCACCTCCCGCACGCGCCGCGAGCTCATCCGCCGTCGCGACGAGGCGCGCGCGGCCGACGGCCCGCCCGCGTAGCCCGCGCCTCCCTTCAGCGGAATCGACTTCAGCGGAATCGCCGTCCGCGCGGAGCGCGGGCGGTCAGGCGATACGCGTGCCGGTCGGCAGGCGGCCGGCGGGCGTGCGCGTGCGCGCCCACGCCCACCACAGCGCACCCGCCGCGAGCAGCACGTGGATGGCGAGCCCGACGAACCAGCTCGGGGTCGACGACGCGAGGATGCCCTCGGGCGTCGGCGCCACCTGGCCCTGCGGCCCCTCGCACTCGTCGTACACCGGGTGCGGCTCGGGCGTCTGCTGCGCGAAACGGATGCCGAGCTTGATCTGGCCGAAGAGGTCGACGGGCATGCCGTTGCGATCCAGCGTCGTGGGCGTCGCATCCGCCAGGATCACATACGGGTTCGCGGCCAGGAAGCCCCACACGAGGTCGAACCGCGGCGTCTCCGACCGGAACGTCTCCCACTGCCCGCACTCGTACGGCGGCTCGCCCTCGTACACGAGGTAGCGGTTCTCCATGACGACCTCGGTGCGCACGGCCGCGCCGCCCAGGCCGAACGCGATCAGCGTGCCGATGCTCAGGGCCGCCACCGCCAGGTAGGTCACCGCGACCGAGAACAGCGGTCGCGCCAGCACGCCGGACAGTCCCACGCCGATCGCGGCGACCACGCCCACCTCGGCTGTCAGCACGAGCAGCGACACCACGATCACGCCGGGCGCGCTGCCGCCCGCGATCGTCGCGACCAGGATGAAGGGCACGGCGACTGCGAGGAACGCCAGCCCGGTGACCCAGGCCGCGAGGAACTTGCCGAGCACGATCTGCCCGGCCGTGGCCAGCGTGACCTGGACGGGCGCGAGCGTGGCGGCGTCGCGGTCGCCGTTGATCGCATTGCCGCTCAGGGCCGGCGACACGAGCGTCGCCAGCAGCAGCACGAACAGCACGACGATCGAGTACACGAGGCCGCCCACCGCGTCCCAGTTGCCCGAGACCAGGAACGCGAGCACGGTCACGATCAGCAGCAGCACGGCGAACACGCCCAGGAGGACGTACCAGGCGACGCTGCGCACGCGCTGGCGCAGCTCGAGGCCGACGATCGTGCCGAGGCCGCTCAGATAGGTGCTCACGACGCGCGCTCCTCCGGTGTGCCCAGCCCCAGGAACGTCTGCTCGAGCCGCCCCGTGACGGGAGCGAACTCCACCACGGGGAGGCCGGCCGCGACGAGCGACGCGAGGCAGGCCGCCGCGATCTCGTCGGAGGCGAACGGCACGACGAGGTCGCTGCGATCGCGGCGCACGGTGGAGACGTCGACGCCCACGCCGACGAGCGCGGTGACGAACTCCCCCGACGCCGCCGGATCCCGGCCGGGCAGGAAGCGGATGCGCCACTCGCGCGTGCCCGATCCGGCCCGCGCGACCTGGTCGTCCGCCACCGTCGCGCCCTTGACCATGTACACCGCGCCGTCCGCGATCTCCTCGAGCTCGGAGAGCACGTGGCTCGAGACCAGGATCGTGCGCCCGTCCGCCGCAAGTCCCCGCAGCAGCACGCGCAGTTCGATGCGCGCCTGGGGATCCAGCCCGGACGCGGGCTCGTCCAGCAGGAGCACGGCGGGGTCGTGCACCAGTGCGCGTGCCAGGCCCAGACGCTGCTTCTGGCCACGAGAGAGCACGCGCGCCGGGCGGTCGGCCAGGTCGACCAGACCCACGAGCCCGAGCAGCTCCGCTGCCCTGGCTGCCGCGCGCTCGCGCGGCAGGTGGTACAGCCGTCCGGTGACGATAAGCGTCTCGCGAGCGGTGAGGGACGGCCACGCGCCGAGCGCGTCGGGCATCCAGCCGATGCGCGCCCGCACGTCCGCGGTCCCCTCGACCGGGTCGGATCCCGCGATCCGCACGGATCCCGCGTCCGGGCGCAGCAGCGAAGCGAGCATCAGCAGCAGGGTGGTCTTGCCGGAGCCGTTGGGCCCCACGAGCGCCGTGACCCTGCCGGCCGGCGCCTCGAACGTCGCGTCGGACACCGCGTGCACGTCGCCGAAGGAGCGCCGGAGGCCGCGGGCGACGATGCCGGGGGTGTCTGCCACGGCCAGAGCCTATGCCGCGGGCTGAGGACTCCGCACCCACTCAGCGGGACGGCGCGTCGCGCGAGACGGAAGAAACACGGCGTCACGGCGGTTCGACATAAGGCGGGCACCGTGCTGAGCTGGTCCATCGGGCTCCGGCCCCGCACAGCACAGGGCCCCTCGCCCGAACGTCTTCTCCGAAGGATCCATCTCCATGCGCATCACCCGCATCGCCACTGTGACCGTCGCCTCCACGGCCCTGCTCGTCCTGGCCGGCTGCAGCCAGCCCGCCGAGGAGGGCGCGACCGCCGACGGCCCCGCCGCGCTGTCGGACGGCACGCTCGTCGTCGCGACCGAGGGCACTTACCCTCCCTTCAGCTTCCACGCGGACGGATCGGGCGAGCTCACCGGCTACGACGTCGAGGTCGCGCGTGCCGTCGGCGAGAAGCTGGGCGTCGAGATCGAGTTCCAGGAGACGCAGTGGGATGCGATCTTCGCCGGCCTCGACGCGGGCCGCTTCGAGACCATCGCGAACCAGGTCACGATCAACGACGAGCGCGAGGCGAAGTACACGTTCTCGACGCCGTACACCGTCTCGCCCGGCGTCATCGTGGTGCCGGAGGACGTCACCGACATCGCGTCGTTCGACGACCTCGACGGCAAGACGACGGCGCAGTCGCTCTCCAGCAACTGGTACGCGCTCGCCGAGGAGTCGGGCGCGCGGGTCGAGCCGGTCGAGGGCTGGGCACAGTCGGTCGAGCTGCTCGCGCAGGGCCGAGTCGACGCCACGGTCAACGACAAGCTCACCTACCTCGACTACGTCGCGCAGAACCCCGACGCCGGCCTGAAGATCGCGGCCGAGACGCCGGAGCAGGGCGAGATGGCGTTCGTCGTCACGAACGACAACGCCGAGCTCGCCGAGGCGATCGACGGCGCCCTCGCGGAGCTGTCGGAGGACGGCACGCTCGCCGAGCTGGGCGAGGAGTTCTTCGGCGAGGACGTCAGCGAGTAACGCAGCTGTCGCGAGGCGTGCCCCACTTCGCGCGCCGATATCCGGGCGCGATATCGGCGTCAAGTGGGACACGCTGATCCGCGTTCCGGCACAGACTGGTAACGCGCGGCCCGGCCGCGCGCGGAGAGGGGGAGCCGGATGGACTGGCAGCTCATCGGCGAAGCCTTCTGGCCGCTGCTGCTCGGAGGCCTGACCGGCACGATCCCGCTGACGCTGGCGTCGTTCGCGCTGGGACTGGTGATCGCGCTCGGCATCGCCCTGCTGCGGCTGTCGCCCAACCCGGTGCTGTCGTGGATCGGCCGCGCCTACGTCTCGGCGATCCGCGGCACGCCGCTGCTCGTGCAGCTGTTCGTGATCTTCTACGGTCTGCCGTCGCTCGGCGTCACGCTGCCGCCCTGGCCGTCCGCGATCATCGCGCTGTCCATGAACGTCGGCGGCTACGCGGCCGAGATCATCCGCGCCGCGATCCTCTCGGTGCCGCGCGGGCAGTGGGAGGCTGGCTACACGGTCGGCATGTCGAACGCCGTGACGCTGCGCCGGATCATCCTGCCGCAGGCCGCGCGCGTGAGCGTGCCGCCGCTGTCGAACACGTTCATCTCCCTGGTCAAGGACACGTCGCTGGCGTCGACGATCCTCGTCACCGAGATGTTCAAGGAGGCGCAGCGGATCGCGGCCTTCTCGAGCGAGTTCATGACCGTCTACATCCTGGCGGCGTTCATCTACTGGCTGTTCTGCACGGTGCTCGCCGCGGTCCAGGACCGCGTGGAGAGGAGGCTCGACCGCTATGTCGCCCACTGAGGACGCACCGCTCGACCCCCGTCTCGCCGAGCTGCCGCCGACCGACCCGAGCATCGAGACGCCGCTGCTGCGCGCGATCGACGTGCGCAAGAGCTTCGGAGACCACGAGGTGCTGCGCGGCATCGACCTCGAGGTGCGCCGCGGCGAGGTCGTGGCGCTGATCGGACCGAGCGGCTCGGGCAAGACGACCGTGCTGCGCTCGCTGAACGGACTGGAGACGCCGGATGCCGGCACGCTCGCGTTCGCCGGCGGACCGCGGGTCGACTTCGCGCGCGGCGTGACCACGTCCGAGCGGTTCGCCATCCGCGACCGCTCGGCGATGGTGTTCCAGCATCACAACCTCTTCCCGCACCGCACGGTGATCCAGAACGTCATCGAAGGGCCGGTGACGGTGCAGCGCGAGCCGCGCGCGGAGGCCAACGCCCGCGCGGAGGAGCTGCTCGACCGCGTCGGTCTCGCGGCGAAGCGCGACGCATATCCGCACGAGCTGTCCGGCGGCCAGCAGCAGCGCGTCGGCATCGTGCGCGCGCTCGCGCTGCGTCCCGATCTGCTGCTGTTCGACGAGCCGACCTCCGCGCTCGATCCCGAGCTCGTGGGTGAGGTGCTGCTCGTCATGAAGGAGCTCGCGGACGAGGGCTGGACCATGGTCGTCGTGACGCACGAGCTGCAGTTCGCGCGAGAGGTCGCCGACGAGGTGCTGTTCCTCGACGGCGGCGTCGTGGTCGAGCGCGGCTCCGCGGATCAGATCTTCCGCGAGCCCAAGAACGAGCGCACGCGGCGCTTCCTCGACCGGATCCTGCGGCCCTTCTCCTGACGTCCCGGTGCGCGTGACCCGCCCGCGCGGCCGCGCGCGATCCGCACGCGCCACCGCGCGCGATCCCGAGGCTCGGCGCGGCGGCCGCCCGCGCCCGAAAGTTTTCCCGAACTCGCGTAACCGATCCGGGGTGACCGCGTCTCTTCAGGTGAAGACGTCGCCAGACGGGCGGTGCTGGGGGGCACCATCGTCAGGCTGTGCGATCAGATCCCGAATGATCGCCGGGGTCCGGATGCCTCGGGGGAGGACACATCCGGACCCTGACTCTTCCTTCCGGCGGCGGTGTCTTCGCCCTCGGGCGGTGCCCTCGATCAGCTGTGCAGCAGGACGCCGATCACGCCGAACAGGATCGGCGCCAGCGCGAGGCCCACGGCGACGACGATGCCCACGATCGCGACCCACGGGATCCCGCCGCGCAGTCGCCGACCCGGCCGGGCCACGCCCTTCGGTCCGAGCCAGTCGGCCGGGGGCGGCGGCGCGGTGGGGGCCGTCGTGTGGAACGGCAGGGGCGCGGCCAGGGGTGCGCCGTTCGGCGCGGCGGCGGTCCGGGCGTGCGCCTGGGCGGTGGCCCAGGCGTGCTCGGCCGCCAGGCGCTCGTCGCGCCAGCGCTGCCACTGCGCGAGCTTGTCCATGAGCGCGGACACGGCGGAGAACAGCCACGCCCACGTGCCCGCATCCGTCGTCGAGACCGGGCGGCCGGTGTAGAGGAACATCCAGTCGTCGACGATCTCGACGTCGAGCTGCGCGACGTTGTCGATGAAGCGCGCCATGATGTCGGGCGTGAACAGGTACAGCGCGTCGCGCTCGTAGCCCTCGGGCAGTAGAGCGTGAAGTACCGGTCGAAGTCGCCCTCCAGGCTCAGCCGCTGCGCCTTCGCGAACTGCGCCGGCAGGTTCGACCCGAACACGGAGTTGTTGCCGACGGCGTCGAGCACGATGTGAGGCAGGGGCGTGCCGATGTGGATCGCGACGTAGCCCCAGCGGTGCGTGGTCTGCTCCTTGCCCGATCCGGTCGTGTACTGGTAGTTCGCGAACTCCACGAAACGCGGCTGCTCGCCGCGGATGAGGTCGCTCGCCGAGCGGGAGCTGCCGCGGTCGAAGATCATGCCCGGCAGCCGCGGCTCGGCGAGCGCCGGCAGGTACGACATCGCGTTCGCGCGTGCGAACCTGTCGAGCCGGTAGCGCCGCTCCTTCGTCGCGCTCATGTTCGCGCGCGTCAGGAAGAACACGCCCACCGCGATTCCGAGGAAGACCAGGACGACCGGCACGACGGTCAGGAGCGCCGCCGCATCGCCGCGCGCGACGGTCGCGATCGCGAACGCGCCGAAGGCGAACAGCAGCGGCAGCATCGCGCCGGCCACGACGACGCCGCCGATCACGAGCAGCACGATCGCCGTGACGTTCGTGCCGAAACCGGGCGAGCGGCGCTTCAGCTCCTCATGGAAGCGCTGCACCGCGCGCCGGTCCACGGGCTCGAACAGCGGCCGCGCCTCGAAGGGGAACGTGCGCTGCTGCGGGGCGGAGGTGCTCACGCACGCCAACGTAGCGCGCGGGCGGTGCGGATCGGCGCAGCCGCAGGCGGGCGCGAGCGGCCCGCACGGTCGAGTGTTCACCTTCCGTTTCTTTTCAAGTACGGCGTTCTCGTAATTCCGCGTCACCTCGGGAGGCTTCTCTGTTCGAAGACCCCCTTCCTCCCGAAAGGAACCCCCATGCACCGCCGTGCTCTCCCCGCTGCCGGCCTTCTCGGCCTGTCCGCCGTGCTCGCGCTCACCGGCTGCGCCGGCACCTCCGCCGACGCCGCGGCGTCCGGCGGGACCGCCGACGCGAACGAGCCGATCACGTTCGCCACCACGCCGCTGGGTGACGACCCGGCCGCCAACCCCGTCGTCGCGTTCGCCGACCTCATCGAGGCGGAGACCGGTCGCACCGTCGAGGTCGTCGATGTCCCCGACTACACCGCGGTGCTCGAGGCGCTGCGCAACCACCACGTCGACATCGGCTTCATGAGCGGGTTCCCGTCCGCGCTCGCCGTCAACACGGGCGAGATCGACGCGCTCGTCGCGTGGGGCGGCAAGGACGAGCCGGTCTCGACCTGCATCGTGCTCGACGACTCGCCGCTGGAGAAGCTCGAGGACATCACGCCCGAGACCGTCGTCGCGTTCGCCGACCCGGCGTCGAGCTCCGGCTACTTCATGCCCGTCAAGATGCTGCACGACGCGGGCCTCGAGAAGGACGTCGACTACACCAGCCTGTTCGCGGGCGACCACGTGATGGGCTTCCAGGCGCTCAAGCAGGGCCAGGCCGACGTGTCGTGCACCGCCACGCTGTTCCCCACGATGGCCGGCACCAACCCCGACATGTTCCCGTTCGAGGAGGGCGAGACGCGCTCGATCGGACTGAGCGACTCGATGCCCGTCTCGGTCACCGTGCTCGCGGATCAGCAGATCGACGCCGAGAAGGCCGAGCTGCTGAAGGACGTCCTGCCGAGGGTGTTCGTCGAGGAGAACGCCGAGCAGCTCGGCGCGATGTTCGAGGCCATGCAGGGCGGCGAGGCGATCGTCGACCCGAAGCCCGAGCTGTTCCAGCCGTTCGTCGACATCGCCGCGATCGCCGACGTCGACATCTCGGACCTCGGCTGATGAGCGCGGCCGACTCCGCCGTCGCCCCCACGACGGCCGAGCTGCGACAGCAGCTGCCGCTCGTCACCGTGCGCGACCTGCGTGTCGCGTACGGTGACGGGCCGGTCGTCCTCGACGGCGTCGACCTCGATCTGCACCCGGGCGAGGTCGTGGCGCTGCTCGGATCCAGCGGATCCGGGAAGTCGACGCTGATGAGGACGCTCACCGGATTCGCGCCGCTCGGGTCGGGCGCCGTGCGGGTCGCGGGCCACGACGTGGCGAACCTGCAGCGCGGAGAGCTGCGCCGCCTCCGCGCCGACGTGGGCCAGGTCTTCCAGCAGTTCAACCTCATCGGCCGCCTCAGCGTGCTCACCAACGTGCTCACGGGCGCGCTGCACGACGCCGGCCCCCTCAACCTCGTCGGCGGATTCTCGAGCGCGCACCGCACGCGCGCGCTCGAGCTGCTCGACCGGGTCGGCATCGCCCACAAGGCGAAGGACGAGGCGCGCTCCCTGTCGGGCGGTCAGCAGCAGCGCGTCGCGATCGCGCGGGCGCTGATGCAGCAGCCGAAGCTGATCCTCGCCGACGAGCCCGTCGCCTCGCTCGACCCGAAGCTGTCGCACACCGTGCTCGACCTGCTGCAGCGGATCGCGCGCGAGGACGGCATCCCGGTGCTCGTGAGCCTGCACGTGCTGCCGCTCGCGCTCGCCCACTCCGACCGGATCGTCGGGCTGCGTCACGGCCGCATCGTCGTGTCGGGTCGCGCGTCCGAACTGGACGCCGCCACCCTGGCGCCGATCTACGAGCACGACGAGGAGGACGACGATGTCGACGACATCGCCTGATCGCACCCGCGCCCCGAAGCCGGCGCAGCCCGCACTCGACCCGCGCGAGCGCGCACGTCTGGAGCGGTCGGTCGTGATGCCGCGCGCCCGCACGCTGCTCACGATCCCGCTCGTCGTGCTCGTGCTCGCCTGGTCCTTCGCCGGGGCGGAGTTCGACTTCGTGAAGCTCGGCGACGGCACCATCAACATGGGCGAGTTCCTCGCCCGGCTGTTCCCGCCCACCTGGGACAAGTTCGGGATCATCGTCGAGCTCCTCGTCGAGACGCTCCAGATGGCGATCGTCGGCACCGTGCTCGGCACGGTCCTGTCGCTCGTGATCGCCTTCGGCGCCGCGTCGAACATCGCCCCGGTCTGGCTGTACTATCCCTGCCGCTGGCTGATGAACATCATCCGCTCGCTGCCCGAGCTGGTCTTCGCGCTGATGTTCGTGTCGGCCGTCGGTCTCGGCCCGTTCGCGGGCATCCTCGCCATGACCCTGGGGTCGGTGGGATCGATCGGCAAGGTGTTCGCCGAGGCGATGGAGGCCGTCGATCGCGGTCCGATCGTCGCCATGCAGGCCGTCGGAGCCTCGCGCCGGCAGGTCGTGCAGTACGGCGTGCTGCCCCAGGCGGCGCCGCTGCTGGTGTCGTACACGCTGCTGCTGTTCGAGGGGAACGTGCGCGGCGCGACCATCCTCGGCATGGTCGGTGCGGGCGGCATCGGCCTCGAGCTCACCACCGCCATGCGCATGTACGACTACGGCCACCTCAGCGCCATCGTCATCTGCATCATCGTGCTCGTCACGGTCATCGACCAGGCAAGCGCACTCATCAGAAGGAAGATCACGTGACCCTCACAGACAACTCCGCCCCGCTCGACGCCGCTGCGCTCGAGACCGTCGCCCTCGAGCTCAGCGCTCCCGTCAACCTCCGCGACCTCGGCGGCACGCCCGTCGCGGGCGGCACGGTGCGACCGGGCTTCGCGATCCGCGCGGATGACCTGTCGTACGTGACCGAGGACGTCGCGGCCCGGCTGGTCGACGCCGGCCTCACGAGCGTGATCGACCTGCGCTCGAACTTCGAGGCGCGGATCACGGGGCGCGGCCCGCTCGCGGACCACGCCGTGACCTACCACCACGTCTCGCTGCTGGGCGACCTCACACGGGCGGGCGACCTCGGCGGCCCCGACTATCGGCGCACGTATGTGCCGATGTACGTGGGCATGTTCGAGGGCGCGGCGCCGCTGATCGTGAACGCGCTCGCCGTGATGGCGACCGCGCCGGGGACCGTCGCCTTCCACTGCGCGGCGGGCAAGGACCGCACGGGCGTGCTCGCCGCGTCCCTGCTGCTCGCGCTCGGCGCCGACGACGACACGATCGTCGAGGACTACGGGCGCACGGGCCCCAACCTCGACGCCATCATGTCCCGGACCCGCGCCGTGGTCGGCCCGATGATGCAGGCGATGGGGATCGACCTCGACCCGGCCGTGCTCGCGGCCGGAGAGCGCGCCTTCTCCGCCGACGCGATGCGCGGCACGCTCGAGGAGCTGCGCGCGCGGCACGACGGCGACGCGCTCGCGCCCGTGCGGCGTGCCGGCCTGAGCGACGCGCTGATCGACATGCTGCGCGCGAAGGCGGTCGTGTGACCGACGGCGTCACGATCGAGACCGGGGTCGCGGAGGCTGCAGGCCGCCGCGGCCCCGGTCGTCCGCGTCGCGAGGGCGTGGACGAGCGCCTGATCACCGCGGCTCTCGAGCTCATCGACGCGGGACAGCCCGTCACGGCCGCGCAGCTCGTGACGCGCAGCGGCATCGGCCGCGCCGCGATCTACCGGCGCTGGCCGTCGCTGACCGACCTCGTCGCGTCCGCGCTCGATGAGGGGCGCTCGGCGCACACGATCCCGACGGACGGCGACCTGCATCAGGCGCTGTACGACTCCTTCATCGGCACCCTGGAGCGCGGATCGACCGGCTACCCCGAGCAGCGGATGCGCCGGCGGCTGATCCTCGGACTGGAGGATCGCCGTCTGCAGCGCGCCTACTGGGACGCGCACGTCGCGCGCCGACGGGTGTCGACGATCGGGGCGCTGCGGGCGGGTGTCGAGCGCGGCGTCCTGCGCGCCGACCTCGACCTGGAGGCGTGCGCCGACCTGCTGAGCGGCGTGTTCTACTACCAGCTCGTGGTGCGGGGTGCGCCGATGGACGAACCCGAGGCGATCGCCCGCTGCCGCGCGGCGTTCGACGTCATCTGGCGCGGCATGCTCCCCGACTCGGCCGCGTAGGCTCGATCCTCATGGCCCTCGGCGCGACGATCCACACGTTCGATGTGCAGCTGGCGGACGTCGACCGCGGGGTCTACGACGAGCTCACCCTCCGCGTGGCGCGGCATCCGTCGGAGACCGACGCGAACATGATCCTGCGCGTGCTGGCCTACTGCCTCGAGTTCGAGGAGGGCATCGCATTCAGCGAGGGGATCTCGTCGCAGGATGAGCCCGCCGTGCTCGTGCGCGACCTCACGGGCCGCGTCCTCGCGTGGATCGAGGTCGGCGCCCCCGACGCGGAGCGGCTGCACCACGGCAGCAAGCTCGCCGACCGCACGGTCGTCTACACGCAGCGCGAGCCCGCCAAGTTGCTCGCGTCGTGGGCCGGAAAGCGCATCCACCGGGCGGACGAGCTCGTGCTGCACACGTTCGATCCGGGCTTCGTCGACGGCGCCGTCGCGGCGCTCGAGCGTCGCAACACCGTGACGCTGTCGATCACGGAGCGGCAGCTCTACCTCGAGCTGAACGGCACGAGCCTCACGTCCGCGGTCCACGACCACCGGCTGGGCTGACGCGCGGACGGTCGCGCTGCGCCGCCGTGCGCCTGGGCGACCCCCGATCCTGAGAGGCCGGATCGCTCAGAGCCGGCGCGTCCGATAGACTGTCCAGGTTGTGCGGATCCGCGCGCGCTCGCGCTCGCCCGCACGACGTGCAACACACCCTCCTGCTGTCGGGAAATGCCCGGCAGCCGATCAAGTCCGAAGGAGGTGGGTAAGTGACGCACCAGTACGAGCTCATGGCCATCCTGCAGCCGGAGATCGACGAGCGCCAGGTTCCCACGATCGTCGACAAGTTCCTGACGGTGATCACCGAGTCCGGTGGCACCATCGAGAACATCGACATCTGGGGCAAGCGCCGTCTGGCCTACGAGATCCAGAAGAAGAACGAGGGCATCTACGCCGTCGTGAACTTCACCGCGACCAGCGAGGCCACCCAGGAGCTGGACCGCCAGCTGGGCCTCAACGAGCAGATCATGCGCACCAAGGTGCTGCGCGCCGAGGAGGCCATCGCGATGGTCGCTTCCGAGGCGAAGCGCGCCGAGGAGCGTGCCGCTCGCAAGACGGCGGCGAAGGCCTAAGCCCCATGGCCGGCGAGACCGTCATCACCGTCGTGGGCAACCTCACGGCTGACCCCGAGCTGCGTTACACGCAGAACGGCCTGCCCGTGGCGAACTTCACGATCGCCTCGACGCCGCGCAACTTCGATCGCGCGTCGGGCGAGTGGAAGGACGGCGAGGCTCTCTTCCTGCGGGCCAGCGTGTGGCGCGATTTCGCCGAGCACGTCGCGGGTTCGCTGACGAAGGGCATGCGCGTGATCGCGCAGGGTCGCCTCCGCCAGCGCTCCTACGAGGACCGCGAGGGCCAGAAGCGCACCACGATCGAGCTCGAGATCGACGAGATCGGGCCGTCGCTGCGCTACGCCACCGCACAGGTCACCCGCGCCGCGGGCGGCCAGGGCGGCGGCGGTCAGGGCCAGTTCGGCGGCGGCGGACAGCCGCGCCAGCAGGTCTCGGAGGAGCCGTGGTCGACCCCCGGGTCGCAGACGGGCGCCGACGCATGGAGCACCCCGGGGTCGTTCGGAGACGACACCCCGTTCTAAATCTCGTTGCGTCCCGACGCCTCGCCCGCCCCGCGGGCAGTCGCGCCGGGACTCAGGAAAACTAAGGACCCAAAATGGCTGGAAAGTCGAGCGGCGACCGCCGCAAGCCGCGGAAGGGCGCGAAGAACGCCGCTCCCGCGAAGTCGATCCGGGTCGGCGTCATTGACTACAAGGACGTCGCGACCCTTCGCAAGTTCATCTCGGAGCGCGGCAAGATCCGTGCCCGTCGTATCACCGGTGTCTCGGTGCAGGAGCAGCGTCTTATCGCCAAGGCGATCAAGAACGCGCGCGAGATGGCGCTCCTGCCCTACGCCGGCGCCGGCCGCTAAGGAGCACCCATGTCGAAGCTGATTCTCACTCACGAGGTCGACGGCCTGGGCAGCGCCGGAGACGTGGTCGAGGTCAAGGACGGGTACGCCCGCAACTACCTCATCCCCCAGGGCTTCGCCGTCGCGTGGACGCGCGGTGGCGAGAAGCAGGTCGCGTCGATCCGCGCCGCGCGCGAGGCTCGCGCCATCGCGACGCACGACGAGGCCGTCGCCCTGAAGAACACGATCGAGGGCACCCGCGTGAAGCTCGCCGTCAAGGCGGGCGCCGAGGGTCGCCTGTTCGGCTCGGTCAAGACCGCCGACATCGCCGACGCGGTGTCCGAGGCCGGTCTGGGCTCGCTGGACAAGCGCAAGATCACCATCCCCACCGCCATCAAGACGGTGGGCGACCACGAGGCCGTCGTGCGCCTGCACGACGACGTCACGGCGGTCATCGCGCTGCAGGTCGTCGCGCTCAAGAAGTAAGCGTCTCGGCGCTTTCGAAGCGGGGCGGATCCTTCGGGATCCGCCCCGCTTTCGCGTGCGCCGGAGGCAGCCGCGCCACGGCCTCCGCCGTCTTTCCGGACGGGCCACGGCGGGTCATCCGCGCCGTCACGCGCCGTTCACTCCGCCTTGACATATCGGTCGTCGATGGGATCGGGATGGCGACAGTTCTTCACAGTCGAACGTTCGCGACCGAACCTTCAAGCAGTTGTTTAATCACAACGCCATCCACAGGGTGTGGGTTGTGAAAAGCGCAGGTCAACCGCAGAATAAAACATCGCCGCGCTCGGGCGCGTCGGATTTCTCCACAGCACGTTTCCACACACGTGTCGGCGGTTTCCGCAGGCTCTCCACAGAGTTATCCACAGGCCGGTTTGCTTGGGGAGAACGCCGAACCTACGGTGAACGAGCGGATGTCGGAGGCCCCTGCTCTCCTGGCTGCGACGCCGCGTCCCACCGCACGCGGATCCGGATCACCCCACCCGGATCCAGGCGGGCGAGCGCGTCCCGAAGCGCGTCGCCGAAGGAAGGAAGTCCCCGTGTCGATCGCCGATATCTCCGACGAGCGAATGGGCGGACCGCGCGAGCACGAGCGCACGCCTCCGCACGATCTGCTCGCGGAGCAGTCGACCCTGGGCGGCATGCTGCTGTCAAAGGACGCGGTCGCCGACGTGATCGAGTCGCTGCGCGGCTCCGACTTCTACATCCCCAAGCACGAGCTGATCTTCGAGGCCGTGCTGTCGCTGTACTCGCACGGTGAGCCGACCGACGTCGTCGCCGTGACGGACGAGCTCATCAAGACGGGCGACCTGCAGCGCGCGGGTGGGGCCGACTACCTGCACACGCTCACGTCGATCGTGCCCACGGCCGCCAACGCCGGCTACTACGCGAACATCGTGGCCGAGCGCGCGCTGCTGCGCCGCCTCGTCGAGGCCGGCACGCGCATCGTGCAGATGGGGTATTCGGGCGAGGGCGAGGCGGTCGACCTCGTCAACAACGCGCAGGCCGAGATCTACGGCGTCACGGGCACCGAGCGCACCGAGGACTACGTGCCGCTGTCCATTGCGGTCGATGCCGCGATGGAGGAGATCGAAGCGGCCGGCGGTCGCGACGGCGGCATGACGGGCGTCCCCACCGGCTTCGCCGAGCTCGACGAGCTGACCAACGGCCTGCACGGCGGCCAGATGATCGTCGTCGCGGCGCGGCCCGCCATGGGAAAGTCGACGCTCGCGCTCGACTTCGCCCGCGCGTCCGCGATCAAGCACAACATGCCGGCCGTGTTCTTCTCGCTCGAGATGGGCAAGGCCGAGATCGCGATGCGCCTGCTCAGCGCCGAGGGCGCGATCCCGCTGCAGAACATCCGCAAGGGAACGCTCGACTCGCGGGACTGGACGAACATCGCGCAGACGCGCGGGCGCATCCACGAGGCGCCGCTGTTCATCGACGACAGCCCCAACATGACGCTCGTCGAGATCCGCGCGAAGTGCCGCCGGCTCAAGCAGCGCGCGGGGCTCAAGATGGTCATCATCGACTACCTGCAGCTCATGACGAGCGGCAAGAAGGTCGAGTCGCGTCAGCAGGAGGTCAGCGAGTTCTCGCGCGCGCTCAAGCTGCTCGCGAAGGAGCTGCAGGTGCCGGTCATCGCGCTGTCGCAGCTGAACCGAGGCTCCGAGCAGCGCACCGACAAGCGTCCCCAGGTCAGCGACCTGCGTGAGTCGGGCTCGATCGAGCAGGACGCCGACATGGTGATCCTGCTGCACCGCGACTCGGTCTACGACAAGGACACCCGCCCGGGCGAGGCCGACCTGATCGTCGCCAAGCACCGCAACGGTCCCACCGCGACCATCGAGGTCGCGTTCCAGGGCCACTTCTCGCGCTTCGCGGACATGGCCCCGGCCAACGACTTCGCCTGAGCGAGATTCCCCGCTGTGGGGATCGCCGTCATGGCGCCTCGGCGAAGGCGGCGATCTGGATGAGGTTCCCCACCGTGTCGTCCAGGACGGCGGTGGTCATCGGGCCCTGCGCCAGGGGTTGCTGCGTGAAGCGCACGCCGAGGTCGCGCAGGCGCGCGTACTCGGCCTGCACGTCGTCTACGCCGAACGTGCAGAACGGGATCCCGTCGGAAGCGAGCGCCTCGGTGAAGGGCGGGACCGCGGGGTGATCGTTGGGCTCGAGCGAGATCTGGGTCCCCTTCGGAGCGGCCGGATCGACGACGGTGAGCCAGCGGTGCTCACCCATAGGGATGTCGGCCGCGACGGCGAACCCGAGCTTCTCGGTGTAGAACTCCAGTGCGCGCTGCTGATCGTCGACGAAGACGGAGAAGGCCTGGATCTTCATGGTGCTCCTGCTTCCGGGGTGGACGGCCATCGCGCGGCGATCTGCGCGAGTGGGCGCGTGTCGAGTGTGTGGAACTTGTAGCGTCCGCGGCGTTCGCTGTGCACGAGGCCCGCGGATTCGAGCACCTCGAGGTGCTGCGACACCGCCTGGCGGGTGGGGGTGAGCCCGTGGTGCGACAGCCGGACGCACAGCTCGAACAGCGTCTGCTCGTCGCGGGCCGCCAGTTCGTCGAGGATGATGCGACGGGTCTCGTCTGCCAGAGCCTTGAACACGTCGCCCACGACGCCACAATAGGCAAGTGTTCACTTGCCTGTCAATGCCCCCGGCGAAGAGCCAGCGGCGGCGCGGCTCACGCCGAAGGGGATGGCGTGGCCGCTGAGGTCGAGATCGACGAGGCGAGCTTCGCGAACACGCTCGCGGCGAGGCTGCCGGGCGCGCCCGACAGCACCGTGAGCTGGTAGCCGGGGAGGCTGCCCACTCCGAAGTTCTGCGCCTCGATCTCCAGGGTGCCGACGCCGGGGATCTGGATGTGGAAGCGCGCATCCTCGAGCTCCGACACGTCGTGGCGCGCCCACATGCGCGCGAAGTCGGGATCGGCCGACAAGTCGGCGACGAGCTGCGCGAGGCGGGGTGAGGACGGGTGCGCGTCGCGGCGCAGCGTCGCCACGGCGGCGCGGGCCATGTCCTCCCACTCGACGATGGCCGCCTTGTTCTGCGGGCTGAACAGGCTCGCGATTTGGTTGTGCCCGGCGCCCAGCCCTCCGCCGCCGAAGACGGTCGCGAGCGGATTGGCGGCGACGATGTCGCGGTGGGGATCGGACATGTACGCCGGCGTATGGGTCCACTGCGCGAGCACGCGAGCGATCTGATCGCCGGCCGGCCCGGGCTCGACGGGCGGCGTCGGAGGCATGCCCGACGCCAGCCGCAGCAGGTACGCGCGGGCCCCGCCGTCGAGCCGGAAGACGCGTGCGAGCGCGGCGAGCACCTGGTCGGACGGCCGGGCGCCCCGGCCCTGCTCGAGCCGCAGGTAGTACTCGGTGCTGATGCCGGCCAGTGTCGCGACCTCGTCGCGGCGCAGGCCCGAGACCCGGCGACCGGGGAAGCGTTCGAGGCCCACGTCCTCGGGCTGCGTGATGTCACGCCGCGCGCGGAGGTAGGCGCCCAGCTGCGCGAGGTGGGTGGGCAGCGACGCCGCGGGGCGTAGTGGAGTGCTCACTCCAGAAAGGTACACCCCCCTCGGCGCGAGGGGAATGCCTCAGGCCGCCGTGCGCAGGCTCCGTCCGACCGCGTCCGCGGCATGGCCCGTGACCGTGCGGAGCTGCGCCTCGGCGCGCCCCACGCGCGCGAACTGGATGACCGCCTGCGACACGGCCACGAGGTGCGACGCCGACGCGAGGACCTCCGGATGCTGCGGATCCAGACCGCTCGTCTGCGCGAGCTCGTCCGCCACGATCGCGTCCATCCGGGCGACGGTGGCGTTGCTGATCCGGGCGACCTCGGGGGAGGTGCCGAGCTCCGACATCGTGTTGATCATGAGGCATCCGCGCTGATCGGGCTGTGCGCGGCAGTCGGCGATGATGGCGTCGAGGAAGTGGGCGGCGGCATCCGTGGCGTCCGCATGATGCCCCGTGACGGCCGCGGTCACCAGGTCGACCCGGCGCGCGCAGTACCGGCGGAAGGCGGCGAGGAAGAGCTCCCACTTGCTGCCCCACGCCTGGTACAGGCTGCCGTTGGCCACGCCGGTCGCCGCCGACAGGTCGCCCACAGATGTGCCCCGATAGCCGCGCACCCAGAACAGCTCGATGGCGGCGTCCAGGACGGCATCCTCGTCGAAGGCGCGAGCTCGTGGCATCCTCCAACGCTATCCCTCGCGGGCCCGCTCGCGCGCTGGGTGGTACATCGCGGGCCACGACGACGCGGGCGCTGCGAACTCAGCATGGGCGAGAACGGTCCGCCGGACCGCATCCAAGGAGGTCTCCCATGCCCACCCCGACCATCGTCCTCGTCCACGGCGCCTTCGCCGATTCCGCCAGCTGGGCGCCCGTGACCCGCGAGCTGCTCGACCGCGGTCACACCGTCCTGGTGCCGCCCGTGTACAACCGCAGCCTCGCCGAGGACGCCGCCTCCGTGCGGGCGTTCGTCGAGCGCCTCGACGGTCCCGTCGTGCTCGCCGGGCATTCCTACGGCGGAGCCGTCATCACGGTCGCGGGAGCGGCCGAGAACGTCGCGGCGCTCGTCTACGTCTCGGGCTACGCGCTGGAGGAGGGAGAGAGCCTCGGCCAGCTGCAGGGCGGGTTCCCCGACTCCGACCTGGCGGCGAACCTCGTCTACACGCCGTTCCCCGTCGCGGGAGCGGAGGACGGCACGGACGTCTCGGTCGTGATCGACGCGTTCCCCGCCGTCTTCGCCGAAGGCGTCGACCCGAAGGTCGCCGAGGTGCTCGCCGTCTCGCAGCGCCCGCTGACCGCCTTCGCGTTCGGTGAGCCCGCGAGTGCCGCGGCGTGGAAGACGACGCCCGCGTGGGGCATCGTGTCCTCGTCCGACAGGACGATCAACCCCGAGGTGGAGCGCTTCGGCTACTCGCGAGCGGGTCTCCGGGAGATCGTCGAGATCGACGGGCCGCACCTCGTGATGCACACCCACCCCGCCGAGGTCGCCGACGTCATCGAGACCGCGGCGCGCGCCGTCGCCGGCAGTTGACCGCGCCGCCCGCGTGCTGAATGTCCGACGCGGGAAAGGTCAGCCGCCGGGAGAGCCGGTCAAGGAGCTCGCCTGCGCGAGCCCTTCCTCGCGATGATGCCCCGCGCGGGTGGGGCCTGCTCCCCGGCGTAGATGTCGAAGCCCTCGACCTCCGAGAAGCCCAGACGAGAGTAGACGCGCGCCGCATCGTCATTGTCGGGGTTGAGAACCGAGATCCGGGCGCCGTCCTCGAAGGCCCGTTGCAGCAGCCATGACGACAGCGCCGCGCCGACGCCGCGCCGACGTGCCGCGGGCAGCACGCCGATGCCTGCCAGAAGCGCGGACGGGCCCGCCCACCCGTCGGATCGGAGCACGTAGCCGGTCCCCACAGCGCGTCCGCGGATGCTGGCGAGTGCGACGGTCGCCCGCGACGACCGCAGGAGCGGCAGCATCCATGCCGCCGCCGGGTCGCCGCCGAACGCCTGAGCGTCCACGGCGACGACCTCGCGGATGTCTCGCTCGGCGGCGGCCCGCACCGTCACGCCGTCGCCCGTCGTCGGGCGGAGCATCGAAGCGTCGAGCGCCATCAGTCGGCAGCGGAACAGCCGCCTGCCGTGCACCCACTCGGCACCGGCCGGCACCCGAAAGCCCCACGGCACACCCCGGCGCGCGTACCAGCGGGCGACCCCTGCGACGTCCACACGAGCGGGATCATGCACATCGGCGTTGTTCCACTGCGGGTGGGGAAGGCCGCTGGTCATCGTTCGCACGCCCGGGTGCTCGGCGACGGCTCCGCCACTCGCGGCGCGGATCAGGCCGTGCGTCTGCCAGGCATCGCCGTCCGCCGCCCGCGCGGTCTCGGGATCCACCGCCGCGGTCTCGTCGACCATGGGGACATCCCTCTCGTCACCGCCCGTCCCGGTCATGCGAGCAGGTCGTCCAGGATCTCGGCCGTGTGCGTCCAGGCCAGTGCGCCGCCGACGCCGGACACCACACGCCGCATCGCGGAGCAGCGCTGCGCCAGCTGCTCGCCCTGATCGGGCGAGTGCGACGTGTCGTCGGCCCCGAACCAGATCCGCACGTCTCCGACGGACTGCTCGGGTATGCGCCACGGCGTTGACGCGATGATCGTGTCCTGTGCGTAGCCGGCACCGCCCTGGGCGAAGCCCTCATCGAGCGCCGTCCGATACAGGCGACGGAAGTCGTCGTCACCGAACACCTCCGCGTCGCTCGGGGCGGCGCCCGAGAAGACGAAGTTCATCATGCTCTCGGCCGTGAACGAGCTCAGCACCTCCCGCATCGATCTCTCGTCGGTCGCGATCCGGTTGACGAAGGTCGCGACATCGGCGGTGAGCAGGGCGCTGAGACCGGGGTGGGCGAGCTCGTCGGCGGGTGAGACCAGCGCGATGCGAGAGAAGATGCCGCGGGCGGCGGTGGCGAGCCCGAAGGCCGCTCCCTGAGAGTTCGCGAAGGCGACGGGGGAGTGCACGTCGATGCGGGCGAGTGCGTGGTCGAGGTCGGCCGCCACACTCTGGGCCGACTTCGCAGGGTCCGGGCTGGAGGCTCCCAGGCCCGGCCGGTCGAACGTGATCAGTCGCACGCTCCTGACCGCGGCGGCGTCGCCATAGACGTTCATGGTGCGGGAGCTGGCCGCTCCCGCGAAGAAGATCACAGGGATGCCGTCCGCTGCGCCGTACTCGCCGAGTGCCAGCACGCGCCCGTCAGGAAGCGTGATCCGGTGCTCGCGCTGCGGAGGGTGAGCGGTGAATTCCGGCGGCATGCTCGACCTTTCTCGTTGCAGGGGTCGTGTGGCGACTCTTGCCATTCTCTCGGGAGCGGCTTCGCCGCGGGATCCGAGCGTCCGCGTGCGCTGATCGGCGTCAGGCGCTGACGGACTGGACGGCCAGCTCGGCCATCCGCAGACCGCCGGGGTGGTCGTCGGCGGTGATCGTCACGACGGCGTCGCCGGCGAACACCAGCAGCTGTCCGTACGCGCCGTGCAGGCGCCACGCCGTCCCGGGCCCCGCCCAGCCCGAGAGGGCGTAGTGCTCGTAGCCGGGGGAGCCGCCCGTGGCGATCCAGTCGGCGTGCATCGCGTCGATCCAGCGGGTGGAGATGATCCGCCGCCCGCGCCAGACGCCGCGATCGCGGATCAGCCTGCCGATGCGGGCCAGCTCCTCGGTGCGCAGGTGCAGGCCGCCGGCGGCCTTGATCCACCCGTTCGGACAGCGCTCCCAGCCCACGTCGTCGATGCCGAGCGGCGCGAACAGCCGCGGTGCGAGCCAGTCGGAGACGTCGCCGACGACCGCCGCGAGGGCCCGCATGGCCGTGTACGTGCTGGCGTTCGCGTACTGGGTCACGCGCCCGCGGGAGGGGCGGCTGAGGAACTCGCGCGCGAGATCCGGCCAGTCCTCGAACAGGGTCGGCGTCCAGGGCAGGTCGATGCCGCTGGTCATCGTGAGCAGGTGCCGGATCGTGACCTCGGCCACGCCGTCGCCGGTCGCGAGGTCGGGAAGGTAGCGGGCGACGGCGGCGTCGATGTCGAAGACGCCCTCGTCGTGCGCGATCCCCGCCGCGAGGACGGCCACCCCCTTCGCGACGGACTCGACGTCGATGCGCACGTCCGGCGCCCACCGGTGAGCGGCCTCGTCCTCGCCGATTAGCACGTGCGCGCCCAGCGCGCCGAGCCCCTCGGCCTCGATGCCGCGGACGAGACGCTCGAGCGCCGCCTGTGCGGTGACCGCGTCCCGGCTCGTCGTCGCCTCCACCCGTGCTGCCTCCTCCGGCCCCGAGGGCCTCGGACAGACTACGCGCACGCCGCCGGCAGCCCTGCCTCAGTCGCGCTCGGCGGCCACGCGCAGCCACGGGTCCGCGGCGTCGCCGCGGGCGGCCGCACCCCGCGCCGATCCGTCGGCGTGCACGAGCATCGCCCAGTCGTCGAGGCTCGTGCCGGCCGCCTCGAGCCGCGCGCGCAGGCGGCGCACGGCGCGACGCGTCGGCGTGCCCTTCACGCTCGCGGGCGCCATGTGCGTCTCCACCAGCGTGACGAGCGCGCGCGTGAGCGGCTCGGGCCACGCCAGCCGCCCGCCGAGGTCCTGCACGATCTCCGCACCCGCGTCCGCATGCCCGTGCGAGATGATCCTGCCCTCCGGATTGCGCGTGGTGGTCCGCGGCTTGCCGATGTCGTGCAGCAGTGCGGCGAGTACGACCAGCTCGCGCCGCTCGCCCGGGATGTCCCCGCGGTCGCAGCCGGCCGCCGCGAGGTCGGCAGCCGTCAGGCAGTGCGTGAGCACGTCGCCCTCCGGATGCCAGATCGCGTCCTGCGGCACGTCGCGCATGGAGGCGAGTTCGTCGACCGCGTCCACGAGGCCGTCGTCGATCAGTGCGCGCGACGGCACGCGCTGCGTGCGGGCGATCTCGCGCAGCGCCGCCCCGACGGCGGCCGCATCGCGCTCCGGGCTCATGCGTCGATCCTTCCAGCGGAGGACGGCGTGCGGCAGGGCCGCGGCTGCGATGGTGCCGGCGAATCCGGCGTCGTCCCGTGCGTTGCCCCCCGCTCCGGGCCCGCGTGTCCTAGCGGCGCGCGTCCTCGGTCTCCCGCAGGCGCCGCTCCGCGAGCCGGGGCAGCGCGACCTGGCGCGCGCTCTCGAGCGCCCGCAGCACGGCGCCGCGCGTGACGATGTCCGCTCCCAGAGACGATGCGACGAGCGCGGGAGCCGGCAGGTGCAGGTGCGGTCCGAGCGCCTCCCGCGCGGCGTCGAGCACCGGACCGATGCCCTCGGCGATGGCGCCGCAGACGATGATCCGCTCGGGGTCGTACATGCTGCCGAGCACCCCGACGATGCGGGCGAGGCTCTCACCCGCCGTGCGCACCACCTGCAGCGCGTCCGGATCGCCGGCCGCCGCGAGCCCGAGCACGTGACGGGCGTCCACGTCGCGCGGATCCAGGCCGGCGAGTCCGCCGTCCGGAGCCGTCTCTCCCGATGCGACGAGCGCGCGGGCGCGACGCTCGAGGATCGGGCCGAGCCCGAAGGCGGAGTCGACGCCGCGCACGTAGTCGAAAGCGAACATCTCGCCGACGCCGCCGTGCAGGCCGTGGAGCAGGTGGCCGTCGATCACCACGCCGGCGCCCAGCCGCTCGCCGGCCAGCAGCGCCACGTAATCCCGGCAGTCCACGGCCGCGCCCACGGCGCCCTCGGCGGTGGCGGCGAGCTGCGCGTCGTTCTTCACTTCGACCACGTCCGCCAGGTCGGCGAGCAGGTCCACGAGGCCGGCGTTGGTGCGCTCCCAGAAGCCGTCGGGATGCCTGGGGGAGTGGCCGTCCCTGTCCACGGGCGCCGCGACCCCCACGCACAGCGCCAGGAGGGGCCCATGCCCACCCCCGGCGAGCGCGGTCTCCACGTGCCGCAGCACCGCGTCCTGGCGCCGGCGGATCGAATGACCGGGATCGAGATCGAAGCGGCTGTGCAGGATGGCTTCGCCGGCGAGGTTCGTCACCTGCAGGCTCAGGTGCGTGTCCCCCGCGTCGAGGCCCGCCACGGTCCCGAGATCCGCTGGCAGCTCGAAGCGTCGCGCGGGTCGCCCCGCGCGGTACTCGCCGGCCGCTCGCGCGTTCGGCAGCTCGCGCAGCATCCGCGCCGCCACCAGGGTGTCGATGGCGTCGATCGTCGTCGACCGGGTCAGCGTGGCGGCGGCCATGGCGTCGGTCGCGGTGAAGACGCCCGCGCCCCAGGCGAAGTCGAGCACCCGTCCGAGGCTCGATCGGCCCGTGCCGAGGTCCGCGGGGCTCATCACCATGGCTCTTGACCTTTCGTTCGAGTCCTGAGAGAGTCTTCCCCAATCGACTTGATTCGGCCAGCGAATTTATTACGGCGATGCCGACGCGGGGCGACTCCAGGAAAGGACGACGGTGTCTTCGAGATCGATACGGGCGGTGCGCGTGGCGGCGGCCGCGGCGGTGCTCGCGCTGGGGGGAGCGATGCTCGCCGGCTGCTCCGCGGACGGGCGCGAGACCATCCGGTTCGCGTTCTCCAAGCGCGAGGCGCTGGAGTTCATGAACGGGCTCGTCGACGAGTACAACGCGTCGCAGGATGAGGTGCGCGTCGAGATGGACACGTCCGGCATCGACGTGGTCTCGGCGAGCTTCGTGCGCGGCAATCCGCCGGACGTCATGCTCGCGAACTACAACTACGAGGTCGCCCGGTACGTGCAGCGCTGCGCGCTCACCGACCTGTCCGACACCGAGGCCGCCGCGAACACGAACGAGGACCTCGCGCCTCTCATGGCGCAGTACGGCACGTGCGAGGGCCGCGTCAGCGCGATCCCCTACTCGGTCATGGCGGCGTCCGTGATCTACAACCGGGAGATCTTCGACGAGCACGGCGTCGAGGTGCCGCAGACCTGGGAGGAGCTGCTCGCCGCCTGCGAGACGTTCGAGGCCGCCGGCGTGACGCCCATCTACGCGACGTTCAAGGACGACTGGACGGTCGGCCAGGGCTGGTACGACTACGCGGCGGGCGGCTCGCTCGACGTGCTCGACTTCTTCGATCGCCTCGCGCAGGAGGGCGCCGACGTCGGGGCCGACTCCGAGGTGTCCTTCGAGCGCGACTTCGCCGAGCCGATGGAGCGGATGGTCCAGCTCACCGAGTTCACGAACGAGGACGCGGCGAGCCGCGGCTACGGCGACGGCAACCTCGCCTTCGCGAACGGCGAGGCGGCGATGTACCTGCAGGGGCCGTGGGCCTTCAGCGAGATCGCGAAGACCGCGGAGGACCTGGATCTCGGCACGTTCCCGCTGCCGATGACGGATGATCCGGACGACCTCGCCGTGCGAGTGAACATGGACCTCGCGGGCATGGTGCCCGTGGAGGCCGCCAACCCGGAGGCCGGGCGCGACTTCCTCGAGTTCCTCTTCCAGCCCGAGAACATCGAGGCGTACAACGCCTCGCAGCTCGGCTTCACACCGACGGCCGACGCGCCGACGCCGGACGACCCGCGCATCGAGGGCATGAGCGAGTTCTACGCCGAGGGTCGGTTCTACCAGGGGCCGTCGGTGCTCGTGCCGCGCACCATCCCGATCAACGGCTACGCGCAGGCGATGGTGCTGGGCTCCGACACGGGCCAGATGCTGCGCACGATCGACGCGGACTGGGCGCGCGTGGCGTTCCGCGCGCCGGCGCCGCGCACCGACGCGCAGGGAGCGGACGAATGAGCCAGGCGATCGTGACGACGGGTCCGGCGACCACCGCGCCGCAGGCGACCGGGCGCGGGCACAAGCGCCGCGTCGAGCCGATCTACTACCTGTTCCTGCTGCCGAGCCTGGTGCTGTTCACGCTCGCGATCACGGTGCCGGGCGTGGTGGGCATCTTCTTCAGCTTCACCGACTCGATCGGCATCGGCGAGTGGAGCTTCAACGGGCTCACGAACTACGTCGCGATGTTCAGCGATCCCGCGATCCTGCGCAGCTACCTGTTCACGTTCGGGTTCTCCATCACCACGGTCATCGTGGTGAACGTCATCGCGTTCCTGCTCGCGGTCGGCCTGACGTCCCGGATCCGGCTGAAGACCGGGCTGCGCACGATCTTCGTGATCCCGATGGTGATCTCGGGCATCATCATCGCCTACGTCTTCAACTTCCTGTTCTCGAACTCTCTGCCCGCCGCGGGAGCGGCGACCGGGATCTCGTGGCTGCAGACGAGCCTGCTGGCCAATCCGGATCTCGCATGGATCGCGATCGTGATCGTCACCGCCTGGCAGTCGGTGCCGGGCACGCTGCTGATCTACATCGCGGGTCTGCTGTCGGTGCCGGGCGACGTGTACGAGGCGGCCGACATCGACGGGGCGAGCAAGACTCAGCAGCTGTTCCGCATCACGATCCCGCTCGTCGCGGGATACGTGGTGATCAACGTGATCCTCGGCTTCAAGAACTACCTGAACGCGTACGACATCATCGTCGGCCTCACGGGCGGCGGGCCGGGAACCGCGACGCGCAGCGTCGCGATGTCGATCGTCCAGGGCTTCTACGGCGGCGACTACGCCTATCAGATGGCCAACGCGACGATCTTCTTCGTCGTGGCGGTGCTCATCTCGCTCCTGCAGCTCTCGCTGACGCGGGGAAGGAACACGTTCTGATGTCCGCTACCGCCTCGAACGCCACGCAGGGCGCCCCCGAAGTCCCCCGCACCGGCCCCGTGCGCGCGAACCGCGAGGGCGCCGAGCGCGTCAACTGGTCGGGCACGATCCTGCTCATCCTGTGCGCGGTGACCGTGCTGCTGCCGCTGTACGTCACGATCAGCATGGCGTTCAAGACCGGTAGCCAGGCGGTCGACGGCAACGCGTTCTCGCTGCCCGCGCCGTTCAGCATCGACGGCTTCGTCCAGGCCTGGAACCTCACGCGCTTCCCGGTGGGCGCCGGCATCTCGCTGTTCGTGACCGCGGGCACGGTCGTCGCGACGATCGTGCTCGCCGCGACGGCGTCCTACGCCATCGTGCGCAACTGGGACCGCCGCCTGTTCCGCTGGTCGTTCTTCTACCTGCTGGCTGCGATGTTCATCCCGTTCCCGGTCGTGGCGCTGCCGCAGATCCAGCTCACCGGACGCGTCGGGCTGGACAACCCGGTGGGCGTGATCATCCTTGCCACGATGTTCCAGCTGAGCTTCAGCGTGCTGCTGTTCACGGCGTTCCTGCGCTCGATTCCGATCGAGCTCGAGGAGAGCGCGCGGATCGACGGCGCCAGCACGTGGCAGACGTTCTGGCGGCTGATCTTCCCGCTGCTCGCACCGATGAGCGCGACGGTCGGCATCTTCGCGTTCCTGTACGCCTGGAACGACTTCATGATGCCGTCGCTGATCATCTCCGATCCGGCCCTGCAGACGCTGCCCGTGCGGCAGAACCTGTTCCAGAACCAGTTCAGCAACAACTACAACGTCGCCTTCGCCTCGTACCTCATGGCCATGGCGCCCGCGATCGTCGCCTACCTGTTCACGCAGCGCTGGGTGATGGAGGGCGTCACGCAGGGCGCCGTCAAGGGCTGAACCCGCCGCCCGATCGTCCGTACAACCCGTCCGCACAACCGTCCGCCCGCGCGACCGAACGCGCAACCGCCCGACAACCGGAAGGAGTCGCCGCCCCATGACCGAGGTGCTGCCCCACGAGACCCCCGACGCCCTGAAGGACCCGAACTGGTGGCGGCATGCCGTCGTCTACCAGATCTACCCGCGCAGCTTCGCGGACGCGGACGGCGACGGCCTCGGCGACATCCCCGGTGTCGTCTCCCGGGTGGACTACCTCGCCTCGCTCGGCATCGACGCGGTGTGGCTGAGCCCGTTCTACCCGTCGGCGCTCGCGGACGGCGGCTACGACGTCGCCGACTACCGCGACGTGGATCCGCGGCTCGGCACGCTCGAGGACTTCGACAGGATGGTCGCCGAGCTGCACGCGCGCGGCATCCGCGTGATCGTCGACATCGTCCCGAACCACACGTCGGATCTGCACGAGTGGTTCCAGGAGGCGCTCGCCGCGGGGCGCGGTTCGGCCGCCAGAGAGCGGTACATCTTCCGCGAGGGCTCGGGACCGGATGGCGCCGAGCCGCCGACCGACTGGGTGTCGGTGTTCGGCGGTCCCGCCTGGCACCGCGTCGAGGACGGCCAGTGGTACTTCCACAACTTCGCGAAGGAGCAGCCCGACCTGAACTGGGACAACCCTGAGGTGCGCGAGGACTTCCTGAAGACGCTGCGCTTCTGGTCGGACCGCGGCGTCGACGGCTTCCGCATCGACGTCGCGCACATGCTCACGAAGGACCTCACGGAGCCGCTGCCGTCGCGCGAGGAGCTCACGCTGATCCCGATCGACGGGAACCACCCGCTGATCGACCGCGACGACGTGCACGAGATCTACGCCGAGTGGCGGCAGCTGTTCAACTCCTACGACCCGCCCCGCACCGCCGTCGCGGAGGCGTGGGTGGCCTCGCACCGCGTGCCGCGGTACGCGAGCCCCGAGAGCCTCGGCCAGTCGTTCAACTTCGACCTGCTGGAGGCCGACTTCGACGCCGCGCAGTTCCGCCGCATCGTGACCGACAACCTCGCGCTCGCGGCCGAGTCCGGCTCGTCGAGCACCTGGGTGCTGTCGAACCACGACGTCGTGCGGCATGCCACGCGCTACGGTCTGCCGCCCGAGCCGGCCGACTCGACCTCGCACACGCGGCACGGCGGCGACTGGCTGATCAACGGCGGCGACGAGGCGCTGCTCGACCGCGAGCGCGGCGCGCGCCGCGCGAAGGCCGCGACGCTGTTCATGCTCGCCCTGCCGGGATCGACCTACCTCTACCAGGGCGAGGAGCTCGGCCTGCACGAGGTGGCCGACATCCCGGAGGGGGAGCGGCAGGATCCGACGTTCTTCCGCACCGGGGGAGCGGAGATCGGGCGCGACGGCTGCCGCGTCCCGCTGCCGTGGAAGGCCGAGGGCCCGTCGTTCGGCTTCGGCGCGAGCGGCGCCCACCTGCCGCAGCCGGCGTGGTTCGCGAAGCACGCCGTGGAGACGCAGGATGGCGATCCGAGCTCCACGCTGTCGCTGTACCGGCGCGCGCTCGCGCTGCGACACGAGCTGCAGGCCCCGGAGCAGCTGGAGTGGGTCGAGACCGGGCGTCCCGACGTGCTGTGGTTCCGCCGGCCGAACGGCTGGCAGGTCGTGACGAACTTCGGCACCGAGCCGTACGAGCTCGCGGACGCGCCCGACGATGCCGACGTGGTGCTCTCGAGCGACGGCGCGACGCGCTCGTCCGTACCGGGCGAGACGACCATCTGGATCGCGCCCGCCCGCTGATCCCGTCGATCCGGGCCGTCCCCGCACCCCTCGGCGGCCAGCCGTCGCGTCTCGCGTCGGCCGGTCGCCGATCTTCATAGCGGGCCCATAGCCCGAGGAGCGCTCTCGCATCGCATCGCGCGCTGAGATCGTGTCGTCCCGGTCGGGGCGAGACGAGCGGAGGAAGCGATGGACAGCGAGCAGGGTGCGGCGGGCGTGGCGCCGTCGACAGGGGAAGGTCAGGCGAGCGCGACGCCGGCGGGCGCGGCGCCGCAGACGCGGAGGCCGTGGTACCGGCGCCGCGGCCCGCAGGTGGGCATCGGCTCGACGCTCGTCGTGGCGGGTGCGCTGGCGTTCGGGCTGCCCGCCGCCGCGAACGCGGGGGCGGCCGCCGCGCACCGTGTCGCCCAGGCCGCGGCGGCAGCGGGTGCGGCGACGGCCCAGGATGCATGGACCGATCAGCGGACGTATCGCGGCGCGCCGGGCTGGGATGGTGCGCCGACGGACAGCGGCACGGGCACGGAGCCGGAAGCCACGACGCCCGAGGCGACCGCCGCGACCACCGACGAGTCGGTCGGGGTCGCGATCATCGAGACCGTCCTCGGCTACCAGGAGGCGGCCGCCGCGGGGACCGGCATCGTGCTGACGAGCGACGGGCTCATCCTGACCAACAACCACGTGATCGATGGGTCGACCGCGATCGCGGTCACGCTCGCGGACACGGGCGAGACGTATGCCGCGACCGTCGTCGGCACGGCCCCGTCCGAGGACGTCGCCGTGCTGCAACTCGAGGACGCATCCGGACTGCGGGCCGCGACGATCGACGACGACGCCGAGGCCGTCGGCGATGCCATCACGGCGGTCGGGAACGCGGAGGGCGGCGGCGTGCTGCTCGCGGCCGACGGCCAGATCACCGACCTCGAGAGCTCCGTCACCACCGCGGCATCGGGGACGACCGCGGCGGAGACGCTCGACGGCATGATCGAGATCGCGGCGGATGTCGTGTCGGGCGACTCTGGAGGTCCCGTGCTCGACGCCGGGGGAGAGGTGATCGGGGTGACCACCGCCGCCTCGTCCGGCAGCGTCGACACCACCGCCTACGCCATCCCGATCGAGGACGCGCTCGCGCTGGCGGATCAGATCATCGCCGGCACGGACACGGCCGAGATCACGATCGGCTACCCCGCGTTCCTCGGCGTGCAGCTGCCCGCGCAGACGACGGTGCCCGGCGGTACGACGGCGGCTGCGGGCGCGCTCATCGCGGGCGTCGTGGCGGGAACGCCCGCCGCCGAGGCCGGAATCGGGCAGGGCGACACGATCACGGCGGTCGACGGCCAGGCTGTGGCCGACGGTCAGGCGCTGCGCGACCTGCTGGCGGGATACGCGCCGGGCGAGCAGCTGACGATCGAGTGGATCGACGCATCCGGCGCCGCGCAGTCGGCGACCGTGACGCTCATCCAGGGCGCGGCCGACTGAGCCCCTCGCTGCGTCACGAGGGGCCCGCAGCGGCGACACCGCGGGCCCTTGTCTGCGCGGATCGAGGAGAAATCCACGGACGAGGTCGATCCGGTCCGATGCGCTCCGTGACGGTGAATATCTCCTTGATCCGCGTCGCACGCCCCCGTCAAGGGGTCTTCCGGCGCGCGTAGGCTTCCGGTGTGCTCGACCTGCACCGCCTCACTCTGCTGCGGGAAGTCAAGCTGCGCGGCAGCATGACGGCCGCCGCGCGCGAGCTCTCGTACAGCCACTCCGCGATCTCTCAGCAGCTGGCGCTGCTGGAGAAGGAGGCCGGCATCACGCTGCTCGAGAAGGTGGGGCGCGGCGTGAAGCTGACTCCCGCAGGGGAGGGGCTGGTGCGCAACACCGAGGCGATCCTCGCCGCCGTGGAGCGCGCCGAAGCGGATCTCGCGACGGCTCATCGGCGTGCGCAGGGCACGGTCGACGTCGCCGTGTTCGCCACGATCGCGCGCTCGATCATGCCGGCCGCGCTCGCCGCGCTCGCCGCGTCGCATCCCGGGCTGGAGGTGCGGCTGCATCTGCACGACCCCGAGGTCGCGGCCGTCCGCCTGATCTCGCGCGACGTCGACGCCGTGATCACCGACGCCTACCCCGGAACCGAGGGGGCGGCGGGCGCGGGGATCCACTCGAGCGTGCTCGGGCGCGATCCGGTGCGCGGCTACCTGCCCGCCGGATTCGACCCCGCCGACGCAGCCGCGGTGCGCGACGTGCCGTGGGTCATGGAGCCGCGCACGTCGGCCGCGACGCAGTGGGCGCTTCGCGTGTGCCGCGAACGCGGCTTCGAGCCGAAGGTCGCTCACCACTCCTCGGACGTGCTGTTCCACCTCCGCATGGTCGAGCACGGCCTGGCCGCCGCGTTCCTGTCGGACATGGTCATCCGCGAGGCGGGGAGCGAGGTGATCCCGAGCTCCGCCCTGCCGCGGGACCAGCACCGGTCGATCCTGTTCCTCGTGCGCGAGGGGGCGCAGGATCGGCCGGCCCTCGTGGCGATCCGCGACGCCGTGACGGATCTCCTCGCCTCGAGTTGAGGGGTAAGCGGTAAGCGCTGCTGACGGGTATAGGTCAGCAACCGTCGCTTCTCTTTACGCATGGCTCTCCGTAGCGTTGTCGCCACGGGCATCGCCCGTCCGTCGACCCGCGAAGGAGCGCCTATGACCCGCATCGATCAGGTCACTGCGTCCGAGGTGACCGTGTCGGAGGCGCCCCTGTCGGAGGCGCCCGCCCTCCTCGACGGGCCCGCGCTCTGGCCGGCCCAGGCTCACACCCCCACGGTGCTGGGCCGCCAGCTCGTGATCGAGCGCGGCGAGGGCTCCTACGTCTTCACCTCCGACGGGCGCCGCCTGTTCGACGGCACCGCCGGGCTCTGGCACGCGAACATCGGTCACGCGCACCCCGAGCTCGCGCAGGCCGCCTACGACCAGATGCGGCGGCTCGAGACCTATCACACGTTCGCGCGCTTCACGAATGACAAGGCGCTCGCGCTGGGCGAGCGGCTGGCGGCGCTGTCGCCGATCGATCGGTCCAAGGTGATCCTCAACTCCGGCGGATCCGACGCGATCGACGTGGCCTGCAAGCTCGCGCGCCGGCACTGGCAGCGCGAAGGCCGCGCGAGCAAGACGGTCATCCTGAGCCGCGAGTTCGCGTATCACGGCCTGCACGCGTACGGCACGAGCATCGCGGGGCTCGAGTTCAACCGCGAGGGCTACGGCACCGACTCCCTGGTGCCCGAGACGGCCCGCGTGCCGCTGCACGACGCGGCCGCGGTCGCCGAGACGATCGAGCGCATCGGCGCCGAGAACATCGCCGCGATCGTGACCGAGCCCGTGCAGGGGACGGGCGGCGTGAACCCGCCGGCGCCGGGCTACCTCGAGGAGATCCAGCGGCTCTGCCGCGCGCACGACATCCTGCTCATCCTCGACGAGGTCATCACGGGATTCGGCCGCACCGGCACGATGTTCGCGGCGCAGCGCTACGGCGTCGACCCCGACATGATCACCTTCGCCAAGGGCGTCACGTCGGGCTACGCCCCGCTCGGCGGCGTGCTCGTCGGCCCGCGCGTGTGGGAGCCGTTCTACGTGGACTCGGCCGAGACGCCCGTGTTCCGCCATGGCGCCACCTACGCCGGCCACGCCACCGCGGCGGCGGTCGCACTGGCGCACCTCGACATCCTGGAGCGCGAGCGACTCGTGCCGCGTGTGAACGAGCTCGAGGCTGTGCTGCGCACCGAGCTCGCGGGGCTCGCCGAGCGTCAGGAGGCCGTGGTGGACGTGCGCGTCGCGGGTCTGCTCGGCGGCGTCTCGCTGGCGGATCGGCTGGACGCGGTCGCGATCGCGGACGACCTGATCGAGCTCGGCTACATCTCGCGTCCGCTGCGCGGCAACACGCTGCAGATCAGTCCGCCGTTCATCATCTCGGACGACGAGCTGCGCGGCTTCGTCACCGCGATCGAGCGCGCGGTCGAGGACGCGACCGCGCACTGATCCGGAGCCGGCCGCCCGCGCGGCGCGTCCGTCATCCCGCCTGATCGTCCTCCGACCACTCCTGCGGCTCGCCCAGGCCCTCCTCGATCCGGCGGCGCAGCTCCTCGACCGCGGTGGGCGCATCGGGGCCCGTCGCCTCGATGCGCAGCACGTGGTCCCTCGCCGCCGCGAGAGACAGCAGGCCGACGAGGCTCGCGGCGTTGACCGGTCCGCGGTCCGTCGTGAGGTTGCGGATCCGGACGTCCGCGTCGTAGCCCCCGGCGGCGCGCGCCAGCACGGCGGCGGGCCGGGAGTGCACGCCCAGCGGATTGACCAGGCGCGCATCCGCGCTCGCGGAGTCGGACGCGGGCGCCGGCTCCGATCGCGCGGACTCGGTCTCGTCCTCGCGCCGCTTGGCCGCAAGCGCGTCCGCCGCTTCGGCGGCCACCTCGTCGAGTGTTCCGCCGGTCGCGGCGCGCACGAGTGCGGCCGTCGTGCCCTCCACGAGCGGGCCGTCGCTGATCCGCACCGGCTGTGCGCTCTCGCGCAGGTCGAGCGCGAGCTCGGTGCTGATCGCCGCCGAGCCGAGGTCGGTCATCACGAGCACGCCCGTCGTGTCGGCCAGCTCGTCGATTGCCGCGGCGATCGCTGCCGCGTCGGTGCCGAAACCGCCCTCCGCGCCCGCGGCGATCCGGACGGGCGGCTGCGCGCCCTGCGCCATCTGCATCGCCAGCTCGACGGTCGCTCGCGCGAGGTCCTCGCTGTGCGAGACGATCACGAGCCCGATCATGCCGCGAGCGCCTCGGCGAGCGATGCGAACAGGATGGCCGTCGACGCCGCGCCCGGATCGATGTGCCCCGCGCTGCGCTCGCCGAGGTACGACGCCCGGCCCTTGCGGGCGACGAGCGGCTCGGTGGCATCCCGCCCCGCCGCGGCGGCATCGGCCGCGGCACGCGCGGCATCGTGCAGCGTGCCGCCGTCGGCGAGCCCGCCCCCAGGGCATCCAGCGCCGGCTGCAGGGCGTCGAGCATCGTCTTGTCGCCGGGCTCGGCCTTGCCCCGGGCGACGATGCTCGTGACCCCCGCCCGCAGCGCCGCCTCGACGTCCTCGCCGTCGGCCTCTGCCGCATCCGGCAGCGCCTTGGCCACCTCGAGGAAGAACGAGCCGTACAGCGAGCCGCTCGCCCCGCCCACCTTCGAGATGAACGTCATGCCGACCGACTTCAGCAGCGCGCGCAGCGTCTCGGCGTCCTCGAGCTTCGGCAGCACCGCCGCCATTCCGCGCTTCAGGTTCGTGCCGTGATCCGCGTCGCCGATCGCCGAGTCCAGCTGCGTGAGGTGGTCGGCCTGCGCGGCGACCGCTTCTCCGAACCCGCGCAGCCAGGATCGCGCCGTCTCCACCGTGAACGTCGCCATGTCAGCGCCCCCACCGCAGGGCGGCGGTCTCGACCGGGGCGTCCCACAGACCCAGCAGCTCGTCGTCCGCGCGCAGGAGCGTGAGCGAGGCGCCGGCCATGTCGAGGCTCGTGATGTAGTCGCCCACGAGCGAGCGGGCGACCGTGACGCCGCGCTCGTCGAGCAGCGCGGCGATCTCGCCGTACAGCCCGTACAGCTCGATCAGCGGCGTGGCCCCGAGGCCCGACAGCAGCGCGATCACGGGTGCGCCCGTGAAGTCGAGGTCGGACAGGATCGCGTCCACGATCGTGGCGGCGATGTCGTGCGCCGACGCGAGGGGCTCGCGGTGGCGCCCCGGCTCGCCGTGGATGCCGACGCCGACCTCCATCTCGTCCTCCGGCAGGTCGAAGCTCGGCTTCCCCACCGCCGGCACGGTGCAGCTCGTCAGCGCGACGCCCATCGACCGCCCCGCGGCGCTCACCCGGTCCGCGACGGCCTTCACCTCCGCGAGCGTGCGGCCCTCCGCCGCGGCGGCGCCCGCGATCTTCTCCACGATCACGGTCGTGCCCACGCCCCGGCGTCCCGCGGTCCAGGTGGAGTCCTCGACGGAGACGTCGTCGGCCACGACGACCGACTCGACCTCGATCCCCTCCTCGCGCGCGAGATCCGCCGCCATCTCGAAGTTCAGGACGTCGCCCGTGTAGTTCTTCACGACGAACAGCACGCCCGCGCCCGCCTCCACCTGCTGCGCGGCGGCGAGCATCTGATCCGGCGTGGGCGACGTGAAGATCTCGCCCGCGCACGCCGCCGCGAGCATCCCCTCGCCCACGAACCCGCTGTGCAGCGGCTCGTGCCCCGAGCCGCCGCCCGAGACGAGCGCCACGCGCGGCGTCTCGGAGCGCGGCGCGGCCACCACGCGGTTCTCGAGATCGACCGTGAGCTCCGGATGCGCGGCGGCGACGCCGCGCAGTGCGTCGGCCAGCACCGTGTCCGGGGAGTTGATGAGCTTCTTCATGCGCGGGTCTCCTTCGACTCGGATCGAGCGCGCCGGACGCTCCGGCGAGGGTCTCCCTCGCATGCTCGTCCCCGCGGCCCCGGCGTGGCAAGGGCCGATCCGGTCCGACCGCGTCGCGCCGGGTCTCGCCCGGTCTCAGACGAAGCGGATCGTCTGCTGCAGGCGCGTGCGGATGTCGAACAGCTCGTTGCCGCCGATGTCGCGCGAGCCGGGGACCCCCGTGCGCAGCAGGTGGGCGAGCACGGAGCGGCGCACCACCACGACGGGCACCCCGCGCACGGTGCCGAGCGCGTTGATCGGCTGCGCCAGATCGTCGTCCGGGAGCACGACGATCGCGCCTCCGAACCTGACGCGGGCCGCGCGGGCCACGGCGCGCATCCGCCCGAGCAGGCCCGCCACGGGCGCCTCGGCCCCCACCTCGGCGCCGATGATCTCGCCGCGGCGGAAGCGCACCTCGCCGCCGAAGTCCTCCGACATCACGCCGTACAGCCCCGACGGACTGAGCACGACGTGGTCGAGCTTGTGCCCGGGCTGCCGTCCGGCCGCGACGTCGTGCCACACCGTGAATCCGATCCCGAGCTCCGCGATCGCCCGTGCGGTCGCCTCCTCGGCGAGCGCGTCCGCCAGCAGGTGGCGCAGCTCGCGCGGTGCCGACCGCACGAGCTCGGGCGCGTACGGGTCGGGCACATCCTGCCCCCGGCCCGCCCACTCGCGGATCAGCTCGAGGTAGCGCTCCCGGCGCCAGCCGCCCGGATGACCGTACGAGCGGGCGCGCGGACGCGTGTCGGCGCGCGGGCCGCGCGCGGGCGCCGCGCCGGCCTCCCAGCTCGGCTCGGGCGCGAGCGACGTGCCGGCGCCGCTGTCGTACGCGGCGCGCGCGGCGGGCGTGCCGATCAGCTCCCACGCGTGCTGCACGCGCACGAACTCGGCCGCATCGCCGCCCGTGTCGGGATGCGTCTGCCGCAGCCGCAGGCGGTACGCGCGGCGCAGCTCGTCCTCGCTCGCATCGCGCGGCACACCGAGCACCTCGTAGGCCGAGGCCGAGAGCGGACCGGACATCGCACTCCCTTCGACCGCGCCCTTCAGGCTAAGGCACGCGGGCCCTAGCATGACGCGCATGGGTGCGCTCACGCTGTCGACCACGATCCGGTCCTACGGCCCGGCCGCCGCGATCCTGCTCACGGAGGACCAGATCGCGCAGCTCGGGCGTGCGAAGTCCCCGCCCGTGGTCGTCACGATCGGCGAGCGGCGCGCGCGCCTGCGCGTCGGCCGGATGGGCGGCGACATCCTGATCGGCTTCAGCAAGGCGGCCCGAGCGGAGCTCGGCATCGAGGCGGGCGACGAGGTCGAGGCGCGCATCGAGCTGGATGCCGCGGAGCGCGCGGTGGAGGTGCCGGACGAGCTCGCCGCCGCGCTCGACGCCGAGCCCGGGCTGCGTGAGGCGTTCGACGCGCTCGCCTACAGCAGGCGCAAGGAGGCGGCGCGCTCCGTCGCGGAGGCCAAGCAGGACGCGACGCGCGAGCGCCGCATCGCGAAGGTCCTGGAGTCGCTGCGCGGCTGATGCGGCGCGTCGACCCGCGCGATCCGGGTGGATCGCGATGTCGACGCGTCAGTCGATGCGCGAGTGGTCGCCGAGGGCGTGCCAGGTGCGGTTGTGGTACACCAGGGGCGGCTCGCCCTCCGGTCCGCGGTTCGCGGCACCCTGCAGGGCGTGCGCGGCGATGACGGTCGAGCCGCCCGCCTCGAGGCGGCTGACGATCGCGCAGCGCGTCCACGCCCGCACACCGTGGTACAGCGGCTCGCCCGTGGGCAGGCGGGTCCAGGCCGATCGGTCGGCGAAGCGGTCGACCCCGCTGGTCGAGGCGAGCTTCGCGAGCGACAGGTCGGCCGAGTCGAGCAGGTGCACGACGATCGAGTCGGACGCCAGGATCGACGGGGTCGCGGACGACAGCGACGACACCGAGAAGATCAGGATCGGCGGATCGACGCTGACCGACGCGACGGAGGTCGCGGTGAGCGCCACGGGTCCGTCGGGACCCTCGGCCGTCACGACCGCGACGCCGCCGGGGTGGCCGCGAAAGAGCGATTTGAACCCGTCGGCGTCGAGCGCGCCGGGAACGGTCAGCAGGTCGCCCGCGTGGCGGCCGCCCGCGTCGCCGTGGTCGTCCGATGCTCGCTGTGCGCTGGTCTCGGTCATGCTTCGACGGTAACGAGACGCACCCGGGTGAGTCCTGCGTGCCGACTCACAGCGCAACATTGGCTCAGGCCGGCGCCGTGCCGCCCATCGGCCGGGGCGTCGCCACCACGGGCTCCCGCGGGTCGAGCACCGCGGCCACGATCGCCTCGATCGCGAACTCGCTGGCGCGCGCGAGGTCGACCGCGTCGGGATCCAGCAGCCACTGCACCTGCAGCCCGTCCATGACCGCGAGGATGCTCGCCGATGCGTCGGCGACGGTGCCGGGGGCGGTGATCCCGCGTTCGGCGCACACCGCCTCGAACGCGCGGGCGACCTCGGCGCGCAGATTCCGGTAGCGCTCCTCGAAGTACGCGCGGGCGGGGTGGTCGTCCGTCACCGCCTCCCCGGAGAGCACCGCGAACGCCTGCACGATGCCGGCGCGCCGCGCGTTGACGAACGCCGTGCGCACGAGGTGCCGGAACAGCTCCATCCCACCGGGGATGTGCTGCTCGACGAGGTCGGCGACATCCGTCTCGTCGCGGTAGGTCAGCACCTCCAGCAGCAGCTGGGTCTTGGAGCCGAAGTGGTGGAGCACGCCGGCGTGCGTCATGTCGACGTGGTCGGCGATCTCGGCGAGCGTGCCGTTCGCGAAGCCCTTGGCGCCGAAGGTCTCCATCGCGGCGTGCAGGATCTCGGCGCGCTTGCGCGCCGTCTCGGGCCGGGACTTCGCCTGCCGCTTCGCCATGGTCACGATCCTTCTCGCTGGATGGGTACATCATGCTCCCTTTACAAGTTACTTACTGCTGAGTAAGTTCAGTGCAGCGGCTCCCGGAACGACCCGGGGCGAGCCCCTGCAATCACAGGAAACGTCTCTTCGAAGGAGAAGCGATGAAGAAGAAGTCACTCGTCTTCGCGGTCGGCCTCGCCGCCGCGATCGCCCTCAGCGGCTGCGCCGCGGGCGGCTCGGGAACCCAGGAGTCGGTCGCCGCGCCCGAGGGCGGCGCGGCGCTCACGATCGCCAAGCCCGACGGCGCCATCACGACCGAGTCGAACAACCCGTGGGTCGGAGACTCGTCCGCCAACAAGCTCGGCTACAAGAACGTGGTCTTCGAGCCGCTCGCGATCGTCAACCCGACCGGCAGCAACGAGACCACCCCGTGGCTCGCCGAGAAGGTCGAGTGGAACGACGACTACACGCAGCTGCGCATCACTCCGCGCACCGGGGTGACGTGGAACGACGGCGAGGAGTTCACGGCCGACGACATCGTCTTCACGTTCGACCTCATCCGGAACACGCCGGCGTTCGACACCGGCAACATCCAGCTCACCGACATCCAGAAGGACGGCGATGACGTCGTCCTCACGTTCGGCGAATCGAAGTTCGTCAAGCAGGCCCAGGTGCTGAACATCCAGATGGTGCCCGAGCACATCTGGGCCGAGGTCGAGGACCCGACGACCTTCACGAACGAGAACCCCGTGGGCACGGGCCCCTACGTGCTCGACAGCTTCAGCTCCCAGTCGGTCACGATGACCGCCCGCGACGACTACTGGGGCGGCGAGCCGGCCGTCCCCACGCTGTACTACGTGTCCTACAACGACAACACGGCGCTCACCACGGCGCTGGCGAGCGGCGAGGCCGACTGGGCACAGGCCTTCATCTCGGACATCGAGAACCAGTACCTGTCGAAGGACGAGCACAACGTCTTCTGGCCCGCCAACGTCATGGCGCCCGACGTGCTGTTCCTGAACACGCAGGAGAAGCCGTTCGACGACGTCGCCTTCCGCAAGGCCGTCAACATGGTCATCGACCGGGAGGCGCACACCACGATCGCGCGGGAGAACGCGGGGCCGCAGCTCACCAGCGTGACGGGTCTTCCCACCCCGGTCGGCGAGCAGTACATCGCGCCCGAGTACAAGGGCGAGGAGTTCGAGATCGACGTCGAGGGCGCCAAGGCCGTGCTCGAGGACGCCGGCTACACGTGGGAGGGCGACGCGCTCGTGGATCCCGACGGCGAGCCGGTCGAGTTCACGCTGCAGGTGCCGCAGGGCTGGAACGACTACGTCACGGGCATCAGCCTGATCGCCGACCAGGTCAAGAAGACCCTCGGCGCCGACGCCAAGGTCGACACCCCGGACGTCGACACGTGGACGCAGAACAAGCGCGCCGGCACGTTCGACGCGATCATGCACTGGACCGACTCGGGCACGACGCCGTACGACCTGTACTCCGACACGATGGACGGCCGCTGGCTCGAGGCGGGCGAGCTCGTCGACTACAACTTCGGCCGCTACGACAACCCCGAGGTCACGCAGCTGCTGAACACGTACGCCAACGCGTCGAGCGACGAGGAGCGCACCGCCGCGATCGAGCAGGTCCAGAAGGCGTTCGTCGAGGACGTCCCGGTCATCCCGGTCGGCACGCACCCGATCCTGGCGGAGTTCAACACGCGCAACTACGTCGGCTGGCCGAGCGACGAGGACCCGTACGCACCCGGAGACCCGCTGCAGGTCGCGGCGGTCCAGGTGCTGATGAACCTCGAGCCCGCGAAGTGACACCCGGTGGGGGCCCGGCAGCCGCCGGGCCCCCACCTCCCTCACCCCAGCCACCGGTGCCGCGGGGCACCTCCGCGCGCGTGCGCGCCGTGATGAAAGCGATCCCGATGCCAGACCCCCTGCTCACCGTGCGCGACTTCTCGGTCGTGTACGACGTCACCCCTCCCGTCGAGGCGGTGAAGAACGTGTCCCTCCAGCTGCAGCGCGGCGAGATCCTCGGCCTGGCCGGCGAGAGCGGCTGCGGCAAGACGACCCTCGCCTACGGCGTGCAGCGGCTGCTGCGCGCGCCGGCCGTGATCACGGGCGGCAGCGTCGTGTTCCACGACGTCGCGGAGGGCGACATCGACATCAATGGCCTCGGGCCCGACGCCATGCAGCGGTTCCGCTGGGACAAGGTCTCGATGGTGTTCCAGGGCGCGATGAACGCGCTCAACCCGGTGGCGACGATCGGTGCCCAGCTCGACGACGTGTTCGTCGTGCACCGCCCCGGCATGACGAAGGCGGCCCGGCGGCGCGAGTGCGAGGAGCTGCTCGAGATCGTCGCGGTGGGCCGTGAGCGCTATCGCTCGTACCCGCACGAGCTCTCGGGCGGCATGCGCCAGCGCGTCATGATCGCGATGGCCCTCGCCCTGCGGCCGCAGCTCATGGTGATGGACGAGCCGACGACCGCGCTCGACGTGCTCGTGCAGCGCGAGATCCTGCGCCAGATCTCCGAGCTGCGCCACGAGTTCGGCTTCTCGGTGATCTTCATCACGCACGACCTGCCGCTGCTGCTCGAGATCAGCGACCGCATCGCGATCATGCGCGAGGGCGAGATCGTCGAGCTCGCCGCCTCCCGCGACATCTGGGAGCACCCGCAGCACGACTACACCCGACGCCTGCTGAGCTCGTTCCCGCGGCTCACCGGAGCGCGAGGGGTGTTGACACGATGACCTCGCTCGAGTTCCGCAACGTCACCAAGCGGTACCGCGTGCGCGGCGCGGATCCGATCCTCGCGCTCGACGACGTCAGCTTCACGCTGCGTGAGCGCCAGACCATCGCGCTCGTCGGGCAGTCCGGATCCGGCAAGTCCACGATCGCCAAGATCCTCACCCAGCTCGAGACGCCCACGAGCGGCGAGGTGCTGCTCGACGGCAGGCCCATCCCGCGCCGCGGCCGCGGCCTGCGCGCCTACCGGCAGCGGCTGCGCATGGTGTTCCAGGATCCGTTCGCGTCCCTGAACCCGTACCACTCCATCCGGTACCACCTGGAGCGGCCGCTGCGGCTCGACGAGATCGTGCCCAAGGACGACACGGAGGCCGAGGTTCGGCGCCTGCTCGAGCGCGTGCGCCTCGAGCCGGACGCCGTGATCGACCGGCGCCCGCACGAGCTGTCGGGCGGTCAGCGCCAGCGCGTGGCGATCGCCCGTGCGCTCGCGTCGCGGCCGAGCCTGCTCGTGGCGGACGAACCCGTCTCGATGCTCGACGTGTCGATCCGCGTCGGCGTGCTGAACCTGCTCGCCGAGTTGCAGCGCGACGAGGGCCTCGGCGTGCTCTACATCACGCACGACCTCGCCACAGCCCGGCACTTCTCGGACGAGATCATGGTGCTGCACCACGGCCGCGTGGTCGAGGCGGGCCCCGCCGACGACGTCATCCTGAACCCCCAGCACGAGTACACGCGCGAGCTGCGCGCGGCCTCGCCCGATCCGGAGAAGCACTTCGCCTCGGCACCGGGCCTCTCCGCCGCGTACCCGGACGGAGGCATCGCGTGAGGATCCCGATCCGGTTCATCCTGAACCGCGCCGCGTTCTATCTGTTCACCCTGTGGGCCGCCATCACGATCAACTTCCTCGTGCCGCGCATGATGAAGGGCGACCCGGTCAGCGCGTACATGAACAAGTACCGCGGCCAGATCACGCCCGAGGCGGAGCACGCCATCCGGACGCTCTTCGGCCTCGACAGGGACACGTCGCTGTGGGAGCAGTACCTCGACTACTGGGGCCTGCTGCTGCGGGGCGATCTGGGCCGCTCGTTCTCCAACGGCCTCGCCCCGGTCGGCGAGGTCATCGCGGTCGCCCTGCCGTGGACGGTCGGGCTCGTCGGCCTGGCGACCGTGCTGTCGTTCCTTATCGGCACCGTGCTCGGCGCGGTCGTGGGGTGGAAGCGCGGCAGCCGCGCCGACGTGATCGTGCCCATCACGACGTTCTTCTCGACCGTGCCGTACTTCTGGCTCGGCCTGATCGCGATCGCGGTGTTCTCATCGACGCTCGGATGGTTCCCCGCCTCGCACGCGTACGACAAGGGAGCCGCTCCCGAGTTCACGATCGGCTTCGTGGGCCAGGTGATCGCGCACGGCGCGCTGCCGCTCCTCACGATCCTGATCGCCTCGCTCGGCGGATGGATCCTCGGCATGCGCAACATGATGCTCACGGTGCTCGACGAGGACTACATCACGGTCGCGCAGGCCAAGGGCATGCCGAACCGGCGGGTGCTGTGGCGGTACGCGGCGCGCAACGCGGTGCTGCCGCAGCTGTCGAGCTTCGCGCTGTCGATCGGCTTCATCGTCAGCGGCACGATCGTGATGGAGCTCGTCTTCTCCTATCCCGGCGTCGGCAAGATGCTGCTCGACGCGACCGCCGCGAAGGACTATCCGCTGATGCAGGGCCTGTTCCTGATCATCACGCTCGCGGTGCTGTGCGCGAACATCCTGGCGGACATCGCGCACGCCGTCCTTGATCCCCGCACCCGTCAGTCGGAGGGCTGAGATGACCAACACCGCTGCAGCCGAGATCCCCGCCAGCGGGATCGGCGTGCCCGAGACCGCGACCATCCGCAGCGCGCCGGGAGGCAGGGCGCCGCGTCGCAAGACGGTGGCGGGGCAGATCGCCGCGTCGTTCGCGATGTTCCGCAACCCGAAGTCGCTCGCGGGCCTGACCATCATCGGCGTGTTCGTGCTGATCGCCATCTTCGGCGACGTCATCGCGCCGTTCGGCCCGATGGAGAAGGACTACCAGGCGCTGCGCCAGGGGCCGTCGCCCACGCACCTGCTGGGCACGACCCACATGGGCGAGGACGTCTTCAGCCAGATCGTGTTCGGCACGCGCGGCGTGCTCATCGTCGGGTTCCTCGCCGGCCTGATGGGCACGGTCATCGCCGTGATCGTCGGCGTCATCGCGGGCTACACGCGCGGCTGGCGCAGCGAGTCGCTCTCGGCGCTCACGAACGTGTTCCTGGTGATCCCCGGCCTGCCACTCATCATCATCGTGGCGTCGTCGTTCGAGGACCCGCCCTTGTGGATCATCGCGCTCACACTCGCCGTGACCGGCTGGGCGTGGGGCGCGCGCGTCCTGCGCGCGCAGACCATGTCGCTGCGCAACCGCGACTTCATCCAGGCCGCCCGGGCGAACGGCGAGTCGCTGCCGCGGCTCATCTTCGTCGAGATGCTGCCGAACCTGCTCGCGATCATCGCGTCCAGCTTCGTCGGCACCGTCACGGCCGCCGTGCTGGGGCTCACGACGCTCGCGTTCATCGGCGTGATCCCGATCACGAACCTCAACTGGGGCACGATCCTGTTCTGGGCCCAGCAGAACGGCGCGTTCCCCGCGTACTGGTGGTGGTACGTCCCCGCCGGCCTGTGCATCGCGATCCTGGGCGTCGCCCTGTCGCTCGTGAACTTCGGCATCGACGAATACGTCAACCCCCGTCTGCGGTCGGCGGGCGAGCGCGCCCGCGCCATGAAGAAGCGCGGCCTCAGCGCGACGTCCGCCGTCACCGCGGTGCGCCCCGCGAGCAAGGAATCCGCCTCATGACGATCGACACCGGCTCGACCACCCTGCAGGCCGCGTACCTCGACGCGTCGCTGCCGGTCGCCGACCGGGTCGCCGACCTGCTCGGCCGCATGACGGTCGAGGAGAAGGTCGGGCAGATGCTGCAACTCGACGCCCGCGACGACCTGGACGACCACATCCTGCGCCGGCAGGCGGGGTCCATCCTGCACACGTCGCCCGAGCGGCTCGCCCGCGCGCACGCGCTCACGGCGCGGACCCGTCTGCGGATCCCGCTCGTCGTGGCGGAGGACTGCATCCACGGGCACTCGTTCTGCGAGGGCGCCACGATCTTCCCGACGCAGCTCGGCATGGCCGCGACCTGGGACGCCGATCTGGTGGAGCGCGCCGCGCGCGCGACCGCCGTGGAGGTCGCCGCGACCGGAGTGCACTGGACGTTCTCGCCCGTTCTCTGCATCACGCGCGACCTGCGCTGGGGGCGCGTGAACGAGACGTTCGGCGAGGATCCGCACCTGATCGGCGAGCTCGCCTCGGCGATGGTGCGCGGCTATCAGGGCTACGGGCTGACCGATCCCACCGCGATCCTGGCGTCCGCGAAGCACTTCGCGGGCTACTCGGAGACGCAGGGCGGACGGGACGCCAGCGAGGCCGACATCTCCCGACGCAAGATGCGCTCGTGGTTCCTGCCGCCGTTCGAGCGAGTGGCGCGGGAGGGATGCCGCACGTTCATGCTCGGCTACCAGACCACCGACGGCATCCCGATCACGATCAACGAGTGGCTCCTGAGCGACGTGCTGCGCGGCGAGTGGGGCTATACCGGAACGCTCATCACCGACTGGGACAACGTCGGCCGCATGGTGTGGGAGCAGAAGGTGCAGCCTGACATCACGCACGCCGCGGCCGCGGCCGTCAAGGCCGGCAACGACATGATCATGACCACGCCGACGTTCTTCGAGGGGGCCCTCGAAGCCATCGAGGGCGGCATGCTCGCGGAAGCCGACCTGGACGCGGCGGTCGCGCGCATCCTCACCCTGAAGTTCGAGCTCGGCCTGTTCGAGCAGCCGCGGCATCCGGATCTCGTCCGCATGGCGGACGTGCTCGGCCACGCCGATCACGAGGCGCTGAACCTCGAGATCGCCCGCCGCTCGCTCGTGCTGCTGCGCAACGACGGCGTGCTGCCGCTGGAGGGCGGGCTCACGGCCGGTGCGGACGGGCGCGCGGTCGGGGCGCCACGGGCGCGCCGGATCGCCGTGGTCGGGCCGCTGGCGGATGACGCGCAGACGCAGCTCGGAGACTGGGCGGGCAACTCCGGGCAGGCGGGCTGGCTGCCGGACGGACAGCCGCGCGACATGATCACGACCGTGCTCGACGGGCTGCGGGCGCATGCGCCGGTGGACTGGGAGGTGTCGTTCGCGGAGGGCGCCGGCATCCTCTCGCTCGTGCCGGATCCGGCGGGCACGCACTTCCCCGACGGGCAGCCGCGTCCCTTCGTGGTCGAGCCGGCGGCGCCGGACAAGGCTCTGATCGCCGAGGCCGTCGCGCAGGCCGAGGCGGCCGACTACGTCGTCGCCGTCGTGGGCGACCGGATCGAGCTGGTCGGCGAGGCGCGCTCGACCGCGACTCTCGAGCTCGTCGGTGCGCAGATCGCACTGCTGGACGCGCTCGCCGCCACGGGCACGCCGCTCGTGGTGGTGCTGCTCGCGTCCAAACCGCTCGTGCTGCCGCCCTCCGCGCTGGGCGCGTCCGCCATCCTGTGGGTCGCGAACCCCGGCATGCAGGGCGGGCGAGCGATCGCCGAGCTGCTGCTCGGGCTGATCGAGCCGAGCGGCCGCCTGCCGCTGTCGTTCGCGCGGCACGTGGGGCAGCAGCCCACGTACTACAACCAGATCCGCGGCCAGCACGGCGACAGGTACGCCGACCTCACGCAGAGCCCCGCATGGGCGTTCGGCGAGGGTCTGTCGTACACCACCGTCGAATACGCGGACGCCCGGATCCTCACGCCGTCCGTCACGCAGGATGAGGTCATCCGGGCCCGCGTGACGCTGCGGAACACCGGGGCGCGCCCGGCGAGGGAGACCGTGCAGGTGTACGTGAGCGACCTCGTGACGTCGGTCAGCTGGGCCGACAAGGAGCTCAAGCACTTCACGCAGGTCGAGCTCGGCCCGGGGGAGGAGCGCGTGGTCGAGCTCGCGCTGCCGGCCGCGGCGTGCACGATCGTCGACGCGCGCGCTCGCCGCGTGGTCGAGCCCGGTCGGTTCGAGCTGCGGATCGGCCCGTCCTCGCGCGAGGAGGCGCTGCTGCCCGTGCCGTTCGAGATCACGGGCTGAGATGGCCGTCCGGCGGCGGGTCACTCGCCGCCGCCGGACGGTCATACGCGCGCGGGCGCCTCGGTGGCCAGCAGCGCGCCGAGGAAGCGGGCGATCTGGCCCGGTCCCGAGCGCGGCGCGACCGTCTCGACATCCGGGTTGTAGTTCGTGTTCGTGTTGAGGTCGTACGTGACGAGCCGGCCGTCCTGGGTCTCGGCGAACTCCAGTCCCGCGATCCGGATGCCGGACCTCTCGAGGAACGCGCGGTGCTGCGCGACGAGCGGATGCTCCGCCGTGATCTCGGCGCGCAGCGCGAACGGCGGGAACGCCGCGCCGTCGACCGCGCACGCATCGGCCGGGCACAGCTCGAAGCTGCCCGCGCTGGTGTCGACGCGCACGGCGTACACGAACTCCCCGCCCACGTACTCGGCGCGCGTGATGAACGGCTCGCGGGTCGCGAGGAACTCCTGGATCAGCGTGATGCCGTCCGGCGACGGCTCGAAGCCGGGGCCGTCGACCCACGCGTCGAACTCGTCGTGCGTGTCCCAGCGCCGCACGCCCAGGCCCTTGCCGCCCTGGTTGTGCTTGCTGATGAACGGCGCCTCGAAGGCACGGGCCCGCTGCTTCAGGTCGGTCGTGCCGAAGACCGCGGCGGTGCGCGGCACGTCGATCCCGGCCGCCCGCAGCGCGGCGTGCTGGGCGACCTTGCTCATCTCGAACTCGAGCGTGCCGCTGCCGCCGATCACGGTGCGGCCCCACGACTCGAGCCAGCGGAGCACGGCGCGGCCGTACTCCTTCGAGGCGGCATGGTCGCGCGTGTGCGCGGATGCCGACAGTCGCGACCAGAACACGCCCTCCGGAGGCTCCGACGACAGATCGATCGAGCCGTCGGTCAGCAGCCACTGCTCCGCCGGCACGCCCTCGCGCTCGAACGCGGCCGCGAAAGGCGGCCACCACTCGGGGTTCTCGTGGATCGCAAACACCTTCACCCCCTCATTGTGTCCGGCCCGCGCGGGGTCGGTCCGATCCGCGCAGGGATTGGCGGATCCGGCGGGCGCGCGTTAGCGTGGTCGCGTGCACACCTGTCGCTGTTGTCGCTGAGGCCCGCCCGCTCCACTCGGGAGCGCGCCCCAGAACGACCACCGACAGCTTCCATGGCGACGCGCATGCCGCCGTGAACCATCCCTGAGGACACCTCTCTTGCGTTACGCACATTCCGTCGCCGACCTCGTCGGCCACACCCCGCTCGTCCGTCTGAACCGCGTCACGGAGGGCATCGCCGCCACCGTGCTCGCGAAGGTCGAGTACTTCAATCCGGGCGGATCGTCGAAGGACCGGATCGCCGCCAACATCATCGAGGCCGCGGAGCGCGAGGGGAAGCTCGCCCCGGGCGGCGTGATCGTCGAGCCGACGAGCGGCAACACCGGCGTGGGGCTCGCCCTCGTCGCCCAGCAGCGCGGCTACCGCATGGTGTTCGTGGTGCCCGACAAGGTGTCTGAGGACAAGCGCAACGTGCTGCGCGCGTACGGCGCCGAGGTAGTCGTGACGCCGACGAACGTCGAGCCCGACGACGCGCGCTCGTACTACAGCGTGTCCGACCGGCTCGTGCGCGAGATCCCCGGCGCCTACAAGCCCGACCAGTACTCGAACCCGAACGCGCCGCGCAGCCACTTCGGCTCGACGGGCCCGGAGATCTGGCAGGACACCGATCGCCGCGTGACGCACTTCGTCGCGGGCGTCGGAACGGGCGGCACCATCACGGGAACGGGACGCTTCCTGAAGCAGGCGTCGGAGGGACGCGTGCGCATCGTCGGCGCCGATCCGGTCGGATCCATCTACTCGGCCGACGACGCCGCCGGCGTGCACGGGTACCTCGTCGAGGGCGTGGGCGAGGACTTCTGGCCCGGCGCCTACGACCCGACCGTCGTCGACGAGATCCACCGGATCTCCGACGCCGAGTCGTTCGCCATGACGCGCCGGCTCGCGCGCGAGGAGGGCCTGCTCGTGGGCGGATCCAGCGGCATGGCGGTCGTCGCCGCGCTGCGCGCGGCGCGCGACCTGCCCGCCGACGCCGTCGTGGTCGTGCTGCTGCCCGACCACGGCCGCGGGTACCTCGGCAAGGTGTTCGACGACGACTGGATGCGCGCGCAGGGCTTCGAGGTCGCGAACCCCGAGCCGCTCGTCTCGCCCGCGCTGCACGCCGAGCTCGCGGGCGCATCCGCCGCGACCGAGACAGCTGACGACGCCACCGAGGGGAGCATCGCATGAGCACCGAGCACCGATTCGACACGAACGCCGTCCACGCGGGACAGGAGCCGGACGAGACGACGGGGGCCGTGATCCCGCCCGTCCACTTCTCGACGACCTACGCGCAGGACGGCATCGGCGGTCTGCGCGCCGGCTACGAGTACGCGCGCGCGGGCAACCCCACGCGCACGGCGCTCGAGACGCAGCTGGCCGCGATCGAGGGCGGCGCCCGCGCGCTGTCGTTCGCGTCGGGGCTCGCGGCGGAGGACGCGCTGCTGCGCGCCCTGCTGCGCCCCGGCGACGAGGTGCTCATGGGCAACGACGTGTACGGCGGCACGTACCGCCTGCTCGCGCGCGTGCTCGGCCCGTGGGGCGTGCAGCTGCGGGTGACGGACCTCAGCGACCCCGCCGCGGTCGACGCCGCGCTCGCCGAGCGGACCCCGAAGATCGTGTGGGTCGAGACGCCCAGCAACCCGCTGCTGCGCGTGACCGACATCCGCTCGCTCGCCGACAAGGCGCACGCGGCCGGCGCGCTCGTGGTCGTCGACAACACCTTCGCGTCGCCGGCGCTGCAGCGGCCGATCGCACTCGGCGCCGACGTGGTCGTGCACTCGACGACGAAGTACCTCGGCGGGCACTCGGACGTCGTGGGCGGCGCGCTCGTGTTCGCCGATGCGGCCCTGGCCGAGCAGCCGCAGTTCCTGCAGTTCGCCGCCGGGGCGGTGTCGGGGCCGCTCGACGCGTGGCTCACGACTCGCGGCATCAAGACGCTCGCGGTGCGCATGGAGCGGCACTCGTCCAACGGCCAGGCCGTCGCCGAGTTCCTCGAGGGCCACGACCGCGTCGCGCGGGTCTACTACCCGGGCCTGCCGTCGCACCCCGGACACGAGATCGCCGCATCGCAGATGGCGGGCTTCGGCGGCATCGTCTCGCTCGCACTGGCCGACGCGGCGGCGGCCCGCCGCTTCGCGGAGTCGACCAGGCTGTTCATGCTCGCGGAGTCGCTGGGCGGCGTCGAGTCGCTCGTGAACTACCCCGATGAGATGACGCACGCGTCCGTGCGCGGCACCGAGCTGGCCGTGCCGGCCGAGGTCGTGCGCCTGTCCGTGGGCATCGAGCACATCGAGGATCTGCTCGCCGACCTCGAGCAGGCGCTGAAGGGGCTCTGACCCGGGCGGTCGCTCAGATTCGCGCAACTAGACTGGATCCGTCCCTGTTGAGCCTCATCCTGGATCCGTCATGCCCAGCGCCCCCTCGCGAGTGACCGCCCGTCACATCCAGCTGCTGCGCGCGCTGTTCCTGGCCGTCGCGGCGCTCATGATCACCTTCTCGCCCGACCATTCGGCCGAGGTGGGGCTCGCGGTCTTCGGCGGCTTCGGGATCGCCACGGCGCTCGTGTTCGCCCTCGCGGCGTGGCTCGTCGCGCCCGCGGGACACCGCGGATCCCCGATCCTGCTCGCCGCCGTCCATCTGGTCGCGGGAATGGCCGCGAGCGTGGTCGCGCTGCGCTCCGCGACGCTGTTCCTCGTCCTGGTGATCGCGTGGGCGCTCGTCGCGGGCCTCGTCGAGCTGCTGAGCGGCATCCGGCAGCGCGCGCGTCTGGGACGAAGCGACGCGCGCGATGCGATCGTGGTGGGCGCGCTGACGATGCTGCTCGGGCTGGCGCTGCTGTTCGTGTCGCCGGCGTACGAGCTGCGCTACTTCATCGAGGAGGCCGGCCGCGAGTTCGCGCTGACCGGCACGACGATCGCGGTCGGGCTGCTCGGCGGCTACGCGGCGATCGCGGCCGTGTACCTCGGCATCGCGGGGCTGTCGCCCCAGCCCGCGGCCTCGGCCGACCCCGACACCGCGCGCGTCGTGACCGCGCAGGAGGAACACCCGTGACCGACAAGCCCACCCGCCGCGACCTGATGCGTCCTGCCCAGCTGCTGGGCATCGCGTTCACGGCCGCCCTCTTCTCCGGGTTCGTCACGGCCGTCACGATGGGCGCGTTCCAGGCGCTGCCCGGCGATGCCGTCGTGCGCGCGTGGTCGGTCGCCGCGATCGCCGCGGGCATCGCGTTCATCGTGGTTCTCCTCGGCCTGTCGATGCTGCTGCTCGTGGTCGATCCGGCGGGGCAGTCGAAGACCGTCGACCGTCCGGTGCTGCTGCCGAAGCGCGACGCGGCGGACGACGACGAGCCGGAGCGCTGAGCGCACCCGGGTCCGCGCAACCGGGCAGCTCTTCCCCTTCGGGTGCCTGAGCGACGGGTGCGCCCTCCCCGCTGAGTAGTGTTGACGCAGTCGCTGACGGCATGGGCTCAGGGGAGGGATCCGACGGCGTGATCTGGGAGATCGACGAGGAGAAGCGGACGATCGAGGGGGTCGACGCCTCCGGGCGTCCCGATCCCGCGTACGCCGCGGCCCTCGGTCTGGTGCGCGCCCCTTTCGGACGCCGCGCGCTGGCAGCCGTGTGCGACCTCGCGAGCTGGCTCGTGCTGCAGCTGCCCCTCCTGCTGGGGGCGGTCCCGCTGCTGCTGAAGCTCGCGACCGGCTCGATCTCGGCGTACGGGTTCCTGAACCACCCCGACTTCGTGCTCGCCGTCGTCATGGCCAGCGCGACGGCGGCCCTCACGCTCGCCCTCGGCATCGTGCAGCTGGTGCTGCACGGACGCAAGGGGCTCACGATCGGCAAGGCCGTGGCGGGCATCCGCACCGTGAACGTGCGCACGCTCGAGCGGCCCGGCGCCGGTCCCGTGCTCCTGCGGTTCCTGATCCTGGTGGGCGCGGCGATCCTGCCGCTGGGACTCGCGATCTTCTTCCTCTCGCCCGTGCTCGACCCCGACGGGCGCGGTCGCGGCTGGCACGACAAGGCGACCAGGGTGTGGCTCGTCGACGTGCGCAAGGGCCTGAACCCGTACGACGAGAAGCGGATGCGCGTGGCGCGCAAGGTGGTCAAGGCCGAGCCGGCGCCCGAGCGGGCGCCGCTGCCCTCGCTCGCGACGCCGGTGGACCCGTCCGCCCAGCCCGCGTACCGGCCCGGCGGACGCGTCAGCGCGGGCGTGATCGGCGTCGCCCGGCCTCACGACCCGCGCGAGCGTCCCGTGGTCGGCCTGGCCGAGATCGCCCCCGCGCCCGTCGTCGTCGCGGGCGAGAGCGGCAGGCCCGTGCTCGGCGGGTACCGCCTGCGAGGAGACACGGATCCGACCCCGGATGCGCCCTCGGCCGAGGCCGAACGCGGCCAGTCCGCGCCGCGACCCGCCGCTGCGCCACCCACCACGCCGTTCGCCGCAGAGTCCGTCGCCGCGCCGCCCGCAGCGGTGACGCCTCCCGCCGCGCCGGCCGTGCCGCCGCAGGTGGTGCTGACGGGGTCGGACGCCCGCGCGGCAGAGCCGATCCCGCCCGCCGCGCGCTTCATGCTGCGCCTCGACACGGGCGAGGACCTGCTGGTCTCCGCGCCCGTCGTGCTCGGTCGCCGGCCGGATGCGAGCGAGATCCCGGGCGGCGCGCACCCCGTCGCCCTCGAGGACGACAGCAGGTCGCTGTCGAAGACGCACCTGCTCGTGCGTCCCGCGGAGGGCGGCCTCGAGGTCGTCGACCTGGGCTCGACGAACGGGTCGGCGCTGATCCGGGGCGGCGTCGAGCATCCGATGACGGCGGGCGTGCCGCTCACGGCGGCAGACTCCGACACCATCCGCTTCGGCGACCGCACCGCGGTCGTCACCCGGCTGTGAGCGATGACGATGGCATCCGGATCCAGGACGATTGTCTCTGACGTGACGTCAGGGAACGGGGGAGACGCATGAGGCTGAAGCTGACGCTGCATCGCCAGGGGATCGACCCGGTCGACATCGTCATCACGACCGATTCGACCGCGACGACGGGCGACGTCGCCCGGTACGTGGCGGAGTCGGACCCCGCGCGCTCGGTGCAGGTGACGGAGGACGACGTCGTCACGCTGGCCGTCGCGCCGCCGACCGGCGAGCGGCTCGTGCCGCTGCAGCCCGACGTGCCGATCGGAGAGGCCCCGATCGGCTCCGGCTTCGCCGCGTCGATCGTCAATCTCGGCCCCGTCCCGGCCGCGGTGTTCGACGACGGCCAGCGCGACGCGATCGCCGTGCTGCGCGCGGTCGACGGAGCGCTGGCGGGGCAGGAGTTCCGCATCTCGGCCGGACACGTCTTCCTCGGGCGCGACGCCGCCAACGACGTCGTCCTCGCCGATCCGATGGTGTCCAAGCGCCACGCCCGGATCGAGATCGGCACGCACATCGAGGTCATCGACCTGAACTCCGCGAACGGCGTGCTGGTCGACGGCGTCGCGGCGCAGCGCGTCCGCATCGAGGAGGGCAAGCCGTTCGTGATCGGCGGCACCACCCTCGTCGCCTATCTCGTGCGCTCGTTCGACGGCAGCGCGAGCGAGGACCCCGTCATCGAGCGCGGCGGGGGACTGCTGTTCAACCGCAGCCCGCGCGTCGAGGTGCGCTATCCGGGCACGGCGTTCAAGCCGCCGCGCCTGCCCACCGAGAAGCTCGCGCGGCTGTTCCCGTGGCCGATCCTCATCGCGCCGATCCTGCTGGGCGTGGCGCTGTACCTGATGAACAACAACCCGCGCGCGCTGCTGATGATCTTCATGACGCCGCTGATGATGTTCGGCAACATCATCAATCAGAAGTCGCAGGGGCGGAACCAGCAGAACCACGAGTTCCTGCTGTTCGAGCGGCAGTTCGAGAAGCTCGAGGAGGACTTCTTCCACGGCAAGCCCGAGGAGGAGCGCGCGCGCAACGCCGAGGCCCCGCCCGTCGCCGAGGTCTTCGAGCACGCCATGCGGCTCGGCCCCATGCTCTGGACGCGCCGGCCCGAGCACTGGAACTTCCTGGGCCTGCGGCTCGGCAGCTGCCGGCTGCCCGCGCGCAACTCGGTCGACGATTCCGACGTGCCGGACGGCCTTCCCGAGTTCATCGATCGCGTCGACCGGCTGCGCGAGCGGTACGCGTTCGTCGACGACGTGCCGGTCTTCGACACGCTCGCGGACGCGGGCTCCGTCGGCATCGCCGGCCCGCCCGCGCCCGTGGCCGACGCGATGCGCGGCATCGCGGTGCAGCTGTTCGGGCTGCACGCGCCGAACGACGTCGTCGCCGTCGCGTTCGCCGACTCGATGTGGACGGGCGAGCTCGACTGGCTGAAGTGGATGCCCCACACGTCGAGCGAGAAGAGCCCGTTCCGGGATGTGGCGCTCGCCGACTCCGCCCCGACCGCGGCGGCGCTGCTGAGCGCGCTCGAGGAGTACGTCCTGCGGGCCGGCGGCGGGGGCGAGCCGCGCGGACCGTTCAAGGAGGACTGGAACCCGCTGCTGTACGGCACGGACGTCGCCCGCGCGGCGAACGACCACAAGGCCACGCCGCCGCTGTCGGTGGTCGTGTTCGTCACGAGCGACGCTCCCGTCGACCGCGGCCGCCTCACGGACGTGCTCGAGCGCGGCGCCGACCGGGGCGTGCACGCCGTGTTCGTGTCGCCGACGGTCGAGTCGCTGCCCGCCGTGTGCCGCAGCTACATCGACGTCACGCCGGGCCTGGAGGACGCGCAGGTCGGCCTCGTGCGCAACGGCGAGCTGTTCGAGCACGTCCGCGTGGAGGGCGTCTCGAACGCCTACATGCAGATGCTCGCCCGCCGGCTCGCCCCCGTGGTCGACGCGAGCACCGTCGTGCACGACGCGTCGGACATCCCGAGCTCCGTGATGTTCCTGCAGCTCGTGGACCCGGCGATCGCGCAGGATCCGCACGTCGTGATCGAGCGCTGGCGGCAGAACAACACGATCATGGACAGGTCGGCCGCGCCCCGCCCGCGGCTCAAGAAGGCCGGCACGCTGCGCGCCATCATCGGTCAGGGCGCGAGCGACGCCATGGCGCTCGACCTGCGCACGCAGGGGCCTCACGCGCTCGTGGGCGGCACGACGGGCGCGGGGAAGTCGGAGTTCCTGCAGGCGTGGGTGCTCGGCATGGCCGCCGCCCACAGCCCCGACCGGGTCACGTTCCTGTTCGTCGACTACAAGGGCGGCTCCGCCTTCGCCGACTGCGTCGAGCTGCCGCACTGCGTGGGCCTCGTGACCGACCTCAGCCCGCACCTCGTGCGCCGCGCGCTCACGAGCCTGCGCGCCGAGCTGCAGCATCGCGAGCACCTGCTCAACCGCAAGAAGGCGAAGGATCTGCTCGAGCTCGAGAAGCGCCAGGACCCCGAGTGCCCGCCCGCGCTCGTCCTGGTGATCGACGAGTTCGCGGCGCTCGCGTCCGAGATGCCCGAGTTCGTCGACGGCGTCGTGGACATCGCGCAGCGCGGCCGCTCGCTCGGCATCCACCTGATCATGGCGACGCAGCGTCCCGCGGGCGTCATCAAGGACAACCTGCGCGCCAACACGAACCTGCGCATCGCCCTGCGGATGGCGGACGAGTCCGACTCGCGCGACGTGGTCGACGACGAGATCGCGGCGTCGTTCCCCGCGTCGCTGCCCGGCCGCGCGATCGCCAAGACCGGTCCCGGCCGCCTCGTGCCGTTCCAGTCGGCCTACGCGGGCGGCTGGACCGCGATGGACGAGACGCCCGTGGCCGACGTGCGCGTGACCGAGCTGCGCTTCGGGGCGCGCGGCGACTGGGAGCCGGATCGCCCGGCCGAGTCGGAGGCGCACGAGGAGGACCTCGGCCCGAACGACCAGAAGCGCATCGTGTCGACCCTGATCCGCGCGAGCGACGTGGCGGGGCTGCCGCGTCCGCGCCGGCCCTGGCTCGACGACCTCGCACCGCTCGTTGACCTGCGGGACCTGGCCAGCGAGGGCGACACGCGCATCCCGTTCGCGCTCGTCGACGTCCCGGAGAGGCAGCTGCAGGAGCCGGCCGCGTTCGTGCCCGATCGCGACGGCTCCATGGTCATCTACGGCACGTCCGGCTCGGGCAAGTCCACGGTGCTGAAGACCATCGGCACGGCGGCGGGCATGCGCCCCGACCTCGGACGCGTGCAGGTGTACTGCCTCGACTTCGCCTCGGGTGCGCTGGGCGCGCTCGCCGCGCTGCCGCATGTCGGCTCGGTCGTGGACGGCGCGGATGTCGAGCGCATCCAGCGCCTGTTCCGCACGCTCGACGGCGAGCTGGATCGCCGCGCCGCGGCGTTCTCGGCGGCCAGCGCCGCGACCGTGCAGGAGTACCGCGAGCTCGTCGATCCGACCATGCCGCGCATCGTGCTGCTGATCGACAACTACCCCGAGTTCAAGAAGGACTGGGAGGTGGCGCCGGGCCGCGGGCCCTTCTACCGGACCTTCATGCGCATCCTGGGCGAGGGCCGCCCCCTGGGCGTCCACACCGTCATCACGGCCGACCGCGGCAACGCGGTGCCGAGCGCCGTCGCGGCGAACATCTCGCGCCGCGTGGTGCTGCGCATGGGCGAGACGAGCCAGTACATGCTGCTGGGCGTGCCGCGCGACATCCTCGACGAGCAGTCCGCGCCGGGGCGCGCGGTCGTCGACGGGCACGAGGCGCAGATCGCCGTGCTGGGCGGCACCGCGAACGTCGTCGAGCAGACCAAGCTGCTGGGCGAGCTCGGGAACCGGCTCCGGGCGCAGGGCGTGCGCGACCTGCCCGAGATCGGCGCGCTGCCGACCATGGTGCCCGCCGACGAGATGCCGGCACAGGTCGAGGGCATGCCGGTGTTCGGCGTCGCGGACGACACGCTCGCGCCGCGCGGCTTCGAGCCGCTCGGATCGTTCGTCGTGACGGGCCCGCCGGCGTCGGGGAAGACGAACGCGCTGAAGGCGCTCGTCGTCGCCATGGAGCGCTTCGACCCGGACGTGCGGCTGTACCACTTCGGCAGCCGCAGGGCCGAGCTCAAGGAGTTCCGCCCGTGGCTCGCGAGCGCGACGCGTCCGGAGGAGGAGAAGGAGCTCGCGACCGAGCTGGCGGAGCTCGTGACGCGGGAGTCGCCGGACGGCCGGATCATGATCGTCATCGAGGACATGCCGCACCTCGCCGACGGGCCCGCGGACCGGCCGATGCGCGCGCTGCTGCAGGCGATGAACAACAGCGACCACCTGCTCGTCGGCGAGGCGGAGATCAGCCGCGCCTCGGGCAGCATCGGCGTGCTCGGCGAGTGGAAGACGGGCCGCCAGGGGATCGTGCTCAAGCCCGACACGTACGACGGCGACGCGATCTTCAAGACGCCGTTCGGGCGCGTGAAGCGCTCGGACTTCCCCGTGGGCCGCGGCATCTTCGTACAGGCGGGGCAGAGCGTCACGATGCAGCTCCCGTTCGTGCCCGACACCCCGGCGCCGGCGGCGCACGCGGCGGCGCCCGTCGCGGAGCCAGGCACGACGCCCGCGCCGGCGGGTGACGTCGCGCTGGCCGGTGAGACCGCGTCGGCGGGTGAGGCCGCGTCGGCGGGCGATGCCGCGCCGGCGGGCGCCTCCCGGCGCGCGCGGAGGGCCGCCGAGCCTGCGTCCGCCGACACCGTGGTGAGTCCGGTCACGACGTCCGCACACGGGGAGTGATACCCGGGGTACCCCTCCCCGTGTGCGAGACGGCGAAGGTTCGTTAGCCTCGTCGCAGAGGCCATGGGGGCCTGGAGAACGAAGAACGCTGGGAGGCGATTTTCATGGCCGGACACGATTTCGGTGCAACGTACAGCGAGATGGAGGGCGCGGCCGCGAAGCTGCGCGACGGTCGCAGCACGATCGGCGACACGCTGAAGGAGCTGCAGGGCATCATCGACGAGCTCGTCGAGGACGGGTTCAAGACCGAGAACGCCTCGGGCGCGTACCAGACCGCCTACCAGGAGCTCACGAGCAGCCTCGACGACGCGTCGGAGGCCGTGAACGACATGGCCGAGGCGCTCGATAAGATGGCGGACCAGATCCGCGACACGGACGCCAGCATGGCGGGCGGCGCCTGAGCCCAGCCTGCGCCGAGGGCCGTGGTGCCCGGTCACGAGACCGGCACCACGGCCCTCGCATTTCCGCGGGGCGGCGAGCGCGCTGAATAGGATCGGGGACATGAGCGGGTCACAGAGCTACTGGTACAACTTGCGCACGCAGGCGGTGGAGCGCGCCGACGAGCGCCCGTCCGACGAGGTGATCGGCCCGTTCGCCACCGCGCAGGAGGCGGAGGACTCGCCGGCGGTGCTGATCGAGCACGCCCGTGCCTGGCTCGAGAGCGATGAGAGCGAGCCGTATCGCGCCATGGCGGAGAACGACGACAGCACCGGCCTCGCATAGCGGCGGCCCGATGAGAGCACATCGCGCGCTCGCGGCGCCCCTCGCTCTGGTGCTCGCGGCGGCTCTGGCCGGCTGTGCGCCCGCGCTGCCCGACTCCGTGGTGGCGGGCACCGAGATCGCCGTCGGCTGGGACGAGCGGTTCACCGCCGCGAACGCCGCATCCGTCGCGACCGCGACGCCCGGCAACATCGACATCGCGGAGATGACCCGCGCCGACTTCGGGGACAGCGTCGACGGCGAGATCGAGCCGGACCCGAGCTTCGGAGCCGTCACGATCACGAGCGAGGATCCGTTCACGGTGCGCTACGACCTCGCCGAGCCCGCGTGGTCCGACGGCATCCCGCTCGACGCCGCCGACCTGCTGCTCGGCTGGGCGGCGGCTTCGAGCTACTTCGCGCCCGACGGCTTCGACGCCGACGAGCATCGCGACGGCGAGGGCGTCTTCCAGCCCGTCGCAGGCGTGCCCTGGTTCGACGCGGTGCCGGGCGACCTGCGCAGGTCCGACGAGCTGCCCGAGATCGACGAGTTCGCCCGTTCGATCGATGTGACGTTCACCGAGCCGGTGCGCGACTGGCAGGGCGCCCTGACCGTGCCCGTGCCGGCTCACGTGGCCGGGCGTCTGGCGTTCGGGATCGACGACGACATGGAGGCGAAGCAGGCCGTCATCCGGGCGATCCGGGACGAGGACCTCGACGCGCTCGAGGATCTCGCGGCCGTCTGGAACGAGGGCTTCGCGATCGACCCGTCCGCCGAGGTCGCCGGCGATCTTCTCGTCTCCAGCGGCCCGTTCCGCGTCGAGAGCATCGGCAGCGCGGACGGCGCCCAGACCGTGACGCTCGTGCCCAACGCAGCGTTCCGCGGCGCGGTCACGCCGCAGGTCGCCCGGATCGACCTCGTGCCGCCCGGCGACGATGCGGTCGCGGCGATCGGCGAGGGCCTCGACGTGGCGCAGGTCGCACCGGTCGGCGCCAACCGCGCGGCGATCCGCGAGCTCGAGCGCACCGACCACCTGGTCGAGACCCAGCATGACGGCAGCCTGTGGGCGATGCTGCTGAACCCCTCCGGCATCTTCGCGCAGCACCGCGTGCGCACCGCGTTCATCCATGCGGTCCCGGCGAACGCCCTCATCGAGGGCGGAGCGGGGGAATGGGCGCAGGCGTACGCCGCCTCCACGTCCATGGTCTCCGCTCCGGGATCCGCCGCCTACGACATCGTGAGCGAGGACGCCGGCTTCGCCGAGGCGCTCGCCTCGCCGGACGGTCAGCCCGAGGAGGAGCGGCAGGCGGCGGGTGTCGCGGCTGGATCCCGGGTCTGCGTGCTGTACGACCGCGGCAGCGAGTTCGCGGCGGGAGCGTTCGCGGCCCTCAGCGCCGCCGCGCGCGAGGGCGGCTGGGGCGTGACCGACTGCGGCGCCGACGACTTCGACGCGGCCCTCGCGGAGCGCACGTGGGACGCCGTGATCGCGCGCGTGCCGATCCCGATCACGCCCGCGCAGATCGCGACGCAGTGGGGCACGGACGGCGCCGAGGCGATCACGCGCCACGCCGATCCGGAGCGGGACGAGCTGATCACCGCGCTGTCGCGCACGTCCGACGTGTACGAGGCGCGGGCGGTGCGCGCGCGGATCGAGGCCACGATCGTCCGCGCGGCCGTCGCGCTGCCGATCGCGGCGAACCCGCGCGTGACGATCGTGGACCGCGACGTCACGGGCGTCTCCCCGCGTCCCGGTGCGCTGGGCTCCCTGACGTCCCGCGCCGCGCAGTGGTCGGTGGTCCCGTGACGGGGTGCGCTTCCCGGGGTCAAGGTCCCCATCGCGAGCCGCTCGCGCCAGCGCCTAGTGTCTCCGAGGGAGGTGTTCCGCCGTGGGGATGATGTTGCCGAATGAGCTTGTCTGGGTGATGGAGAAGCTGGGTTTCGAGTGGCCGGATATCGATGAGGACGAGGTGCGTAAGGGTGCGGTTCTGCTGCGCGCTTATGGGTCGGATCTGGAGGCGGCGATTCAGGCGGTGGATCGGAAGGTCAATGGGGATCTGGCGTCGGCGTTGGTGGGGCAGACGGGTCCGGCGTATGTGAGTGCGTGGAATGCGAATCGGTCGCAGAATCTGCAGAAGCTGGTGGATCTGATGCCGCCGGCGGCGACGGCGATGGATGTCGGGGCGGATGCGATCTTCGCGTTGAAGATCAAGGTGATCGCGGATGTGACGACGACGATGATCGCGTTGGTGGCGATGCTGACCAATCCGCTGACGGCGGTGGGTGCGGGGGCGATGTTGATCGTCAAGAAGAAGATGCTCAATGCGGCGGTGGATGTGGCGGTGGAGCAGTTGTTGAATCAGCTGCTGCCGATGGCGGTGGAGCCGTTGGGGAGCAGTTGCCTGCGGTGGTGGATGCGGTGCTGGATGCGCCGTTGGTGGAGGCGTCGGCGGGGGATTCGGATCAGTTCCAGGCGGATCTGGCGGCGTTGGAGCAGGGGCAGGCGGACATGCGGATGCATGGGGAGGACATTCAGACGGTGACGTCGCGGTTCTTCAGTGAGTTCTCGGCGTTGAACTTCGGGGGGGATTGATCGTGGGGAAGTTCAAGCCGATCTTCGACAGCTTGTCCGAGGCGGCGTTGCGGGGGGCGCGGCATGCGGATGCGAAGCTGCCGCAGCTGGCGCGCAATCATGGTGATCAGCTGGATGACTGGGTCCGGCGGGTCCGGGGCGAGGACCGCTTCGACGACAAACCCGACACCCCCACCAAGCCCGACACGGTGGAGCCCCAGGAGAGTCAGGCTCGTCCGGGCTTCAACGCCGACGGAACGGTGAATCCCGAGGACTTCCGCACCCGGCGCGACGGAGCGTTCTACTGGTCCGGCATGTGGCCTCGCGACGGGCAGGCGATCGCCGGGCGGATCGCGGCGGACAATCACGGCACGACGCTCGAGATGCTCATCGAATCGCGCAGGATCGAGATGCCCGAGTGGAACGCGGACGACCCGGCGGTCGTCGAGACCTGGACACGGGTTTCGGAGGCGTACGCGAACGGCGCGTCCGGCGTCGTGCGCGCCGTGCTCGGCGACGGCATCCGACCGAATGCGGTGTGGTGGGCGGAGCTGGAGCGGCTGAAGGCGAATCCCGACGTGACGCAGGTGATCCGGATCCATCCGGATACTCTCGAGGAGACGGTGGTCTGGCCGACATGAACGCGATGGGAAATGCCGTGGAGGATCGAGAGCTCAGTCAGGCGGTCATCGCCTATCTGGCGAAGGGCCGGTCGCCCTTCCCGAAGAGCGACGCCGAGGCTGCGAAGGGGGCGGCGACCGAGAGCGATCCCGACGACCTGCTGACGCGCGTGACCGACATCGTGGCCGAGTGCATGTCGGTCGAGATCGACTGGTCGTCGAGCACGCTCGTGGAGGCGGGGCGTCACGCGCAGCGCGAGATGGCCGCACGGCACCCCGAGCTGGGAGCGGACGCGCTCGAGGCGCTCTACTGGGCCTTCACGTACAACTGGCGCTGATGGCACACGAGGAACTGGCCGCGGCGCTCGAAGCCGTCGACCGGTACGCGCGCCTGCGACTCGGATCGGACTACCTCGAGGCGCACGCCGCCGCCTACGGTTCGCGCTGAGCACCGTTCGACGGTGGTCGTCAGCGCGGGGGATGAACGACGATGGACATCGAGGAGCTCACGCGGGTCGTCGACGAAGAGAGCTCGACCCGCCGGTGATCTACGGCGCCGGCCGTCTCCACGATGACGCGGTCGTGCTGGATCGCGACGGCGATCAGTGGGCGGTGTACCTCGTCAATGAGCGCGCGAGCATGATCGAGTCGACGCTGCGGAGGTTCGACGGCGAATCGGACGCGCTCGAGCACGTCCTGAAGAAGCTGCGCCAGGTGGCCAGGGCCCGCCGTTCACTCGGGTGACCCGTGCCCGCGCCGCGTGCTGAGCGGCTCTTCCGACCGTGCGCATGGGCAGTCGGCCCCGGGGGCGGCCTCCCCATTGGAGCCGTGCCGGCGGGTGCGTAGCGTCCGGGTGGGAGGTGGTCGGCGTGGGGATGATGCTGCCGGACGAGCTGATCTGGATCATGGACAAGATGGGCCTCGAGTGGCCCGACATCGACGAGGACGAGGTCCGGCGGGCCGCCGACCTCGTGCGCGCCTACCGCGACGACATGGAGGCGCTCGTCCAGACCGCCGATCGCCGCATCAACGGCGAGTTCGCGGCCGTCATGCGCGGCACAGCGGGGGGCGCGCACATCAACGGATGGAACCTGAACCGCTCGCAGAACGTCCAGCAGCTCCTCGACGTGCTGAGCCCGGCGGCGATCGGCATCGACATCGCCGCCGACATCGTGCTGGCCCTGAAGATCAAGGTCATCGCGGACGTCACGATCACGCTCGCCCAGCTCGTGCCGCTGCTCGCCGCGGGGCCGTTCGGCGCGGGCGGTGCCGCGGTGCTGATCCTCGCGCGCAAGAAGCTGTTCGACATGGCGATGGAGGCGACGCTCGAGAAGGTCATCGACCAGGTCCTGCCGCTCGCCGTCGAGCCGCTCGCCGAGCGGGTGCCCGGCATGGTCGTGGCCCTGCTGGACGCGCCGGTCGTCGAGGCGACGTTCGGCGACGTCGACGAGCTGTACGCCGATCTCGACGCGCTCGACCAGATCGCGGCCGACATGGATGCGCACGCCGCGGACGTCGAGGAGCTGACAGACCGGCTGCTCGCCGACCTCGCGAACCTGCAGATCTCGGGGGACTGAACGGTGATGTTGAAGAGCGTGATGCGCGAGATCATCGACGCCGTCGACGGCGCGGGGCGGGAGTTCAAGCGCGGTTTCGCGGGGACGTTCCGCGCGCGCGGAGGCAAGCACCGCGCGGACGCCGACGCCATCCGGGGCTGGGATCGCCGGAACGCGGATCACGATCCGAGGCACCGGGCAGACGCGCCCGCGTCGCACAGGAAGGACTACGACATCCGTGAGGACGCCGCGCGCGGCTGGGAGACGCGTGGTCACGTCCCGAAGCACCGCGACCCCGACTACGACCTCGCTCGAGACCTGGGGCGCTCCGTCGGCAAGGAGATCCACGCGGTGCCCGGCGATGTCCTCGACGAGGTGAAGGGCGTGCCGAAGAAGGTGCCGAGCCAGGTCATGGAGGAGCTCTACGAGGACGCGATCGGTCAGAGCAGCCCCGACGAGTACGGCGAGACGGCCGCGGGCGACATGAGGTTCCTCGCTCCCGCCGGCGAGGCGGGGGACCTGCGCGCGCTCAGCACCATCCAGCTCGAGGCCCGGCTCGGGCTTGCGCCGGGCTCCCTCACCGGCGCGGAGATCACGGTGAAGTCGCTTCCCGGCTCTCGCTTCGCGAGCATCGAGATCGACCGCCCCCGCGACTGATCACGTGAGGATGGAAGCCGGGCTCCTTCTCGGAAGGAGCCAGCTGTGGCACGCTCGGCAGGCGGGAGGACAGAGCGAATGGTCGAGCAGGTTTCCGTCTTCCAGGCCGGCGCGATCCCGCTGGCCGCCGGCGAGCGGCCGCTGCTGAACGAGGCGCGGCTCTCCGAGGAGGAGAGAGTCCTGGTCGGCGCCTACCTGGAGGCCGGCGCCGTGGTGATGCACACCACCGCGCGCGGCATCGACATCCTGCGTGGCGATGAGCGGGTCGTCCCGCTGACCATCAGGACGGACGGCGAGTACGTGTGGGCGGGCCCCGTGACCTACTACGTGCAGACGTACGGCGTCGCCCCCGACGCCGACTTCCTGGAGCACGTGCGTGCGCGCGGCTACGAGATCCGCGTGCCGGATGCCGCCGAGATTCAGGCCGCCGGCGAGGTCTTCGCGCCCCGCGGCTGAACCCGCCTGCCGCGCTCCGCCCGAGAGCGCGGCCCGATGGGCAGCCCTGCCCCGCGGCGGGGTGCCCATGGTCCCCGCCGCGGCCCGACCGTACAGTCGGGCGTGGAGGTGGCGCCGTGGGGATGATGTTGCCGAATGAGCTTGTCTGGGTGATGGAGAAGCTGGGTTTCGAGTGGCCGGATATCGATGAGGACGAGGTGCGTAAGGGTGCGGTTCTGCTGCGCGCTTATGGGTCGGATCTGGAGGCGGCGATTCAGGCGGTGGATCGGAAGGTCAATGGGGATCTGGCGTCGGCGTTGGTGGGGCAGACGGGTCCGGCGTATGTGAGTGCGTGGAATGCGAATCGGTCGCAGAATCTGCAGAAGCTGGTGGATCTGATGCCGCCGGCGGCGACGGCGATGGATGTCGGGGCGGATGCGATCTTCGCGTTGAAGATCAAGGTGATCGCGGATGTGACGACGACGATGATCGCGTTGGTGGCGATGCTGACCAATCCGCTGACGGCGGTGGGTGCGGGGGCGATGTTGATCGTCAAGAAGAAGATGCTCAATGCGGCGGTGGATGTGGCGGTGGAGCAGTTGTTGAATCAGCTGCTGCCGATGGCGGTGGAGCCGTTGGGGGAGCAGTTGCCTGCGGTGGTGGATGCGGTGCTGGATGCGCCGTTGGTGGAGGCGTCGGCGGGGGATTCGGATCAGTTCCAGGCGGATCTGGCGGCGTTGGAGCAGGGGCAGGCGGACATGCGGATGCATGGGGAGGACATTCAGACGGTGACGTCGCGGTTCTTCAGTGAGTTCTCGGCGTTGAACTTCGGGGGGATTGATCGTGGGGAAGTTCAAGCCGATCTTCGACAGCTTGTCCGAGGCGGCGTTGCGGGGGGCGCGGCATGCGGATGCGAAGCTGCCGCAGCTGGCGCGCAATCATGGTGATCAGCTGGATGACTGGGTCCGGCGGGTCCGGGGCGAGGACCGCTTCGACGACAAACCCGACGACGCGTCGCGCACCGACGCGGTGACGACCACGCGCGGCCGCAATGCGAAGACGACGGTCTACGACACCGACAGTGGCCGCCCGGTGTATGAGGACGGCAAGATCCTCGAGGACTTCGGGGGTGGCAAGCGCGGCGACAACGCCACGGCGATCGGGCGCCTCGGCAACAAGGGCGACGATGGCGGCCATCTCGGCGCGCACCGGTTCTTCGGTGACACGCCCGACCAGGGGATCGTCCCGCAGATCGCCAACCTCAACCGAGGCGCATGGAAGCGGATGGAGAACCACTGGGCCCAGCTCGTGCAGGGCGGTGCCCAGGTCGATTACAGCATCGACGTCTTCCCGCCCGGGTCGATCCGGCCCGAGCGCTTCGACGTGCATTACATCGTGAGCGACCCGGAGACCGGGGATATCATCAGCGAGCACACGCCGTCGTTCCCGAACGAGCATGGCGCCACGTTCACACCCTGATCAGAACCCGAATGAGGAGCCCCATGTCCGAAGACGCCTCCGTCGCTCTCGTCCGCGCGCTCATCGAGAACCTGCAGGGGTCGCAGTTGCGGGACGATTGGTCGTCGTTTGCGCTCGTGCTGGCCTTCGAGGATGGCGACCTGGCTGACACCTACGGATATGCGTACTCGCCGGGCGGCGAGGTCTCCGCCGCGTCCGTGCGGTCGTCGTGGGTTCGGGAGGCGGTGTTCGACTACCTGAGGGGTTACTTCGGGCCCGAGGACGACCTGCCTAAGAAGACCCTCGTGCAGTTCGACCGCACGTCGGGCCGCTACGGTGTGACGTTCGAAGACGAGGATGCGAGTCGCTGGGACGTGACGCCGGCGAACTACAAGGACGTGCGCGAGCAGCTTCGACCGTCGTTCGACTGATCGACGGGCAGTCGCGCATGGTGGACATCGCAGACTTCGTGCCGCACAGCTCGGTCCCGCCGGAGACGACCGCTGAGTACCGGGGCCGCGTTCCGGACGAGCTCGTGGAGATCTGGGAGCAGTACGGATACGGGACCTTCGCGGAAGGCTTCCTACGTGTCGTCGATCCGAAGCAGTTCGAGGCGGAGCTCGCCGACTGCATCGGCAAGACGCAGGGCGACGGCATCGCGATCCCGATCATGGTGACCGGCCTCGGCGACCTGATCACGTGGGAGCCCGGCCTCGGGCTGGTCGCGATCCTCTACCGCGCGGGCCGCGTCGCCGGGCTGGGAACCAAGCTGAAGACGTTTCTCACCCTGGTCAAGGCCGGCGGAGCGGCGCATCTGTCGCGCACGCTCGAGTGGGACGTCTTCCCGCAGGCCGTCGCGGTGCAGGGCGAGCCCGCATACGAGGAGTCCTTCATCTTCGTGCCGCTGCTGTCGCTGGGTGGCCAGGTGCGAGCGGAGAATCTCCACCGGCGCGAGACGATCCCCGCGATCCGCATGATGGTGGAGACGCAGGGAGTGATCGGGCACTGAGGGCCGGAGGCCCTCCCCCGGGCAACGGTGTCACGCTGCCACAAGCTCGACCCGCACGTCTGCCGGGCGTCGACACGCGCGGCGTGACAATATGTCACGTGGAGGGGGTCGATCTTTTGACAGAGGTGAATACGTCGACGGGTACGTTCGACGAGGTCGAGGTCAATACGATGCCGGGCAGGATCGCGCCGCTGCGCGTCGAGTTCGCGGGCGAATGGCACGAGGTGCCGATGGGGCGTCCTTTCGTGATCGGCCGCGAGGGCGATCTCGAGATCGACGACAACCAGTATCTGCACCGCCAGTTCCTCGAACTGCAGTACCACGACGGTCTGTGGTGGCTCGCGAACGTGGGCTCGCGCCTCGCGGCGACCATTTCGAGTGCGGGCGGCGCCGTGCAGTCGTGGCTGTCCCCCGGAGCACGCATGCCCGTCGTCTTCGCCCAGAGCGTGATCGTCTTCACCGCCGGCCCCACGACGTACGAGCTGACGCTGTACACCGAGGAGGCGCAGTACGCGGTCTCGAGCCAGATCGAGGCCTCGATGAGCGGCGAGACGACGGTCATGCCCGTCAGCTTCACGCCGCTGCAGAAGCTGCTGATCGTCGCGCTCGCCGAGCCGATGCTGCGCCGCGAGGGCGTCAGCGTGAGCGAGCTGCCGTCGTCGAGCGCCGCCGCGCAGCGCCTCGGCTGGACCATGAGCAAGTTCAACCGCAAGCTCGACAACGTGTGCGACAAGCTCGACCGGATGGGCGTGCAGGGGCTGCGCGGCGGCCCGGGCAAGCTCGCCACGAACCGCCGCGCGCGGCTCGTCGAGTACGCGGTCACGTCGCAGCTCGTCACGCGTGCCGACCTCGCCCTGCTGGACGACGAGGCGCTGCGCAACCAGAGCGAGAGCGACGAGGACTGACCCGAGCGGCGTCAGCCGCCGCGCGCTGGTGCGGCCGAACGTTGCCGAACGACTGCGCAGGCGGCCGCCAGCGCACGATCGCGCAGGCGGCCGGTGCCGTCAGAGCTTCGAGCGCGTGAGCTGCTCCGCGAGGCCGGTGTAGGTCGCGGGCGTGAGCTCCAGCAGGCGCTGCTTCGCCTCATCGCCGATCTCGAGACCCTTCACGAACTCGGCGAGGTCGGTGGCGCCGACGCGGCGGCCGCGCGTGAGCTCCTTGAGCAGGGCGTACGGGTCCTCGATGGTCGACCGGCCGGCCGTGACCTCGGCGCGCACGACGGTCTGGATCGCCTCGCCCAGCACCTCCCAGTTCGCGTCGAGGTCGGCGAGCAGCACGTCGCGGGACAGGGAGATCTCGCCCAGGCCGCGCGTGAGGTTGTCCAGCGCGAGCAGCGAGTGCCCGAAGGCCACGCCGATGTTGCGCTGCGTCGTCGAGTCGGTCAGGTCGCGCTGCAGGCGCGAGGTGACGAGGGTCGAGCTCAGCGAGGCAAGCAGCGCGCCCGACAGCTCGAGGTTCGCCTCGGCGTTCTCGAAGCGGATCGGGTTGATCTTGTGCGGCATGGTCGACGAGCCGGTCGCCCCCGCCACGGGGATCTGCGCGAAGTAGCCGAGCGAGATGTACGTCCAGACGTCGGTCGCCAGGTTGTGCAGGATGCCGCCCGCATGCCGGATGCGGTCGTACAGCTCGACCTGCCAGTCGTGCGACTCGATCTGCGTCGTGAGCGGGTTGAAGGTCAGGTCGAGCGACTCGACGAACTCGCGCGCGATGTTCGGCCACGCGACCTGCGGCGCTGCCGCCAGGTGCGCCGACCACGTGCCGGTCGCGCCCGAGAACTTGCCGAGGTACTCGCTGCTGTCGATCTGCGTGAGGACGCGCTCGAGGCGCCATACGAAGACGCCGAGCTCCTTGCCCATCGTCGTGGGCGTCGCGGGCTGGCCGTGCGTGCGCGACAGCATCGCGGCATCCGCGTGCTCGAGGGCGAGATCCCGCAGGCGCTGGATCACGCCGCGGAACGCGGGCAGCCACACGTCGGTCATAGCGCGCTTGACCGTGAGGGCGTACGCGAGCGAGTTGACGTCCTCGCTCGTGCAGCCGAAGTGGGTGAGCTCGGCGACGCGATCGAGGCCGAGCGTGCTCAGGCGATCGCGCACGAGGTACTCGACGGCCTTCACGTCGTGGCGCGTGACGGCCTCGCGCTCGGCGAGCCAGTCGATCTCCGCCTGGCCGAACGTCAGGTACAGCGCGCGCAGCTGGTGCTTCTCGTCCTGCGTCAGGGGAGTGGTGCCGAACAGCGAGTGGTTCGTGAGGGTGATGATCCACTCGACCTCGACCTCGACGCGGGCCCGGTTCAGGCCCGCCTCCGACAGGTACTCGCCGAGGGGCGAGACCGCGGCGCGGTAGCGGCCGTCGAGGGGGCTGAGCGGCTGGGACGGAAGAGCGGTCACGCGAGACCTCCGGTCGGGGTCAGGGGGCGGATCGAGGCGGCCGGATCGCCGGTTCGAGTTGACGGAACAGGGCCCGGCTGGCGCTCTCGATCATACCGAGCACGTCGTCGAACGCCCGGTCGTCGGCGTAATAGGGGTCGGGGACGTCCGGCATCGCGGCCGTCGGGTCGAAGGACGTCAGCAGCGAGATGCGGTCGCGATGGTCGTCGTCCTGCGCCCAGCTGCGCAGGATGCGCTCGTGCGTGCGGTCGAGGGCGACGACCAGGTCGTTGTCGTGGAAGGCGGTGACCGTGAACTGCTTCGCGCGGTGCGCGGAGCCGTCGTAGCCGCGGCGCTCGAGGGCCGCGAGCGTGCGGGCGTCGGCGCGCTCGCCGACGTGCCAGTCGCCGGTGCCCGCGCTCGAGGAGTGCACGCGGCCACCCAGCCCTGCGCCCGTCGCGAGGGTGCGCAGGACGACCTCCGCCATGGGCGAGCGGCAGATGTTCCCGGTGCAGACGAAGACGACGCGGAACGGGTCCGGATCGGGCATGCGCCCATTCTGCCCGCGCGCGGCGGCTTGTCCAGGCGGGGCGTCGTCCACAGGAGGCAGCGCGTCCCACCTGTTCGGGATCGGCCGGGGACGGACGATCGTCCACCCGCGTCGACGGAAGAGTCGGGGCATGGCGGAACTGGACGGCTGCGGATTCCCCGTGGCGGCGTGCGCGCAGCTGGATGCCGCCCACGGCGAGCTGGGCGCGGCGCGCGACGAGCTGGCCGCGGTGCAGGACGTGGTGGCCTGGGTCGCCTCGGCGGCCGATGCGTTCCGCGACGCCGCCGCCGCGCAGTGGCGGGAGGCGACGTCGCTCGCCGACGCCTCCGCGAGCGCTGCCGCGGGCTTGCGGCAGCAGGGCGTCCATCTCGCGACGGGCGCGCGGTGTCATGGCTGAGGGGTACGAAATCCGGTCGGGTGGCGCGATCGCGGTCGCGACGCACCTGCTGCGGGAGGCGGCCGCGCGTTTCGACGCGGTGGCGGGGCGGATGACCGCCGCGGCGAATCACGCGATGTCCGCGTGGTTCGGCATCGCGCCGCCGTACCGCCGCGACCCCGCGTGGGACGTCTCCGCGCGCGCATCGCAGGCGTCGCTCGCGGCACAGGCCACGGCGGGTGACCTGCGCCGTGCGGCCGACGTCTACGACGCCGCCGACACCGAGGCGCGTCTGGCGCTGCTGCGCACCTCCGATGCCGCGCACACGGACATCGCGCGCGACGCCCGCCTGCTGGAGAGGCGGTTGGACGGCATCGAGGCGCGCAGCCCGGGAGCGCGGGAGGAGGCACGGGCGCTGCTCGAGGAGTGGGACGCGAGCTGGCTGTCGGGGTTCGAGTGGCTGCTTCCGCTCGCGCCGGACGCGCCGCCGCACGCCCCCGCCGCGATGTCGGACGAGTACGCGTTCGGCGAGATCCTCGGTGCGGCGATCGGCTCGGTCAGGGCGGCCCGTGCCGCCCGGTCGCGCGGCGCGACGCCGACGCCGAGGAGCGATCCGGTCGAGGTGTGGGCGCGCCCGGTCGCCTCCGCGCCCCCGCCGACGTCGCTGCGCGAGCGCGCGGCGCGGATCCCGTACGGCGCGGGCGCGGCGCGCGTGCGGATCGAGAAGCTCACGTTCGGGGACGGATCCAGGCGCTTCGGCGTCTACATCACCGGCACCCGCGACATGCGGGAGAGCGATCCCGAGGAGACGTTCGACATGGAATCCAACCTCCGACAGCACGCCGGGGAGGAGGGCACCTCATCCGACGTCGTCGAGGAGGCGCTGCGGCAAGCCGGGGCGAAGCCGGGCGACGTGATCGACCTGACGGGGCACTCGCAGGGGGTGATGGCCGCCAACGTCGTCGCGCTCAAGGGCGAGTACCAGGTCGCCTCGGTCCTCGCGCTCGGTCACCCCGCGGTCGTGCCGCACGATCCCGCCACGCTCACGATGCACGTCGCGTTCGAGGACGACCTCGTCGGATCACTGAGCGGGGGCGGCATCCCCGGCGTCGTCGGCTCGCCCGACAGCCTCGACGTCCGCGGCGACTACGGCGGAGATGGCGAGCCGGGGCGGTGGCCGGACCCCGGCGCGCACGCGTTCGGCGGCTACCTCGCGCTCCTGGAGGAGGTGGAGGCCAGCGGCGACGCTCGCATGGCGCCGTTCCGGGAGCACCTGGCCGCGCTCGCCGAGGCCGAGACCGTCGACGTCACCGAGTACAGCGCCAACCGGCTGCCCGAATGAGTCAGTCCTTCTTCCGCTGGGGTCGCAGGATGATGCCGAACAGCCAGTTGATGACGCTGATCACGAATGCCGCCACGACGCCCCACCAGAAGTCCCCCACCGTCAGGCCCCAGCTCCACGCCCCCGTGATCACGGCGGTCAGCCACAGCAGGAAGCCGTTCACGACGAGCGAGATGAGCCCGAGCGTCAGGATGTACAGCGGGAACGCGACGATCCGGATGATGGTGCCGATGATCGTGTTCACGATCGCGAAGATCGCCGCCACGACCAGCAGGGTCAGGACGAGCTGCAGGTCGCCGCCCGGGGCGAACGGCGTCACGCTCACCTGCAGCACGGGCATCAGCGTCACGACCCAGATGGCGAACGCGTTCACGACGACGCGGATGAGGAAGCGCATGCCCCGAGTCTCGCACCGCGTCGCCGCTGAGCGCACCCGATGCATCCCGATGAGGGGACGCTCGGAGCGTCGTCAGCGCGATGATGGACGTCGGCCGCGGGCAGGAGAGAATCGACGCATGACCACGCTGCCTCGCATCCGGCCCGAGATCGCGGCGCTGCCGCCGTACAAGCAGGGGCGCGCCGCCGATCCGAGCGGCTTCAAGCTCTCGAGCAACGAGAATCCGTTCCCGCCGCTGCCCGGCGTGGTCGAGGCCGCGCGAGCCGCTGCCGACTTCAACCGCTACCCGGACGCCACGGCCGCGAACCTGCGGGCCGCGCTCGGTGCCAAGTACGGCGTCGAGCCCGAGGCCGTGCTCGTGGGGGCGGGCAGCGTCGCGCTGCTGCAGGCCTTCATCCAGGCCGCCGCCACCGTGGGTGACGAGATCGTCTACTCCTGGCGCTCGTTCGAGGCGTATCCCGGCCTGGCGCTGATCGCCGGCGCCACCAGCGTGGAGGTGGCGAACCTGCCCGACGGCCGGCACGATCTCGACGCGATGGCGGCCGCCGTCACCGAGCGCACCCGGGTCATCCTGCTGTGCACGCCGAACAACCCGACCGGCCCGGTGATCACGAGCGCCGAGTTCCACGCGTTCGTCGAGAAGGTGCCGGCCGACGTGCTCATCCTTCTGGACGAGGCGTACGCCGAGTTCGTGCGTGACGACGCCGCTGTCGACGGTCTGGGGGAGCGCATGTTCGAGGCGCACCCGAACGTGGTCGTGCTGCGCACGTTCTCGAAGGCGTACGGCCTGGCGGCCCTGCGTGTGGGCTACGCGATCGGGCACCCGCGTGTGCTCGACGCCGGCCGCAGCACCGTGACGCCGCTGTCGGTCACGGCCACCGCCGTGGCCGCGGCGGTCGCCAGCCTCACGCATCAGGCTGAGCTCGATGAGCGCGTCGACGAGCTGGTCTCCCGCCGCTCGGCGCTCGTCGAGGGGCTGCGCGCGCAGGGCTGGGGCGTGCCGGACGCGCAGGGCAACTTCGTGTGGCTTCCGGCCTCCGAGACGCTGGAGTCCACGGCCGTCGCGGCGGCCTTCGACGCCGCCGGGATCATCGTCCGGCCCTTCCCCGAAGGCGTGCGCATATCCATCGGCGAGCATGAGTCTGTGGAGAAGGTACTGCGGATCGCCGGATCCGTTGTCCCGACCCTTCCCTCTGCGGAGCGCTGACCCGCGGTTAGCGTGGAATGGTGACTTCGCCAGGAGCTCTCCCCGAGCCTGAGATCGACCGCACCGTCCGCATCCTGTCGGCAGACGGCGCCATCGCGCCGTCGGAATCCGCCGAGCGGTACCTGCCGCTGATCGACGCGCTGAGCGACGCCGAGCTCGAGCAGTTCTACCGGGACATGGCGGTCATCCGCGCCTTCGACCGGCAGGCGACGCTGCTGCAGCGGCAGGGTCAGCTCGCGCTGTGGCCGCCGTCCCAGGGGCAGGAGGCCGCGCAGGTCGGCTCGGCCCGCGCCGCCCGTCCGCAGGACCACATCTTCCCGTCGTACCGCGAGCACGTCGTGTGCAGGATCCGCGGCGTGGACCCCGTCGACATCATCAAGCTCATGCGCGGCGTGAGCCACGGCGGCTGGGATCCGACCGACCCGAAGAACGGCAACACGCACATCTACACGCTCGTGTTGGGCTCGCAGACCTTGCACGCCACGGGCTACGCGATGGGGCTGGCGTTCGACGGGCGATCCGCTTCCGGCGATCCCGAGAAGGACGAGGCCGTCATCGTCTACTACGGCGACGGCGCGTCGAGCCAGGGAGACGTGCACGAGGCCATGGTGTTCGCGGTGAGCTACCAGACGCCGCAGGTCTTCTTCCTGCAGAACAACCACTGGGCCATCTCGGTGCCGGTCGCGACGCAGTCGCCCGTCCCGCTCGCCGAGCGCGCGGCCGGCTACGGCATGCCGAGCATCCGCGTCGACGGCAACGACGTGCTCGCGAGCTACGCCGTCTCGAAGGTCGCGCTCGAGGAGGCCCGCGCGGGCGGCGGACCGCGCGCGATCGAGGCCGTGACGTACCGGATGGGCGCGCACACCACGAGCGACGACCCCACCAAGTACCGCACGAGCGACGAGGAGCAGTCCTGGATCGCGCGCGACCCGATCACGCGCATGCGGACGTATCTGGAGACCCGCGGGGCCTCCGAGGCGTTCTTCGCCGACGTCGACGCGGAGGCCGCGGCGCTCGCCGCGGACGTGCGCACGCGCACGACGCAGCTGGAGGCGCCGTCGGCGGATTCGATGTTCGCGCACGTGTACTCCGAGCCGCATCCGCTCGTGGACGCGCAGCGCACGTGGCTCGCCGACTACGAGGCGTCGTTCGAGGCAGGGGAGTGAGCATGACCATCCAGACGGCAGAGACCATGCCCCAGACGGAGTCCGGGCTCACGACGATGAGCTTCGGCAAGGCCCTGGGCGCGGGCCTGCGGAAGGCGATGGCCGACAGCGACCGAGTGCTCATGATGGGCGAGGACATCGGACGCCTCGGCGGCGTGTTCCGCGTCACGGAGGGCCTGCTCGCCGAGTTCGGCGACCGCCGCGTGCTCGACACGCCGCTGGCGGAGTCGGGCATCGTCGGCACCGCGATCGGCCTCGCCATGACCGGCTTCCGGCCGGTCGTGGAGATCCAGTTCGACGGCTTCGTGTTCCCCGCGTTCGACCAGATCACGACCCAGCTCGCCAAGCTCACCAACCGGCACGAGGGCTCGCTGTCGCTGCCGGTCGTCATCCGGATCCCTTACGGCGGCCACATCGGCGCCGTCGAGCACCACCAGGAGAGCCCCGAGGCGTACTTCGCGCACACCCCCGGCCTGCGCGTGGTCAGCCCGTCGACGCCGAACGATGCGTACTGGATGATCCAGGACGCGATCGCGTCGAACGATCCGGTGGTCTTCCTCGAGCCGAAGTCGCGCTACTGGCACAAGGGCGAGGTCGACCCCTCGGGTCGCGCCGCGCCGCTGCACGCCTCGCGCGTTGTGCGCAAGGGCACCGACATCACGCTCGTCGGCCACGGCGCGATGGTCACGACGCTGCTGCAGGCCGCGGCGCTCGCCGAGGCCGAGGGCACGAGCTGCGAGGTCGTCGACCTGCGCTCGCTGTCGCCCCTCGATTACGGCCCGATCCTCGACTCCGTGCGCTCGACCGGCCGCGTCGTCGTCGCGCAGGAGGCACCCGGCAACGTCAGCGTCGGCAGCGAGATCGCCGCGACGATCGCGGAGCGCGCGTTCTACTCGCTCGAGGCGCCCGTGCTGCGGGTGTCCGGCTTCGACGTGCCGTTCCCGGCCGCCAAGCTGGAGGGCGCGTACCTGCCCGACGCCGATCGCGTGCTGGAAGCCGTCGACCGCGCGCTCGCCTACTGACACACCGCCCACGCAACGCAAGGAGCGATCATGCAGACCTTCCATCTCCCCGACGTGGGCGAGGGCCTCACCGAGGCCGAGATCGTCTCGTGGCACGTCGCGCCGGGCGACGCCGTCGCGGTCGACGACGTGATCGCCGAGATCGAGACCGCCAAGTCGCTCGTCGAGCTGCCCTCGCCGTTCGCCGGCACCGTGGGCGAGCTGCTCGTCGCCGAGGGTGACACCGTGAACGTCGGCGCGCCGATCATCACGGTCGCGGCCGCGGAAGCGCCGGCGGTCGGCGGCCCGGATGCGCACGAGCCGACCGGTCCCGGACAGCACCCCGAGGGCGACGCGGGCGGCGCCGTGCTCGTCGGATACGGCACGGGCGGCGAGGCGCAGACGCGCCGCCGCAAGAAGCCCGAGAAGCCGGTCGCGTCGGCGGTCGGCGTGATCGCGAAGCCCCCGATCCGAAAGCTCGCGCGCGACCTGGGGGTGGACCTCTCGGAGGTGCGTCCGAGCGGCGCCGCGAGCGAGGTGACACGCGAGGACGTGCTCGCGCACGCGCAGCAGGCGAGCGTGTTCCGCAACATCTCGACGCCCGAGTGGCCGGCCGTGCGGGACGAGGAGATCCCGGTGCCGGCGCCCGCCGCCGCGCCCGCGGCCGTCGACGCGCGCGTGGAGGAGGTGCCGGTCAAGGGCGTGCGCAAGGCGACGGCCTCCGCCATGACCGGATCCGCGCACACCGCGCCGCACGTGTCGGTGTGGACCGACGTCGACGCGACCCGCACGATGGAGTTCGTCAAGCGGCTGAAGGCCTCGCCCGATTTCGCGGACATCAAGATCTCTCCGCTGCTGATCGTCGCGCGCGCCGTGATCTGGGCCGTGCGCCGCACGCCCATGATCAACTCGGCGTGGGTCGACGGCGAGGACGGCGCGAAGATCCACGTGCGTCACTACGTCAACCTCGGCATCGCGGCGGCGACGCCGCGCGGCCTGCTCGTGCCGAACATCAAGGACGCGCACGAGCTGTCGATGCGCGACCTCGCGAAGTCGCTCGAGCGCCTGACCATCACCGCGCGCGAGGGCAAGACCACGCCCGCTGACCAGCAGGGCGGCACGATCACGATCACCAACATCGGCGTGTTCGGGATGGACGCGGGAACGCCGATCATCAACCCCGGCCAGTCGGCGATCGTCGCGATGGGCGCCATCCGGCAGAAGCCGTGGGTCGTCGACGGCGAGGTGCGGCCGCGCTGGGTCACCACGGTCTCGGGCTCGTTCGACCATCGCGTGGTCGACGGCGACGCCATCAGCCGCTTCCTCGCCGACATCGCCTCGGTGCTCGAGGAGCCCGCGCTCCTGCTCGACTGACACGCGCTCCTCCTGACGGCAGCCTCGGCCCTTCGGCCGGGGCTGCCGTCGTTCACGCGGGGCGGGTGACAGGCAGGGGTGATTTTTGCGACCGCAAGGGTGATTTTTCTCCCTGAGTGGCTCCTGCGCGCGGTCGCACCGGAATACTCAAGCCGGATCTGTCTCGACGTCCCAGGTCGAGCAGTGGGGGAAGGAAAAGCATGGCTGGCCTGTCTGCGCCCAAACGCCCGGATCACCGTCAGCGCGGCAACGCGCGCTCCCGCTCGGGAGGTGGTCGGCGGACGGGCGCGCGACCCAACGCCGGTCGCGGTCCGGTGCGCAAGGTCGTCGGTATCTTCGCGACGCTCCTGGCCGTCGCCGGTGCGACGCTCGTCCCGGCGCTTCCGGCCGCCGCCGCTCCCGTGTACGAGATCACCGCGCGTTGGGCGGAAGAGCCGCCGGCGACGGTGGCCAGCGGCGACGTGCTCAATGCGGAGTGGCGTGTGAACGTCAACGACGACGCGGCTGCTCCGTCGAACGAGCCGGTCGACAACGTCAACTTCACACTGACGATCGAGAACGGCGTCTTCGAGGAGCTGCCCGACTCCTGTCTGGTCGACGGCGTGACGCCCGCGTCGAGCATCTCCGAGGACGGCAAGACCCTCGTCTGCAACATCGGCACACAGAATCAGGGCACCTCTCACCTGCTGCAGACGCCCATCCGCGTCGACGGCGCGACCGGGTCGCAGCTGACGGGAACCGGGGCGATCGAGGGCGCGACGGCGGATCTCACTCCGGTCGACATCACGAACCCGTTCGGGATGGACATCCGCTGGTCCGTGGCCACCAGCAACTGGACGCTCAACAACTACCCCGCGAGCCCCACGGTCGACATGGATCTGCAGTGGACGCTGAGCAGGGACAACCGTAGCGAGCCTGGACCGCAGACCGTCACGTACGACCTGAACATCACCTCTGGAGCGGGGTCGACCATCAGCATCGGCGGTCAGCGGTGCACACCGTTCACGGCGGGAGCAGCCAACGGGCACCCGTGGTCCGGCGGTGACCACCCTGCCGAGCAGACGGTGTCTCCGGTGGACACCTGCACCATCCAGCAGCTCGGCCCGAACAGCTTCCGGCTGACGCTGACGGGCATCGACTACGAGCCGGTGAACCCGCCCACCAGGGACTCCACGGGCGCCGCGTTGCCGGCCGACCAGGTCGCGGTCGCGAGCGGCTCGATCTGGCTACGCGTCGTGCCCGGCTCTGGTGCTTCGCTCACGCTCCAGTCCTCGGCGCCCACGTATACGGCGCCGTCGGGTGAGACCGCACAGGACGATCCTGCCAACAACAGCGTCACGAAGACCTGGACCTACCCCGGCGCGTTCACCTCTCCCTGGGTCCGGGGCTACACGGGATCGGGTGGCACCAACTACGACGCCTCGTACCAGGTCTCCCCGGGAACGGAGATCCAACAAGTGCTGGTCACCGGCTACCCCGGAATCGACCGAGCCGACAACCTGCCCGTCGGGCTGTGTACAGCCGTGGACACCCGCTATCTCACCTTCGCGGGGGTCGAGACCACTGCGGCCTCGGTACCGGGCGCGGTTATCCAGTACTTCGTCGGCAACCACGCCTCGGTCGACCCTGCCAACGCGGCGTACGACCCGCAGGCCTTCCCCTGCGGCATCGCAGGCGGCTGGACCACAACCGCGCCGGCGGACCCGAGCACCGTCAAGGCCGTGCGCATCACCATGACGCAGGGGCAGGCGGAGGCGATCGACGGCATCAACGCCGGCTGGAACGTGGGCTACACGGTCAAGCAGGACGTCGCCGCCGGCCAGGACATCTGGAACTTCGGCTTCCACCAGGCAGCCGATGGCACATGGAGCGGCGTCCCGACCACCTGCTCGACTCCCACGCCTGGGCTGCGTTACCCGTGCACGGTCGGTGCCCTCCGTGACCTGGTGCGCATCGCCTCCACCACCCCGTACATCGAGAAGTCGGCGGACCGGTCGACGGTCGTCCCCGGCACCCCCGCGACGTTCTCGCTGACGTACTCCGCGAATGTGCCGAGCAACCTGCCCGAGTCGGTGGACGACTACCAGATCGTCGACACCCTGCCCGCCGGTGTCACCTACGTGGCGGGGTCCGCATCTCCGGAGCCGACTGTGGCCACGAACGGTTCCGGGCAGCAGGTGCTGACCTGGAACATCGATGGCGTCACTACCAACAGGAACCACGTTCTCACCTACCAGGCTGTGGCCGACTCCAGCGTGGAGCCGGGATCGACGCTGACCAACTCGGCTGTCGCGTCGGTCTCCGGCGTCACATCACTGCCCGCGCGAGCACAGGTGACGGTCTCGACCAACGGCTACACCGCGATCGGCAAGACCGCCGATATGGCGTATGTGCCGAACGTGAACGGCGACGGCGTGGGCGAGGGCTCGTGGACGGTGACGCTGCGGTCGTTCGACCCGCTGGCGCAGGCGTTCACCGACACGATCGACATCCTGCCCTTCAACGGCGACGAGCGCGGCACCGACTTCGCCGGTGACTATGCGCTGACCGAGGTCAACGCAGCTGCCGGGGCGACGGTGTACTACACGACTGCTGACCCGGCCTCCCTGTCGGACGACCCGGCGGACGACTCCAACGGCGCCGCGGGTGACCCGACCGGCAACACCGTCGGCTGGTCGACGACCTTCACGCCCGACGCGACCGCGGTCCGTGTGATCGGTCCGGAGCTCGCCCCCGGTGCGACGCAGCAGTTCCAGGTCGTGTTCGCCACCGACGGCGTCGAGGGCGGCGACCGGCTCGTGAACCGCGCCCAGGCCCGCGACGAGCACACCGAGCTGGTGATGCGGACGTCTGCGCCGATCACCGTGGCGAACTACTACTCGGCCTCGCTGAAGAAGTACGTGCTCGGCAAGGACGGGGAGTGGCACGACGCCAACGACGCGGTCGAGTACCCGAGCTACCGCCCGGGTGAGACGGTGCCGTACCGGATCGTGATCGAGAACACCGGCCAGGGCACGATCACCGACCTCGAGATCACCGACGACCTGTTCCCCGAGGGCTCGTTCACGGTGGACGAGCTGGCGCCCGGAGAGGAGCAGGCGCACGAGTTCGAGATGGTGCTCGAAGAGGGCGGCCTGGACACGGTGGTGAACACCGCCTGCGCTGCGGCCGCCATCCCGGCCGACTCGGAGATCCCGCCGACGATCAACTGCGACCCCGCTGGCATTGAGGTGGACGGCGACCCGACCCACGTCAAGGAGCTGGTCTCGGCAACGCCGATCGGCAATGGCCAGTGGGAGGTCGTGTACGGCCTCGACGTGACCAACTCATCGACGCATGCGACGTCGTACGACCTGGCGGATACGCTGCACTTCACGGACGAGGCGACCATCGTCTCGGCCGAGGTGACGGAGGCACCGGACGGCATCACCCTCGCCACCCCGGCTTGGAACGGTCAGGACGCGACGGTCATCGCGGGCGACGTGCCGCTGCTCGGCACAGACGACGCTGGCTACGCGCCGCACCGATACGAGGTGACGGTGGTCGCCGAGGTGCCGCTGCAGCTGCCGGGTGCCGGAACCGCGGACGATCCGACGCAGTGCGGCCCCGACGGAGATGACGCCGATCGCGCGTTCAACAACACCTCGGCGCTGACGGACGAGGCCGGTGACGTCGAGGAGGACCAGGCGTGCGCCGTGATCCCCTCGATTGACATCACCAAGACGGTGGCCGGTGGCCCGACCCCGAACGGTGACGGCACGTGGACGGTGACGTACGAGATCGTCGCCACCAACACCGGTGCCGCGGCGGGGGAGTACGAGGTCCGCGACCGCATGACCGCCGACGGCGACCTGGTCGTCGAGTCCGGCGAGGTGACGTCGGCGCCGGAGGGCGTGACGGTCTCGCCCGCCTGGACGGGACTGGGCGCCGAGGGCGCTCCGGAGAACGTGATCGCCAGCGGCATCACGCTCCCGGCCGGTGGCACCCACACCTACGAGGTGGAGGTCGTGCTGTCCTTCGACGCCGCCGACGGTGTGCCGGTCATCACCCCGTGTGACGCCACCGGAGGTGGAGAGGCCGGTGGGCTGTCCAACGCCGCCGAGATCGAGCACAACGATCTGACGGACGACGCGGCGGCGTGCGTGACGGTCACGGACATCACGGTCGACAAGACGATCGCTTCGGGCCCGGCCGAGAACGGCGACGGGACGTGGACGATCGTGTACGAGATCGTGGCGGAGAACGTCGGCCCCGAGGCGGGTGACTACGACGTCTACGACCAGCTCCGCTTCGGCGAGGGCATCACGATCGAGGACACGGACGTCACCGGCCCGGCCGGCGTGACGCTCGCCGGCGGCTGGACCGGTCTCGGTGCCGCTGCTGACGCTGCGGAGAACCTGATCGCCGAGGGCGTCACCCTCGAGTCGGGTGCCTCGCACACCTACGGCGTGGAGGTCGTCGTCTCGCTCGACGAGGCGACCATCGACCCCTCCGACCTCGCCTGCCCGCCGCCGGGCTCCGGCCTGTCGGGTGCACTGGCGAACGGGACGCTGCTGGATCACAACGGCATCCCCGCCGCCGACGAGGTGTGCGCGACGCTGCCGCTGATCGAGGTGGACAAGTCCATCTCGGATGGTCCGACGGCGAACGGGGATGGCACGTGGACGATCACGTACGACCTGGTCGCGACGAACACCGGTGCGGCTGAGGGCGTGTACGACATTGCCGATGAGCTGCGGTTCGGTGAGGGCATCGTGATCGAGTCCGCCGAGGTCATCACCACCCCCGACGGCGTCACCGCCGGCGAGGCGTGGAACGGCCAGGGCGAGAACACGATCGCTACGGACGTCGCCCTCGAGGCCGGCGGCACCCACACCTACCAGGTGCAGGTCGTGGTGTCCCTCGACCTCGAGACCGTCACCCCGAGCGACCTCGCCTGCCCGCCCCCGGGCTCAGGCGAGAACGGCGGCCTGGCCAACACGGTAGAGCTGACCCACAACGGCGAGACGCAGTCGGATGACGACTGCGCCCCGCTGCCGCTGGTCGACATCACCAAGTCCCTCTCGGGCGCGGTGGTGCCGGTCGAGGGTGAGGAGGGCGTGTACGACGCGACCTACGAGATCACCGTGACCAACCGCGGCCCCGCGAGCACGGTGTACGACCTGGACGACCGCCTCGCGGTCGGCGAGGGCGTGACAGTGGTCAGCGTGCAGGACGTCACCACGGACGCCCCGGACTCGGTGGGCATCAACCCCGACTTCGGAACGGACGGCAACACCCGGATCGTGACCGCCCAGTCGATCGCCGCAGCGACCGGTGGCCCCGTGGTGCACACCTACTCGGTCACCATCCGCTACGCCCTCGACCTCACCGCGGTGGACGGCCCCGTGGCTGACACCTGCACCACGGGTGACGGTGGCGTCGCCGACGGCGCGCTGCACAACGTGGCCGCGGTGTCGTGGAACGGCATCCCCGGTGAGGACGACGAGTGCGTCCTGCCGAGCAAGCCGACCCTGGACAAGCAGCTCGTCTCCGCCGAGCCGGCGGGCGAGGGGCAGTGGGACGTCGTTTACGACCTGATCGTCGGCAACACCGGCGACGAGGCCACCACCTATGACCTGGACGACGAGTTCCTGTTCGCCCGCCAGGTGACGGTCGACACCGTCACGGTCACCGGACCCGAGGGTGTGGAGGTCGACGACGCGTTCGACGGTGCGGAGAACCAGCGGATCGCCACCGACGTGGAGATCGCCGGTCTGGACGACGCGGGCTACGCCCCGCACGTGTACACCGTGACGGTGCGGGTGAACGTGCCGGTGCACTTCGACGAGGCCGACGCCGACGGCACCGGGGCCCCCGGTTGCACGGTTCCGGCTGGGGGGAACTTCCTCGAGCAGGGTCTGAACAACGCCGCGACGCTGACGGATGAGACCGGTGGCACGCAGACCGACACGGACTGCGCCCCGCTGCCGTCGATCGACATCACCAAGCAGATCGTCGGCGCACCGGTCCAGGCAGACGACGGCGAGTGGTCGGTGACGTACGAGATCGTCGCGGTCAACGACGGCGGTGCCGCCGGTGACTACCAGGTGGTCGATCGCCTCCGCTACGGCGCCGGCATCGAGGTCACCGGCGCGAGGATCACCGAGGCGCCCGAGGGCGTCACGCTCGCGGAGGGCTGGACGGGGCTCGGTGAGGAAGGCGCGGCGGAGAACGTCGTCGCCGACGGCATCCTCGCCGCAGGCGGCACCCACACCTACCGGGTGGTGGTGACCTCCACGCTCGACACCGGCGCGGCGGATGCGTCCACGCTGGCCTGCCCCGAGCCTGGCTCGGACGCAGCCGGTGGCTTCGCCAACACCGCCGGCATCACGCACAACGGGCTCGCCGACGCCGCTGCCGCGTGCGACGTGCCGGAGTGGCCGGAGGATGTCCCGCCGCCGCTGGCCTCTACGGGAGGTGCCGTCTCCGTGGGTCTCCTGGGCGGTGCGCTGCTCCTGCTGATCGCAGGCGGCGTGCTCCTCGTCGCACGCCGGCGAACCGCTCGAGGCTGAGAGCCCGCTGAGGCCGCCTCCGCAGCACCCGGTGCTGCGGAGGCGGCCTTCGGCTCAGGCGGTTGCGCGATGACCTCCCTCGCCGCCGAGCGGGATGCGTCGTCGGTGAGAGCAGCCAGGAAAGGAACCATGCGACGAAAGAACATCCGGGCCGCCCTCCCGGCTCCTGGCACCGTGCACGTGGACGAGCGGCCTTGACGTCCCCACCTGCTGACACGCGATCGCGCGAGGAGATCTTGCCGCCGCCGTTGCTCGAGCAGCGTGGTCGAAGGAGCCACTCTTCCCGGAGGGAACGGAGCCGTGCCGCTTCGCGTGTGCGACGCAGCCGGACGATCCTGCGCACGCTCGGCGTGGCCCTGCTGGTCGCCGGCGCCGTTCTCGCGGCGGCCGCACTCCTGATGCCGCAAGCGGTCGAGAAGGCCTATGGCGAGGCCAGGACCGCTGTGATCCAGCAGGTGGATCAGGTGCGCCAGGATGTGTTCTCCGAACTGCCTTCGGTGGCGCTCGGCGCGCGCGGCGGGATCCCCGAGCTCGACCGCTGCGACGGCACCTTCACGGAGATGCTCTCGTACGAGCGCGAGGACGTCCCTCCGGTGTGGGCAGCGCACAACAACTGCGCAGGTGACGTGATCCTCGGGTGGGGGGGCGGGCAGCAGGTGCGGATCGACGGGCGCGATGAGATCTACGAGGTCACCGACATCCGGTACACGTCGAAGATCTGGTCGAGCACGGACGACCTCGTCGGGCTCGGCGGCGAACTCGCGCTGCAGACGTGCTTCTACGGCGAGGACCGGATGAAGTTCGTCGCGCTCACAGAGGTCTCCGGATGAGGCGGTCGACGTCGCCAGCCTTCCTCGGCAGCCGGTCGGCATCGTGGCCCTACACCGGAGGCGCCGGTCCGCTCCCGCGTCGCCCGCCGGGCCGGGACCCCACGGCCTGGTCGCCGTGAAGAATGGGAATCGCAACGCTCAGCATGCAATTCGGGGGAATAGCAAGATGAGGGACCCGGTCGACACGACCCTGGTCGAATCTCTCACCGCAGCGCAGGAGTCGCAGGACTGGGACCGCGTGCTCGTGTTCATGAGGGAGCACTGGAGCGACCTCTTCCAGCACGCGCCGGACGCTCTGCTCGACGTGATCGAGGCGCTGCCGCCGCAGGTGCTCGCCCAGAACTCGCGCCTGCGACTCGCCGACGACTACCTTCGCCGCACCCGCGACCGACGACCCGAGACGCGCGCCTACCGGGACATCATCGCGGACGATCCCGCCGCGGCGCCCCTCGATCGCCTCGCCGCCCTCACCGGCCGGATCGCGGTGCTGCGCCAAGCCGGTCGGCACCGGGACGCCGTCGCCGCGACCGATCTCGCGGTCTCGGCCCTGCGTGGCATGCCCGTCGAGATCATTCCGACATTCACGAACGCGCTGCCCGAGTTCCACTACCACTGGGGGATCGCCTACCTCCTGGTCAGCCGTTTCGACGACGCGCTCGAGCAGTTCGTGCAGAGCCATGACTGGGCCGCCTCGGTGGGCAACCACATCGTGACGGCGCGGGCGGCGGGGGGAGCGGCGCTGATCCATGCCGTGCATGGCAGGGGCCGAGATGCGGAGGACTGGCTCGCGAAGCTCCCCGCGGTCCCGGAGGACGCCTGGTGGGCCGCCGACGCCTCGACGCCGTCGCGGCTCGCCGAGGCGATCCTCCACACCGAGCGCCTGGAGGCGGACGCCGCCCGCGTCGTGCTCTCGTCCATCGACATCCGCCTGTCGCTGGACTACTGGGGACCGTACTTCGCCATGCGCGCCTTCCTCACTCCGGATCACCCCGCAGATGCGCAGGCGCTGCTCACCGAGTTCGACGCATTCGTGAGCGGGCTCGCGCCCGCGTACGCCAACGCGCCGCTGAATGCCGAGTACACGGCTCTCGTGCGCTATCTCCTCCTGCAGATCCTGCATCAGCCCGACCGCGCGATGAGGGCACTCGGCGACGCGCGCGTGGACGCGGACGCCAACGTCACCCGCCAGACGAGCGCGACGCTGCTCGCCATCCGCCTCGTGCAGCTCGATCGCGGCGCAGAGGCACGCAAGCTCATCGCGCCGCTGCTGCACGTTTCGAGCGCCCGCCCACGCGTGCTCATCCCCGCGCTGCTCATCGCGGCCGAGACCGACGCGGTCGACCACCGCGAGGCGCTGCTGCAGCGCGCCACGGCCCTCGCGGTCTGGAACCACTGCCATTCGGCGCTGACGTTCGGCCCCGCCGGTGTCCGCCAGCGCCTGGCGGCGCTGCTGCGCGAGCGCGGCGAGGGCGAGGTCGCCGACCGCCTGCTCGGCGTCGCGGCGAGCACCCCCATCGCAGGAACCGACGCCCTCACGAAGCGTGAGACGGCGGTCGTGCGCGCCGCGCTCGCCGGGCGCTCGAACATCGAGATCGCGGAAGAGCAGCACGTCAGCGTGAACACGGTGAAGACGCATCTGCGCACCGCCTACCGCAAGCTTCAGGTCTCGAACCGCGAGCAGCTCCATCAGTTGTTCCAGCTCGGGCGCTGAGCGCGGCCCGGGCGCGGGCCGGTTGCTGCGTTCTGAAAACGATTCTCATTACGGTACGATCGAGATCATGCCTCGTCGCCTCGTGCTCGCCTCCGCTCTCGCCGTCCCCGCGCTCGTCCTGGCGGGCTGCTCCTCCACCGATGCCCCCGACGCCGGGGCCGAGGACGGCGCCGGCTTCTCGATCGTCGCGTCGACGAGCGTCTACGCATCGCTCCTGTCAGAGCTCGTGGGCGATGCGGCCGACGTGACCGCGATCGTCGACTCGCCCACGCAGGATCCGCACTCGTACGAGGCGACGACCCGTGACCAGCTCGCCGTGCAGCAGGCCGATCTCGTCGTGCGCAACGGCGGCGGCTACGACCCCTTCATGGATCAGCTGACCGAGGAGGCCGGCACCGAGCACGTCATCACGGTCGTCGAGTACTCGCACGACTACCCCGGTGCCGAGTCGCACGCGGAGGGCGAGCACGCAGAGGACGAGCACGCCGAGGACGAGCACGCAGAGGACGAGCAGGCGGAGACCGCCACGCCCGAGACGGCCGCCCCCGAGAGCGAGGCGACCGAGGAGGCGCACGACCACGAGCACGAGGGCCACGACCACATCGAGGGCTTCAACGAGCACGTCTGGTACGACCCGCACACCATCGCGCACCTGGTCGAGGAGCTCGGTGCCGAGCTCGGCGAGCTGCTTCCCGACGCGGCCTCGGACATCCAGGTCGCTCAGGAGGAGCTGCTGGCCGACATCGACGGCCTCGAGTCTGCGCTGGACGAGGTCGCGACCGCGCACGAGGGTGCCCACGTGTTCTTCACCGAGCCCGTCGGCGGCTACCTCGCGGCCGCCGCGGGGCTGGAGGACGCGACCACAGAGGGCTTCGCCGAGGCGGTCGAGGAGGGGCAGGATGTCGCTCCCGCGACGCTGCTCGCCGCGCTCGACGCGATCGAGGGCGGCGAGATCGACGTGCTCATCACCAACACGCAGACCGCGGGCGCCGAGACCCAGCGCGTGATCGAAGCGGCTGAGGGCGCGGGCGTGCCGGTCATCGAGTACGCCGAGACGCTGCCCGACGGCGACACCTACGTCAGCTGGATGACCGCCAACATCGAAGCGCTCGAGCAGGCGCTCGCCGGCTGACGCGTTCGCGTCCGTCGGCCGTGAGCGGGCGGAGGTCTGGCCGTCCACGAGAACGATTATCAGTCGCCGATCTACACTGGATCCATGACCACCGCACCCGTGCTCGAGATCTCCGGCGCCGGCCTGAGCCTGCGCGGGCGCGAGCTCTGGGCGGGGCTCAATCTCGCGGTGCGGCCCGGCGAGTTCGTCGCGGTGCTGGGGCCGAGCGGCTCGGGCAAGACGACTCTCCTGCGGGCCATCCTCGGGCTGCAGGAGCTCAGCGCGGGAGAGATCCGGGTGGCGGGTGGGGCGGTGCGCCGCGGCGACCGGCGCATCGGCTACATCCCGCAGCAGCTGCCGCTGCCGCCGGGGACCAGCATGCGCGCGCGCGACCTCGTCGCGCTCGGCATCCAGGGCACGCGCTTCGGCATCCCCTTCCCGCGCCGCGGTGACCGGCACCGCGTCGACGCGCTGCTCGAGGCCGTCGGCGCCTCCGCCTACGCCGAACGGCCCGTGGGACTGCTGAGCGGCGGAGAGCAGCAGCGGCTGCGCGTCGCGCAGGCGCTCGCCGACGGGCCCGCGCTGCTGCTGTGCGACGAGCCGCTGTCAAGCCTCGACCTCGCGAACCAACAGGCCGTCACCGCGATCATCGACCGCGAGCGTCGCGAGCACGACGCGGCCGTGCTGTTCGTCACGCACGACGTGAACCCGATCCTGGACCACGTCGACCGCGTCCTGTACATCGCGGGCGGCCGCTTCACGCTCGGGACGCCCGAGGAGGTGCTGCGCTCCGACGTGCTCACCGACCTGTACGGCGCACCCGTGCACGTGCTCCGCACGGGCGGACGGCTCGTCGTCGTGGGCGCGCCCGACGCCGACGACCACTGCCACGTGCCCGCGCTGCCCGTCGAGGTGGGCGCCGCGTGATCGTCCCGGCTCTCGACTGGAGCGACGTGTTCTCGTTCCAGGACTACGGCGCGCTGCTGCAGCTCGTCGGCAACTCGGTGATCGCCGGCGCGGTGCTCGGCGTCGTCGGGGGTCTGATCGGCGTGTTCATCATGCAGCGCGACATGGCCTTCGCGGTGCACGGGGTCAGCGAGCTGTCCTTCGCGGGCGCCGCCGCGGCGCTGCTGTTCGGCGGCAGCGTCGTGATGGGATCGCTCGTCGGCGCGGTCGCGGCGGCGCTGCTGATCGGGCTGCTCGGCTCCCGGGCGCGCGACCGCAACTCGATCGTGGGCGTGCTGATGCCCTTCGGGCTGGGACTCGGGATCCTGTTCCTGTCGCTGTACGAGGGTCGCAGCGCCAACCGGTTCAGCCTGCTGACGGGGCAGATCGTCTCGGTGTCGAGCCCCGACCTCGGCTGGCTGATCGCCATCTCCCTGATCGTCCTGATCGGGCTGCTGATGGTGTGGAACCCGCTGCGCTTCGACTCGCTCGACGGCCAGGCCGCCGCCGCTCGCGGCGTGCCGACCAGCGCGGTGAGCATCGTCTTCATGCTGCTGCTGGGCCTGATCGTGGCCGTCGCGGTGCACATCATCGGGGCGCTGCTCGTGATGGCCCTGCTCGTGACGCCGGCCGCCGCGGCCATGCGCGTCAGTCACGGCCCCGTCGCGGTGCCGCTGCTGGCGGCGGCGTTCGGCTTCGCGTCGGCCGTCGGCGGCATCCTGCTCGCGATCGCCGGCACGCTGCCGGTGAGCCCCTACATCACCACGATCTCGTTCCTGATCTACGTCGTCTGCCGCCTCATCGCATGGCGCCGCGACCGCGCCCTGGCGCTGTCCGCCGCCCAGGAGCCGCTGAGGGTCGCGGCCTAGAATCGGTCTCATGGTCCAGCGGAACACGTGGCAGCGCGAGCGCGTGCGCGATGCGCTCTCCGACGCGCGCGGCTTCGTGAGCGCGCAGAGCCTGCACGCCGCCCTGCGCGACGAGAACACGGGCATCGGCCTCGCGACCGTGTACCGCGCGCTCGCCGGCCTCGCGGCCTCGGGCGAGGCCGACTCGCTGCAGAGCCCGGAGGGCGAGGCGCTCTACCGCGCCTGTGCCATGAGCGGTCACCACCACCACCTGATCTGCCGCAACTGCGGGCTCACCGTCGAGATCGAGGCCACCGCGGTCGAGCAGTGGGCGCAGGAGACCGCCTCGCGTCACGGCTTCCGCGACGCCGAGCACGTGGTCGACATCTTCGGCCTGTGCGAGGCCTGCGCGGCCGCGAAGGCATGACGCAGACCGCGACGGCCGTCCGGCGACCGGGGTCGCGCGTGCTCGCGGGCCTCGGGCTCGGGCTGGGCGCCGTCGCGTTGCTCGTCGCGCTCGACGTGTTCGCACCGAGCCTGTTCCCGGACGGCCTGCCCACGCGCGCGCAGGACGGGCTGACGCTCGCGCTCAGCGTGCTGATCGAGTCGCTGCCGTTCGTGATGCTGGGCGTCATCCTGTCGATCGCCGTGCAGGTGTGGCTGCCGGCCGGCGTGATCGAGCGCTTCATGCCGCGCCGGGCATGGGCGCGTCGCGCCGTCCTGTCGCTGCTCGGCATGCTCATCCCGGTGTGCGAGTGCGGCAACGTGCCGTTCGCGCGCGGCCTGCTGATGCGCGGCGTCTCCCCCGCCGAGACGCTCACCTTCCTGGTGGCGGCCCCGATCGTGAATCCGATCGTGATCGTCACGACGCACGCCGCGTTCGGATGGGACGGCGGCATCCTCGTCGCGCGGATCGTGGGCGGCTGGCTCATCGCGAACCTCATCGGCTGGATCTACAGCCGGCATCCGGACCCCGCGAGCCTGCTGACCGGACGCTTCCTCGACACGTGCGAGGTCGTGACGCACGAGACGGGCGGTCGCGGGCGCCGCAGCCTCGCCCAGTTCGTCGTCGAGCTGCGCGCCGTGATGCCCGCGCTCGTCATCGGCTCGGCGATCGCCGGAGCCGTGCAGGTGATCGTGCCGCGCGACGCGCTGCTGGCGATCGGATCCAACCCCGTGCTGTCGATCGTCGCGATGACGGCCCTCGCGATGACGGTCGCGATCTGCTCGAACGTCGACGCGTTCTTCGCGCTGTCGTTCGCCTCGACGTTCTCGCCCGGATCGCTCGTGGTGTTCCTGCTCGTCGGCCCCCTCGTCGACGTCAAGATGCTCGCGCTCATGCGCACGACGTTCACGTGGCGCACGCTCGCGGGCATCGTCGCGGTCGTGCTGCTGGCGGCGTTCGGGATCGGGATCGGGGTGAACCTCGTTGCGTAGCGCGTGGGGATCCGCGGGGACCCGGTGGCTGGGTGTGGGTCTGGCCGCCGTGCTCGCCGTCGTCACACTCGGGCTCGCGGCCACGGGACGCCTGGCGCTCTACATCAACCCGGATCAGGCGTGGTTCGCGGTCGGAATGGCCGTGCTCGCGCTCGTCGGCGCCGTCGCGTCGTTCGCGCTGCCGCTCGGCGCCGAGGCCGATCACGGCCACGACCACGGCGACCACGAGCCGCACGAGCGCCCGGACGGTTCCGACTCGGTCGCTTCGCTCCCTCGCTGGACCGGGAGCGGGGTCGGCTCGGTCGCCGTCTGGGTCGGCGGCGTCGCCGCATCGGCCGTCGCGGTGACGGCGCTCGTGCTGCCGCCCGCGTCGCTGTCGGTCGAGCTCGCGATGGCGCGCGACACCGGCACGGCGCCGCTGTTCGCCGGAGCGGACGAGGTGCTGCTGGCCGCGGCCGACACGAGCACGTTCGGCGTGGGCGACTGGGCATCCGTGTTCTCGAGCGCGACGAGCCCCGACTCCTTCGAGGGCACGCAGGTCACGCTGACCGGCTTCGTCGCGCCGGCGGACGACGGCTCGCTGCGCGTGGGCCGCCTCGTCGTCACCCACTGCGTGATCGACGCGCAGCCCGCGACCGTGCCCGTCGCGGCGGAGCAGGATGCCCTCGAGGCCGGCGCGTGGGTCGAGGTCGACGGCGTCGTCACGACCGACGCCGCCGGTGCCCTCGTGATCCAGCCGCGCGAGATCACCGCGATCGACGCCCCGGACGATCCGTATGAGTACTGACACCACCCGGCGCCGCACGCGCCGCCGCGCAGGCGTGCGCCGCTTCGCGCTGACGCTCGTGGGCGTGCTCGCCGCGCTCGCCGTCCTCGGTGGGGCGGGTGCGGCCGTGAGCCTCGCGCAGGGCCCGCGTGTGACCGAGGTGCAGGTCGATCCCGGCGCGGCGATCGAGGTGGCCGGCGCGCGCGCCATCCTGACCGTGAACCAGGCCCTCGCCGATGTCGACCCGGAGCAGGTCAGTGTCACGCCCGCCGCCCCGTTCACGGTGGACGCCGCGGGACGCAGCGTCGGCGTGCGCTTCACGGTGCCGCTCGATGACGACACCGAGTACACCGTTCGCGTCGACGGCGCGCGAGCCGTCGGAGGCGGCCCGGAGACCACGCTCGAGACGACGTTCACGACGCCGCCCGCCGAGGTCTTCCTGCTGCAGCGCGACCCGGACGGCGACGACACGATCTTCCGCTCGACGCTGGACGGCGAGAACGCCGTACCGGTCTACACCGCGCCGACGATCGAGGACTTCCGCGCGACCTCCACGCGGCTCGTGGTGGCGACCGCGGAGGGCGGCGTCTCCGGACTGCAGGTGATGAACCGCGACGGATCCGACGTCGCGGCCGTGACGCTGCCGGGCGAGGGCATCGTGCAGGCGCTGCAGGTGTCGCAGCGCGGCGACCTCGCGGGCTTCACGTACTCCGATCCCGGCGGTCAGGGCGACGCGAGCGTGCTGTACACGGCCCGGCTGCGCGAGCCCGCCGCCGATCCGGTGCCGATCGAGGTGGGCGGCGAGGCCGTGAGCGTCGACCGCTGGCGCTTCGTGCCCGACTCCTCCGCGCTGCTGCTGATCGACTTCGACGGCGAGCTGATCCTGACGGATCCGGAGACGGATGCCGATCCCACGCTGCTGGGCGGCGCGGTCACGATCGACGCGATCGCGCGGGGCACCTACACGGCCATCGTCGAGCGCGTCGAGCAGGGCATCCGGCAGCTCGACCTCCGCACGGGCGAGGAGACCGCGCTCGTCGAGCCGGATCGGGACCTCGGCATGCTCGGAGCGGTCACCCCCGTCACGGCGGGCGGCGAGGGTCGGGCGGGCACGATCCGGCAGTACCAGCGGATGCTCGACAGCGGCCGTCCCGAGGCGCAGCTGCTCGCCCACGTGGCGGAGGACGGCGTGGCGCGCGTGCTGTTCGAGGTGGGCGCCGAGGACGCGCTGCTGCAGGGCTGCGTGTCGCCGAGCGGACGCTACGTCGCCGCGCTCGTCGCGCCCGACATCCTGACGAACCCGTACGACGTGGGCGGCCAGCCGATCCCCGGCACCGTGCAGACGCACATCGTCGAGGTCGACTCGGGCGAGGAGGTGTCGGTGCTGTCCGGCTTCGACATCTCGTGGTGTACGACGGGACCGTGGTGAGCGCGATGGCGACGCACCGCCCCGCGCGCCGGGAGGACCTTGCGGGCCTGCCCGTCGACGTCGCGCCGACGCTGCTCGGCGCGCTGCTGGAGACGACACTGCCGGACGGCCCCGCGGGGATCGGCGGGGACGTGACGGTGCGGATCACCGAGGTCGAGGCGTACCACGGGCGCGGATCGGGCGAGGTCGCGGATCCCGGATCCCACGCGCGCATGGGCCCGACCGCGCGCAACGCCACGATGTGGGGCGAGGCCGGGCACCTGTACGTCTACCTCAGCCACGGCATCCATTCGTGCGTGAACGTCGTGTGCGGTCCCGCCGGGCGCGGGGACGGCATCCTGCTGCGCGCGGGGGAGATCGTCGAGGGCGCGGATGTCGCCCGTCGGCGCCGCGAGGCGAAGGGCGTCGCACGCACCGACCGCGACCTGGCCCGCGGACCCGGGCGGCTGGGCGATGCGATCGGCCTGCGTCACGCGCTCCACGACGGCATCGACGCCGTGACGGGAGAGCCGCGGGAGGGCGCCGTGGCACGCCTGCACCTGCGCGCGGAGCCGCTCGCCGACATCGCGACCGGCCCGCGCGTCGGGGTCGCGGGCATCGCCGGCACGGCGGCGTATCCGTGGCGCTTCTGGATCCCCGGGGACCCGACCGTGTCGGCGTTCCGGCCCGGGCGCGGCGCGGTCTAGCCGATGATGCGGCGGGGGTGCAGCACGCCCGTGACCGCGCCGAGCGCCGCCCCCACGAGCGTGTCGACGATGCGCTCGAGCGCGATCCCGGGGGAGTGCATGTCGCCCGTCGCGGCGCCCGTGAGCAGCAGCACCAGCGGCGTGATGAACGCGAGCGCCAGGGCGTAGTTGCGCACGACGACGAGCTCGATCGCGAACTGCAGCGCGCCGAGCACGAGGGCGACCCGGAAGCCCGCCCACGGGTCGTCCCAGGGCAGCGCCCCGAGCACGAGGAACAGCCCCGCGCCGACGACGGTGCCGGCGGTGCGGTGCACGCCGCGCAGCAGCGCGGTGCCGCGATCGGCCGCGACGCCGATGACGCCGATCGCCGCGGTCACGATCCAGTACGCGCGATCCGGGTCCACCCACAGCGCGGCGAGCGTGCCGACCACCGCGACCACCGCGACACGGGCGAGCAGGAGGCGCGCGTCGGGCGACCAGCGCGGCCCGGGCAGCAGTTCGCGCAGGGGGCGCCGCGGGGTCCGCCGCGCGTCCACGCGCAGCAGCGGGAGCGCCGACAGCAGCCACGCGAACACCGTGCCGGCCGCGATCGCGGCGACGGATGCGACACGGTCGACGCCGGCGGCGGCGAGGTGCGCCGACAGGCCGAAGACGAGGACGAAGAACAGCGGACCGGGCGGGCCGAGCGAGAAGCCGAAGGCGAGCGCCGCGCTCACCACGGCGACGAGCACGCCGCCGATGAGGGTCGCGGGCGCCGAGAGGCCGGCCAGTGCGCCGAGCGCGGCCGACGCGACGAGCCCCGCGGCGGCCACGGGGATCACGCCCACCCGGTCGACGGGCGGCAGATGGGAGCCGAACAGGAGGGCGAACGCGCCGCTCGCCGCCTGCAGCCCGAGGTCGGTGCGGCCCAGCGCGGTCATGACGACGATCGGCACCGCGATCGCGAGGGCCGCCTGCGTCGCGATGGGCAGACGCGGGCCCGGGGACGGCGGAAGCCGCACGAGGCTCGTGAACGCGTGCCGCAGATCCGACCTCCAGTGCGGCGGACGGTCGGGTGCGGCGCTGTTCATCCCCTCCATTGTCTCCGACCCGCGGTTCCCGCGCGGGGCGAGGAGACACGCCCGGGTGTGCTAGGCTGGGCGATTGTCTGCGTGCACTCCTGTGCGCAGTTCGTACATCCCCTCCCGAACACAGCCCGCAAGGGTCGGCTGGGACATGTGCAGACAAGAGACCTTGGGTGGCGTCGTCCGACGCCACGGTATTGAAGGAGAACCATCATGGCTGCTGTGTGCCAGGTGACCGGTGCCGTTCCCGGCTTCGGTCACAACATCTCGCACTCGCACCGCCGGACGAAGCGCCGCTTCGACCCGAACGTGCAGAAGAAGACCTACTACGTTCCGTCGCTCGGTCGCAAGATCACGCTGAACGTGTCGGCCAAGGGTATCAAGGTCATCGACGCCCGTGGCATCGAGTCGGTCGTCAAGGACCTGATCGCGAAGGGTGTGAAGCTCTAATGGCCAAGAAGGCTCAGGACATCCGTCCGATCATCAAGCTGCGCTCGACGGCGGGCACCGGTTACACCTACGTGACCAAGAAGAACCGCCGCAACACCCCCGACCGCCTCGTGCTCAAGAAGTACGACCCGGTGGTCCGCAAGCACGTCGACTTCCGCGAGGAGCGTTAATCATGGCCAAGAAGAGCAAGATCGCGCGCAACGAGCAGCGCAAGGAGATCGTCGCCCGCTACGCCGAGAAGCGCGCGACCCTCAAGAAGCAGCTCATCGACCCCAACGCGACCGACGAGGAGCGCGAGGCCGCCCGCGTGGGCCTGCAGAAGCTGCCCCGCAACGCGTCGCCGATCCGCGTCCGCTCGCGCGACGTCATCGACGGCCGTCCCCGCGGCGTCCTGACGAAGTTCGGCATCTCCCGTGTCCGCTTCCGCGACATGGCGCACCGTGGCGAGCTGCCCGGCGTGACCAAGTCGAGCTGGTAAGCACTCCAGACGCACGGAAAGGGGCGAGGATCCATCGGATCCTCGCCCCTTTCGCATGCCGGGCGTGGGCGCCGACGACGAGGCCCCGTCACCGTACCTATGGCGAGAGGCTATGAGCATAGGTATGCTGGCGACCGGCGCGACGACGCGCCGCGTCGAGTAACCGATGAAGGCTGCAGCGATATGACCACCTCTTCCGCCCGCGCATCCGACCTGCGCGACCACCTCGAGCACTCCCGGATGACGCCCTACCAGTGGGCGATCGTCGCGGCGGCGGTGCTCCTGAACGCGCTCGACGGCTTCGACGTCGCCGCGATGTCCTTCGTCTCCGCACGCGTCGAGCAGGAGTTCGGGCTGACCGGCACGGTGCTCGGCGTCGTGATCAGCGCGACCCTCGTCGGCATGGCCGTCGGCTCGCTCGCGCTCGGCCGCGTCGCGGATCTGATCGGCCGCCGCGTCACCGTCCTGGGGTCCGTGGCGCTCGCGACGGCCGGCATGTACCTCGCGGCGACCGCGCAGGACGTCGTGCAGCTCGGCATCTGGCGGGTGCTGACCGGCCTCGGCGTCGGCGGCATCCTGACGAGCATCACGGTGATCACGGCGGAGTTCTCGTCCGCGCGCTGGCGCGGCCTCGCGCTCGGCATCTACACCGCCGGGTACGGCGTCGGTGCCACGCTGGGCGGGCTGGCGGCGGTGGGCCTCCAGGAGGAGGCCGGATGGCGCGCGGTCTTCCTGACGGGCGCGATCGCCAGCACCGTCCTGCTCGCGGTCCTGCTGTTCCTGCTGCCCGAGTCCGTGCACTTCCTGCAGCTGCGCGGCGCACGCGCCCACGCGGCGCTGCGGCGCATCGCGACGCGCGTCGGATTCGATCCCGACCGCGTCGGCGAAGCCGGGGCCCGCACGCGATCCGACGCAACGCGGTCCGGAGCCGGCGGGCTGTTCGCGCGGGACATGCTCGCGGCGACGCTGCTGCTGTGGGCGGCGTTCTTCACCGTGATGTTCGCGTTCTATTTCGTGAACTCGTGGACGCCGCGCCTGATGGTCGAGGCGGGCATGACGGTGGACCAGGGCGTGATCGTGGGGATGGCGCTCGCGATCGGCGGCGCGGCCGGCTCCGTGCTGTACGGCGCCCTGGCCGCGCGGACCTCCCGCGAGCGACTGCTGCTCGTGTTCCTGCTGCTGAGCGCGGCGGCGATCGTGGCGTTCGTGCTGTCCACGGTCTTCCTCGCGGTCGCCTTCGCCCTGGGTGTCGTCGTCGGGCTGCTGGTCAACGGCTGCATCGCGGGCCTCTACACCGTCGCGCCCGCGCGCTACGGGACGCAGGTGCGGGCGACGGGTGTCGGCGCCGCGCTCGGCGTGGGGCGCGCCGGCGCGATCCTCGCCCCGATCGCCGCCGGCGCCCTGCTGGATGCCGGCTGGACGAACGTCGCGCTGTACTCGTCCACGGCGGCCCTGCTCGTCGTGGGCGGGGTCGCGATCCTGCTCCTGTCCCGGCGCCCCGCGGTCGACGCGGAGCGCTGAGGGCGCGCGAGAAGGGGCGAGGATCCTCAGATCCTCGCCCCCTCCGCATGCCCGCTCAGGCGGTCACCGCCTGCTGGTGCGCGACAAGCCACGGTTCGCCGGCTTTGGCACGATGGGAGGAACAAGGACGACGGGACCGATCGGCCGAGCTTTGCGGCACGACTGAGCCACCCATCGCGCATGAGGCGTCGCTCGTCGCGACCAGGGTGGGCGGCGAGCGAGCGAGGATGACACCCGGGACTGAAGGAGGTTGGCATGCCGCTCGATCCGTTCTTCGCCGAGCGTCTGCGTCGGCAGCGGAAGTACATGATCGCGCAGGGCCTCGAGGGACTGAAGCAGCGCCTCGGCTGGCCGTGGTTCATGCGTCCCGCCGCGGAGGCAGCCGTGAAGGGGGCCCCGGCCGAGGAGAAGGCGCGTGCGCACGCCGCCGCGAAGGCCGAGTCCCGTGACGGCGCCGAGTCGCCCGCCCGGCACGAGCCCGCCGCCGATGCGCACCGCCCGAGCCGGCGCCGGGCCGAGCATCGCAAGATCGCGCTGTCCTGGGATCGCACGGAGCAGCGCAAGAACGGCGTGCCCGGGCCGCGCGTGCACACGATCGACCGCGTCGTGCCGGTGCCCGGCCAGCCCGACGTGCTTCTGCGCATCTACTACCCCACGACGGGGGAGCGTCCCGCGCAGCCCGTTCCCGCGTGCCTCGCGTTCTTCGGCGGCGCCTTCCGGATCGGCGGTCTCGACTTCCCGACGACGGATGCCGCCAATCGCCGCCGGGCCGCGGAGGCGGGGATCGCGATCGTCGGCGTCGGCTACGCGCTCGCGCCCGAGCACAAGTACCCGACGCAGGTGATGCAGGGCCACGCGGCACTCGAGTACGTGTTCGCGCACGCCGAGGAGCTGGGGATCGATCCCGGCCGCGTGGGCCTCGCCGGCACGTCGGCGGGCGGGAACATCGCGGCGGCGGTGGCGCTCATGAACCGCGACCGCGGCAAGCTGCCGCTGCGCCTCCAGCTGCTGGAGGTGCCCGTCGTCGACCTCACGGGGCGTCACATCGACTTCCGGGCGTCCCGCGCACTCGGCATCCCCACCCTCCTGATGGCGCGAGAGCTGGCGTCCGTCGCCCGCACCTACCTGCGCCACCGGAAGGACGCACGCGAGCCGTATGCCTCACCGATCCGGGCGGAGTCGCTCGAGGGGCTGCCGCCAGCCGTGATCCTCACGGCGGAGTACGACCCGCTGCGGGGCGACGGCGTCGCCTACGCCGCGGCGCTGCGCCAGGCCGGCGTCGAGGCGAGCGCCGTGCAGTACCTCGGCGCGACTCACGACACCGGCATCTTCGCGCGCGTCCTGGCCGTGTCGCGGCGCTGGCACGACGACGTCGTGGCCGCGCTGCGCACGCTGCACGCGTGAGGCTTCACCGCGCATGCGGCCACCCGACGTCCCGCCCCGAACCGCGGAATTCCGCGGGACGCGCCGAAGTTCGCCACAGCAGTCACATCCGTCACTCCAGCACCCGACACGCCAGCCGAATCGCCCGGATTCCCGCGAGAATCCGCGGAATTCCGGGCCCCGTTGATACATTCGAGGCGCGATCGACGATCGCCCGGGGGTAAACCGTCTCCGGTCCATTGATCACAGCGCGGCGTCCTCGCGGCGCCGCTGGAGGATGACATGGCCGACAAGTCCATCACTAAGACCGAGCTCGTCGCGAGCATCGCCAGCGCCACGGGCCAGAGCCAGTCCGCGGTCTCGGGCGTTCTCGACGCCCTCTTCACCACGGTCTCGGAGGCCGTCGCGAAGGGCTCGAAGGTCTCGATCCCGGGCTGGATCGCGTTCGAGCAGGTCGAGACGGCCGCTCGCACCGGCCGCAACCCGCAGACCGGCGCCGAGATCAAGATCCCGGCCGGCAAGCGCGTCAAGGTGACCGCGGGCTCCAAGCTGAAGGCCGCCGCCAAGTAATTCCGGCGCAACGGAAAAGGGGATGCCTCCACGACGGAGGCATCCCCTTTCGCGTCTCTCGGGTCGACGCTTCGGGTGCTTCAGATCAATAGGGGTCGACGTCGGTGCGACGCTCCGTGACGTTGCCCGCGCCCGGATCGTTGACCGTGCGGGTGCGCTCGACGGCCGAGCGACGGCGGGTCAGCAGCACCAGGCCGACGATGAACACGATGACGCCGACCGCCATCAGCAGGTAGCCGATGAAGTCGTCGTCAACGCCAGGGATGTCGATCTCGAGGCCGAACGCCAGGATGGCACCGATCACGAACAGCACTACTCCGGTTCCGATACTCATGGCCGACACGCTATGGGTCCCCTCAATTCCCGGTCACCGGGCTTGACTTTTCTCCTCACGCTCGGGTCGGCGCCTCTCGTGAGCGCCCGCGCGGGAGTCAGATCCGTCCCAGGCTCGCGGAACTAGGCTGAACGGGTGAATCCGCGCGCGCTGCGGGCCATCGGGCCCGTGATCCTCGTCGCCGCGGCCGTGCTCACGTGCTTCGCGGCGCTCGCCTACGGCGGGGCGGCCGATCCGCTGTCGGCCGGCGATCCCGGCCCGTTCGTGCGGTGGGGTCTGCCGGTCGCGAAGCTGATCGTGAACCTGGCGGCCGCCGTCATGGCGGGATCCCTCGTGCTCGCGCTGTTCGCGCTGAAGGCCGGTGAGCGCGAGTTCGACGGCGCGCTGGATGTCGCCTCGATCGGCGCCGCGGTCTTCACGATCTCGGCCGGCGCGGTCGGGTTCTTCACCTTCCTCGACTCCTTCAATCCGCAGCTGTCGGCGGGACCGGAGTTCGGCGCCCAGCTCGGGGCGTTCCTGACGGAGGTCGAGCTGGGCCGCACCTGGCTCATCACGACCATCGCGGCCGCGGTCGTCACGATCCTGGCGTTCGCGATCCGGTCGTGGACGGCAACGCTGCTCACGGCGATCCTGGCGATCGCCTCGCTCATCCCGATGGCGACGCAGGGGCACTCGGGCGAGCTGGCGAGCCACGACGCCACGGTGACCGCGATGAGCCTGCACATCGTGGGCGCGGCCGTGTGGCTCGGCGGCCTCGTGCTGCTCGTCGTCCTGCGGCCCGCACTGTCGGGACGGCTCCTTCCCGACGTGCTGCGCCGCTACTCCTCCATCGCGCTGCTCGCATTCGTGATCGTGACGCTGTCGGGCTTCGCGCGGACGCTGTCGTCCATCAGCTCGTGGGAGCAGCTGACCACGCCGTACGGCGGCATCCTGTGCCTGAAGATCGCGGCTCTCGTGTTCATGGGACTGCTCGCGGCCTGGTACCGGCTGCGCCTGATCGACCGCATCGACCGCGCCCGTAAGGCCCGGACGTTCTGGACGCTCATCGCGGTCGAGCTCGCGTTCATGGGCGTGGCCTCGGGTGCGGCCGCCGCTCTCGCGCGCACGTCGCCGCCGCTCACCGAGACGCCGTACTCCTCGACGCCCGCGGAGATCCTCACCGACGAGCCGCTGCCGCCGGAGCTCACGCTCGAGCGCTGGTTCACGGTGTGGGACGTCGACCTGCTGTGGGCGTTCGTCGCGGTCTTCGGCATCGCGTTCTACCTGGCGGGCGTGATCCGGCTGCGGCGGCGCGGTGACCGCTGGCCGATCTTCCGCACGGTGCTGTGGGTGCTCGGGATGGTGACGCTGTTCTGGGTCACGTCCGGGCCGATCAACGCCTACCAGGACTATCTGTTCAGCCTCCACATGCTCGGGCACATGCTGCTGACGATGGGCATCCCGCTGATGCTCGTCCCGGGCGCGCCGATCACGCTCGCGCTGCGCGCGATCGCGAAGCGCGACGACGGCACGCGCGGTGGCCGCGAGTGGATCATGTGGGCCGTGCACAGCCCCTTCGCGCGCGTCGTCACGCATCCGCTCGTCGCCGCCGGCATCTTCGTCGGCTCTCTCTGGGTGTTCTACTACACCGACCTCTTCCGCTGGTCGCTGTACGACCACCTCGGGCACGTGTGGATGGTCACGCACTTCCTCATCTCGGGCTTCCTGTTCGTGATGACGCTGACGGGGATCGATCCGCTGCCCTACCGCATGCCCTATCCCGGTCGGCTCGTCACGCTCATCGCGGTCATGGCGATCCACGCGTTCTTCGGCGTCGCGATCATGATGCAGTCGGGGCTGATGATCGCCGAGTGGTTCGGCGCGATGGGCCGCACGTGGGGTCCGACACCGCTCGAGGATCAGTACATCGGCGGCGGCGTGGCGTGGTCGATCGGCGAGATCCCGACGCTCATCACGGCCATCGTGGTGGCGATCCAGTGGAGCCGCAGCGACGAGCGCCAGCAGCGCCGGTCCGACCGCCACGCCGACCGCACGGACGACGCGGAGCTCGCGGCGTACAACGCCCGCCTGGCGAAGCTCGCCGAGCGCGACAGCGTCCGGTAGCGCGCCCCAGCGGACTCCGGATCAGCGCAGCGCGGGGCTGCCGATCAGGATCGACGCCGTGCCGTCGGGCAGGACGTCGACCGTGCCGTCGATCACGAACGGCACGTCCTCGCTGACGTGGTAGACGGAGCCGTCGAACAGCGAGACGACGTCGGCGTCGAAGTGCGCCGTGCCGGTCGCGGCCGAGATCGCGAAGTACTCGTCGCTGGGCACCACCACGACCGGCGGCTGCGACGGGATCGTCCAGTCGATCGTGTCGGCGAGCACGCGATCGCCGCCGACGGCGTGCGTGTCCATGCCGAACGGGCAGCCGGTGGGCTGCATCACCTCCTGCGTGGCGCAGTCGGTGAGGAACGCCGAGACCTTCTCCTCGACCACGTCGACGAAGGCCTTGCTCGGCTCCGCCTGGATGTCCAGCGGCACGCTGTGCAGCGCCGTGTCGGCGAGCACGTGCACGGGGTCGGCTTCTGCCATCGCCGTGTCGACGTCGACGCTGTAGATGCCGGGGGAGAACACGAGCAGCGAGACCGCGTCCATCGGATCGGCCTCGGAGCCGTCGGGGGAGACCTGGCGCTTGTCGAGCTCGAAGCCGTTCACGGCGAACTGCATCGACCCGCGCACCCCCACCCGGAGCTCGGCGAGCGGGCTCGTCTCAAAGCTCCAGCGCGGCACGAGTCCCTCGGTGCCGATCCGCTCGACGCGGAAGGCGGAGCTGCCGGCCGTGCCGTCGATCCGGTACGACGCGGTCACCTCGACGACGCCGTCGACCTCGCGCTCGGACGTGATCTCGACGTCGCTGATGTCGAAGGTCAGAGCCGCCTTGCGCAGCAGAGCGTCCGACGCGCTCGCCGGCAGGCCCGCCGCCTCCAGGTCCGTGCTGTCGAGCGTGACGCCCGGCACCGCGAGGGCACCCGCGGCGTCGCCCTCGGAGAGCATGGCGATGTAGCGCTCGACGAACGCGCTCGGGCCCCAGAACTGGCGGTGCAGGGCAGAGAACCCGGCCCAGATGGCCCCCGCGAGCAGCACGCCCACGACGCCGAGGATCACCAGATCGCCCTTCAGGGAGCCGCCCCTGCCCGCCGGGCGAGCGGGGCCGCCTGCCGCGGGGGCCGCCGACAGCGGGGCGCTCGCGGTGGCCTGGTCCATTGCGTCAGTCTAAAGAGAGCAGGGTCGGATCATCCTGAGCGTGTCTCGCCGTGACGGTCCCGAAACGCCTGTGCATGGCGCGGATGCGGCGGCCGACCGGGTGGGAGGATAGAGCCCATGCCCGCGCTGTCCCCCGAGCAGGAAGAGCTCTTCCGCCTCATCGAGGACACGCGCGAGCACGTCTTCGTGACCGGGCGCGCGGGAACCGGCAAGTCCACGCTGCTGAACCACCTCGCGTGGAACACGAAGAAGCAGATCGCGGTGTGTGCGCCCACGGGCGTCGCGGCCCTGAACGTCGAGGGACAGACGATCCACTCGCTGTTCAAACTGCCGATCGGCCTCATCGCCGACAGCGACATCGAGCAGAACGACGCGACGCGGAAGCTGCTGAACGCGATCGACACGCTCGTGATCGACGAGATCTCCATGGTCAACGCCGACCTGATGGACGGCATCGACCGATCGCTGCGGCAGGCGCGCGGGCGCCGCGGCGAGCCGTTCGGCGGCGTGCAGATCGTGATGTTCGGCGATCCGTATCAGCTCGCCCCGGTGCCGCCTCGCGGCGACGAGGCGCGCTACATTCAGGACCACTACCGCTCGTTCTGGTTCTTCGACGCGCACGTGTGGGCGGGGCGGGCGCCCGAGGGAGACGGGTTGATCGAGCTCGGCCGGCACGGCGCCGAGCTGCACATCCGCGAGCTCACGCAGATCCACCGCCAGGACGACGACGCGTTCAAGGCCATGCTCAACGCGGTGCGCTACGGGCGCGTCACGAAGGAGATCGCCGACATCCTGAACGCGACCGGGGCGCGCACGCCGCCCGACGATCCCGAGCACCCCATCATCACGCTCGCCACGCGCAATGACCGCGTGAACGCGATCAACGCGCGTCATCTGGCGCAGCTGCCCGGACGCGAGCAGACCGCGAAGGCCGACGTGAACGGCGACTTCGGCCGCGGCGACGTGTACCCGGCCGATCAGGAGCTCAAGCTCAAGATCGGCGCGCAGGTGATGTTCCTGCGCAACGACGCCGGATCGGCGGGCGAGCCGCCCCGCTGGGTGAACGGCACGATCGGCACGGTCACGCGCATCGTCGGCGAGACCGTGCGCGTCGACGTCGACGGCGAGGAGTTCGAGGTCGAGCCCGCCGTGTGGGAGAAGTACCGCTACGCGTACGACCCGATCGGCCGCAAGCTGACGCGCGAGGTCGTGGCCGAGTTCACGCAGTTCCCGCTGCGGCTGGCGTGGGCCGTGACCATCCACAAGTCGCAGGGGAAGACGTACGACCGGGCGGTCGTCGACCTCGGAGCCGGGGCGTTCGCGCCGGGGCAGACGTACGTGGCCCTCAGTCGCCTGACGTCGCTCGAGGGCCTCTACCTGTCGCGCCCGCTGCGGCCGAGCGACATCCGCGTCGACCAGGACGTGCGCCGCTTCATGCGCGCCGTGTGGGAGCAGCGCCAGGCCGCCGCCGCCGCGACGTCATAACGATCTGTCGTTCAGGGATCGCCCGGATCAGGAACGCGCGGGACGGGACATAGACTCGGTGAACGGGCGATCGGGGGTGTCGATGCGGGGTCGATCACAGGTGCGGCGCGCCGTCAGCGCACTCGCGGCGACGGTGGCGATCGCGATGGCAGTGAGCGGGTGCACAGGCGGGGAAGCCGTGCAGGCGCGCACGCCGGAGCAGGTGACCGGGGAGCTGCCGGCCGACATCGTGACCGAGCTGCAGGAGGCCGTCGAGCACGCGATGGCGGCGTCCGGATCGTCCGGCGCGATCGTCGGCGTGTGGGTGCCGTGGGCCGGCGCCTGGGTCGAGGGTCTCGGAACGACCGCCCCTGGCGGCGATGAGCCCGTCACCACCGACATGGCCTTCCGCATCACGACCATGACGCGCCCCATGACGTGCGACGTGCTCTACGGGCTCGTGGACGACGGCGTCGTCGCGCTCGACGACCCGGTCTCGCAGTACGTGCCGAGCTCTCCGAATCTGTCGAACGTGACGCTCCAGCAGCTGTGCGACAACACGTCGGGTCTCGGCCGCTCGACCCCCACGCTGCTGCCCTACGCGCTGCGCACGCCCGCACGCCAGTGGAACCCGCGCGAGATCGCGGCCGCCGGTCTCGGCCAGGCGAGCACCGAGCCGGGCGTGGCGTTCACGGAGTCGGACACGGGCTACCTCCTGCTCGGCATCGCGCTGTCGAACGCCGCGCGCGCGACGCCGGCCGAGCTGTTCCGGCAGTACGTCACCGAGCCGCTCGGCCTGCAGGCGACGGCGCTTCCGGGCCGCGAGGCGGCGGCTCCCGGCGAGCCCGCGCTGCCGGGCTACTTCTCGAACGAGGAGGATCGCGCCGCGGGCTGCGTCGATCCGCGCGAGTACACCGAGATGTCCGCGAGCTTCGGCTACACGAACGCGGGCGCCGTGTCGACCATCAGCGAGCTCGGCATCTACACCGAGGCCCTGGCCGAGCGGGCGAAGGACGGCGAGTCGTTCGCGCCGCGCTGGGGCGGTGCCAAGCCCGTCAGCACGGATGCCGACTCCTGGTACCAGTACGCGGGCGGCACGTACATCGCGGGCACGATGATCGGCCAGCAGGGGGCGATGCCGGGCTACCTGACGAGCGCGTACTCCGACGCCGACAACGGCCTCACCGTGGCGGTCGTGCTGAACAACTCGGCGGCGGGGGACGGGCTCGTCGGCTCCCTTTCGAAGGAGCTCGCGGCGATCGCGTCGAAGGCGCCCGCGCGGTCGGGCGAGACGGCCCCGAGGCGGCCCTGCCGTGGACGGCGGAGGCCTACCACCAGGCGATCGCCGATCGGGCCGTGTGCCCGCTCGAGCCCGCCGAGTGACGACCCGCGGCTCCTCCGGCCTGGCGGTCGGGCTCGTCGCGCTGGGCCTCGCGTGCCAGGAGGTCGGAGCCGCGATCGCGGTGCTGCTGTTCCCGCATGCGGGTCCGCTCGGCATGGTCATGCTGCGCCTCGTGTTCTCGGCGGTCATCCTGCTCGCGCTCGCGCGGCCCTCGCTGCGCGGGCGCACGCGCGACGAGTGGGGCGCGGTCATCCGGCTCGGCGTCGCGCTCGCCGTGATGAACGGGTTCTTCTACCTGGCGCTCGAGCGGCTCGCGCTCGGCGTGACCGTCACGATCGAGGTGCTCGGTCCGCTGACGCTGTCGATCCTCGTCGCCGGCACGCGGGCCGCGTGGGTCTGGGCGGGTCTCGCACTCGCGGGCGTCCTCGCCCTCGGCGGAGGCGGATGGGAGCGCCTCGACCCCGTCGGCGTGCTGTGCGCGCTGGGTGCGGCCGTGAGCTGGGCGTTCTACATCCGCGGCCAGGCGCGCGTGGGGAGGGCCTTCCCGCGGCTCGAGGGGCTCGCGCTCGCGATGGCGATCGGCGCCCTGATCTCGCTGCCGTTCGGCATCGTCACGGCCGGTTCCATCCTGCTGCGCCCCGACATCCTTGCGCTGGGCGCGGCCGTCGCGATCCTGTCGTCCACGATCCCGTACGCGCTCGAGCTCATCGCGCTGCGCCGCCTCACCGAGGCGGCGTTCGGCATCCTGATGAGTCTCGCGCCCGCGACCGCCGCGGTCGCCGGATGGATCCTGCTGGGACAGGAGCTGTCCCTGCTCGAGGTCGTGGGGCTCGCGCTCGTCGTGTGCGCCAGTGCCGGCGCGGTGTGGACATCGCGCGGGCGGCCGGAGCCCGAGCCCGTCGCCGAGCCGCTCGCGTAGCGCTCGCGGCCGGTGATGAGAAGATCGACGGAGCCGAGTGAGAAGAGAGCCCACGTGACAGATCCCGCCGCGCGCCAGCGCGATCCGGAGCGTACGCGCGCAGAGCTCCTGGATGTCGCGACCGAGGTGTTCGCCGAGCAGGGGTACTCGGGGGCGCGCGTGGACGACATCGCCGATCGAACCCGCACGACGAAGCGGATGATCTACTACTACTTCGGCGGCAAGGAGCAGCTCTACCTCGCGGTGCTGGAGCGGGCGTACCGCGGCATCCGCGAGGCCGAGCGCGTGATCCACGTGGGAGACCTCGCGCCCACCGACGCGATCCGCCGGATCGCCGAGCTCACCTACGACCACCATGTCCGCCACAGCGCGTTCATCCGGCTCGTGATGATCGAGAACATCCACCGGGGCGAGTTCATCCGGCGCATCGACGCGATCCGCGAACTCGGTCAGCCGGCCGTGGGTCTGCTCGACGAGATCCTGCAGCGCGGTCGCGCGGAGGGGCTGTTCCGCTCGGACGTCGAGGCGTTCGACGTGCACATGCTGATCAGCTCGTACTGCGTGTTCCAGGTCGCGAACCAGTACACGTTCGGGTTCCTGTTCGACCGCGACCTGCATGCCGCGCCCCTGGCCGACCACCTCCGGTCGATGATCGGCGACATCGTGGTGTCGTGGCTGCGCGCTCCGGCCGAGGTCGGCGCGGGGGAGTGAGCCCCCGATAGGTCGGGCGCGCGTCAGATGTTCGGCACCTGCGTGGACCACAGGATGGCGAGCAGCAGGATCAGCGCCACCGCCGCCATGATCGCCATCAGGGTCGCGAGCATTCGGTTGCGGGTGCGGTCCTGACGGATCGCGAACGCCGTCACCACGAGTCCGACCGCTGAGGCGGTGACGAAGGCGATGCCGATCCATGCGAGCGCGAGATTGACGGGCAGCAGCATCGCGAAGACGACGATCGCGACGATGGCGAGCACGAGGCCCGGCAGGAGCCAGATCCACCGCTTCGGCGTGCGCAGCGCAGGCTGATTGCGCATCCGCGTGGGATCGTCGGCCTTTCGCTGTCGCGCGGATCCCGTGTCGTCCCTGGCGTCTGGCGTACTCATGCAGTCGACGCTACGGACGGCCGATGCGGGCGCGCCACGGGCTTGACAGCCGGGACAGGTCGATCAGCCGGGCTCTGACCGGGCGAGCACGCGCAGCAGACGCGCGAGCGTCGCCTGGTCGGCACGGCTGAGGGCGCTGAGTTCCTCCGCCTCCCGCTGCGCGAGCGCGGTCATGGCCGCGTCGGCGCGTTCGATCCCCTCGGGACACAGGCGTACGAGCACGCCGCGGCCGTCGCGGGGGTGGGGGCGGCGTTCGACGAGCCCGCGCGCGAGCAGCTTGTCGATGCGGTTGGTCATCGCCGCGCTGCCGATCATCGTGGCGGCGACGAGCTGCATGGGGCTGAGCTCGTGCGGCGGCTCCTCGCGGCGCAGGGCGGCGAGCACGTCGAACTCCCACGCGGCGAGGCCCGCGCCGCGGAACGCCTCCGCGCGCAGCCGCGTGAGCCGGTTCGCCGCGCGACGCAGGCGCGACATGACATCCAGCGGTGTCAGGTCGATGTCGGGCAGCCGGCGCGACCACGCGTCGATGAGGAGGTCGACCTCGTCGTCGCGCGGGTCCTGCATCATGCCTCTACGCTACCGGCGCGGCCGCGCCATCCGCCGACATCGCCCGCGGACGCGCGGGTGCTTTCGAAAGTGCCGCACGGGTTTCCGCGCGGCGACCTGCGCTGAGAGGATCGGTTCATGTCCGCCGCGCTGCCCTTCGACGTCCGGGTCCCGATCGTGAACGCGCCCATGGGCGGTGTCGCGGGCGGGGAGCTCGCCGCGGCGGTGTCCCGCGCCGGCGGGCTCGGCATGATCGGCATGGGCAGCTCGGGCAGCGTCGCATCGCTGCAGCGGCAGCTGCCGCTCGTGCCGGACGGCGTGCGCGTCGGCATCGGTCTCGTCGACTGGGTCGTGCGCAAGGAGCCCGCGCTGTTCGACCTCGCGCTCGACGCGCAGCCCGTGCTGCTGTCGCTCAGCTTCGGGGACGACTTCGACTGGATCGCCCGCGCCCATGATCGCGGCGTGCGCGCGGCCGCGCAGGTGTTCGATCCCGCCGGCGTCGAGGCGGCCGACGCGGCCGGCGCCGACGTGATCGTCGCGCGCGGCCGCGAGGCGGGCGGGCATGGGAGGTTCCTTGTCGACCGCGACGAGCTTCTCGAGACGGCCGTGCGGATGACGGATCGACCGGTGCTCGCCGCGGGCGCGATCGCCACGGCCGCGGACGTGCGTGATGTGCTCGAGCGCGGAGCGAGCGGGGCGTGGGTCGGGACGGCCTTCGCCGCATGCCGGGAGGCGCTCTCGTCGCCCGGCATGCGGCGCGCGCTCATCGAGGCCGGGCCCGAGGACACGGTCCTCACCTCGGCGTTCGACCAGGCGGCAGGCTACGGCTGGCCCGAGGACATCCCCGAGCGCGTGATCGCGAACGAGTTCACGCATCACTGGGACTCGGGCGCCGCCTCGGGGGCGGGGGAGGCGCTCGCCGCGGCGAACGCGGCGGACGACCCGCGCGGCATGTCGATCAACGCCGGTCTCGGCGTCGCGCACCTGCGCGAGGAGCGCACGGCCGCGGAGGTGCTCGCGGCGCTCAGCGGGGAGTGACCCGCCGCCGCAGCGGCCCCTGCTCGGGGAACCGCCAGTCGAACCGCACCGCGGCCACTCGCAGGGCCGCGGTCACGATCACGCAGACCACGCCCGCCACCGGCACCGGCGTACCGACTCCGATGAGCAGAAGCAGTGTGGCGACGCCCGCGCCCGCGGCCACCGCGTAGAGGGTGCCCACCTGGAGGAAGGAGAACGGCAGGCTCAGGATGACGTCGCGCAGCATCCCGCCGCCGATCGCGCCGACGATCCCGACCACGAGCGCACCGGCCGGGCCCGCCCCGAGCGCGAGCGCCTTGGAGGCGCCGATCGCGCCGAACAGGCCCATCGAGACCGCGTCCAACGCGGTGATCGCCCACTCGCCGCGCGCGAGGAGGGGCTGGACGAGCATGCCGAGGATCGCGGAGGCGCCGGCCACGAGCAGGTACGCGTTGCTCCAGATCACGACGGGCGGCTGATCGAGCAGGCTGTCACGCAGCAGGCTGCCCCCGAGCGCGACCGCCAGGCCGATCACGACGACTCCCAGGACGTCGATGCGGCGCCGGCGCTCAGCGGCTGCGAAGATCGCACCCTGGAGGCCGCCGAGACCGGCCGCGAGCAGCTCGATCCACAGGGGTGCCTGGAACGCGGTGATCATCACGGTGTCTGCGCGGCGGACTGCGGCCCGGCCGACGCCGGGCCGGGCCGCTTCCCCCGTTTCGACGGATGGATGACGCGGCGTCCGTGCGGCTCAGCCGACCGAGACCAGTGCATGCTCGGCGGCCGCGACGATCGTATCCGCGACGACGCGCGACTGCGTGATGAACAGCGCGTGGCTGCCCGAGACGTCGGTGATCTCGGCCCCCGCACGGCGCGCCATGTGCTGCAGCATCGCCTGGTCGAACGAGTTGTCCTCGGTGGCGATGACGGCCCAGCTGGGCTTGTCCTCCCACGCGGCGCGGGTCACGGCCTCGCCGAACACCGACATGTTGATCGGCACCTGCGAATCGCGAAGGAACGCCGCGTCCTCGTCCGTCATGTCCGCCGCGAAGCCGATCTTGAACTTCTCGGGGGAGAGGAACCCGTAGCCGTCGTCGCCGACCTCGATGACGAAGTCGGGGGTGGGGGCGAAGCCCTCGTACTGCTGTGCGGTCGTCTCTCCCGAGGCCGGCGCGAGCGCGGAGACGTAGACGAGACCCGCGACGTTCGGGTGGTTGCCCGCCTCTGTGATGACCGTGCCGCCCCACGAGTGGCCGACAAGGATCGTCGGTCCGTCCTGACGGTCCAGGATCCGGGTGGTCGCCGCGACGTCGTCGGCGAGCGACGTCAGGGGGTTCTGCACGATGCTCACGCGGTACCCGCGCGCGGTGAGGTCGTCGTAGACCCGGCGCCATCCCGCGCCGTCCGCGAATGCCCCGTGCACCAGCACGACGTTCTTGATCTGCTGACCGGTGGTGCTCATGGTTCCTGCTCCCTTCGAGTGCCCGCGGGACCCATCCCGTGGGGCGGCTTCGGCGACGGGACCCCGCCTCCGATGTGCAATGTATTGCATGCAACACGCGAGGACAAGATCTATTCCCCGGTTTGCGCAGGCGCGGGATCGAGTGTGCAATATGTTGTATGCCGATTCCCCCGGGTACCGCCTCCGTCGACCGCACGCTCCTCCGAGATGACGTCTACCGGCGCCTTCGTGATGCGATCGTCGACGGTACGTTCGGTCCGGGGGAGCAGCTGAAGGACGTCGAGCTGGCCGCGTGGCTCGGCGTCAGTCGCACGCCCGTGAGGGAAGCGCTGCTGCGGCTCGGAGGGAGCGGGCTCGTCGTGGCGCTGCCCGGACGCTCGACGACCGTGAGCAGGATCGAGTCGCGAGCCGTCCGGGATGCGCGCGACGTCGTGGCCGCGATGCACCAGCTGGCGGCCCGTGAGGTCGCCGGCACGCTGGCGCAGCCGGACCTCGATCGCATGCGCGCGGCCAACCGTCGCTTCGCGGAAGCCGTCGAGGCCGGCGATGTGGGCGCCGCGCTGGACGCCGACGAGGAGCTCCACCGGATCCCCGTGGCCGTCCTCGGCAACCGCGCGATCGAGACGGTCCTCGAGCAGTTCGATCCGCTCGTGCGTCGCGCCGAGCGACTCCGCTTCGATGCCGACGGCCACGCGTCCGTCGAGCTGCACGACAGGCTCATCGAGTTGCTTGCATCCGGCGACGCGGAGGGCGCCGCATCCGTCGCCTACGAAATCTGGCACAGCCTCGCGGCCGACGACGAGGAGAAGAGCGACCGCGGCTGAGCCGGGCGGTGCTTCGGCCCCTGCGGCCACCTTCCCGGATGCTCCTCACCCTCTGCTGGTACTGTCCCGCAGCGTGAGCCGCTCTCGTCCGTTCGTGCTCCTCGCGACCCGCGCCGAGGACGGGCCCGCCGAGGAGGAGTACGAGCTGTTCCTGCGCTTCGGGGGACTTCGGCCCGAGGAGCTGATGCGCGTCCGGCTCGAAGCCGAGCCGATGCCGCGCCTGGACCTCGACGCGATCTCGGGGATCTTCGTGGGCGGCAGCCCCTTCAACGCCTCGGATCCGGAGAATGAGAAGTCCGCGGTGCAGCGGAGGGTCGAGGCGGAGTTCGGCGCCCTGCTGCGGGAGGTCGTCCCGCGTGACGTCCCCTTCCTCGGCGCCTGCTACGGAGTCGGCACCCTCGGGGCGCACATCGGAGCGACGATCGACCGGACCTTCGGGGAGGACGTCGGGATCGCGCCCGTGACGCTCACGGCGGAAGGCTCGGCGGACCCGCTCCTGCGCGGCATGCCTCCCACGTTCGACGCCTTCGTGGGGCACAAGGAGGCGATCAGGCACCTTCCCGACACGGCCGTGCTCCTGGCGTCCTCACCCGCCTCGCCCGTGCAGATGTTTCGGGTCGGCCGAAACGTGTACGCGACCCAATTCCATCCCGAGCTCGACGTCGACGGCATCTCGACGCGCATCCGCGCGTACGACGGCTTCGGCTACTTCGCACCGCACGAGCTGGAGGACACCCTCGCGGCCGTGCGTCGTGTGCCCGTCACCGAGACCGGACGGATCGTCCGCAACTTCGTCGAGCGCTACGCGCGCTGACGGCGGCCGCGGCTGGGGAGAGAAAGTGGAGGGGCTGACGGGAATCGAACCCGCGCTGTCTGCTTGGGAAGCAGAAGTTCTGCCATTGAACTACAGCCCCGGACGCGCCGGAGCGCGTGAGGGCCAGCATAACAGGACCCGCACGCGCGCCCGTGGCGCGACAGCCGGTGTCAGCGCTTGCGGCCCTTGCCGCCCGTCAGCGTGCGCAGCAGCACGAGGGCGCCGACGCCGATCGCGGTTGCGGCCCACGGCTTACGCTTCACGAACGACTTCGCGTCGGTCAGCATCGCGCCGGCGTCCCGCTCGGACACCCAGTCGCCGGCCTGCTTGAGCCCGGCGGAGGCCTTGTCGGCGATCTCCTTCGCGACGCCGTCGGCCGGAGCGAGGGACTCGACCTTCTCGCCCGCCGTGCGCAGACCGTCTGCCACCTTCTGCTGGGCTGCGTTGGGCTCGGAGAGGTAGGTGCCGCCGGTCTCGGGGGTGGCATCCTGCGGCGTCTCCTCCTCGGAGCCCTCGTCCCCGGAGCCCTCGTCCCCGGAGTCCTCGTCCGATCCGCCCTGCGCGGTCTCGGCCGCGTTCGCAGCCGCCTCGGCCGCTGCCGGCGGCACCTTCGACTCCGAGGCGGAGGAACCCGAGGTGGAGGAGGCCGAGGCGGAGGCGTCCGATGCGGGGGTCTCCGACGCGGGCTCGTGCTCCAGGCCCTGCGACGTGCCGGCGGTGCGGGCGACATCGGCGGGAGTCACCTCCGGGACGTCATCCGTGCTCGGGGTGGAGGGGGTCTGACCAGAGTTCTGCGACATGCGCGTCTCCCTTCTCTTCGGGGCCGTTGACGCTTCGATGTAAGCGCGTCCCGCGCCGATCCGCCTCCCGCTTGACGGGACGAGTGCCGTGTGTCATCGCGAGTGTCGGCCGCGGCCCCACCCAATAGGCTGAACCCCGTGCTGCTCTCGGATCGCGACATCAAGGACGAGCTCGACTCGGGCCGCGTGGCCCTGGACCCCTACGACCCCGCGATGGTGCAGCCGTCGAGCGTCGACGTGCGGCTCGACCGGTACTTCCGGCTGTTCGACAACCACAAGTACCCCTTCATCGACCCCGCGGAGGACCAGCCCGACCTCACGCACCTCGTCGAGGTCGCGCCGGACGAGCCGTTCATCCTGCACCCCGGCGAGTTCGTGCTGGGCTCGACCTTCGAGACCGTCTCGCTGCCCGACGACGTCGCCGCGCGCCTCGAGGGGAAGTCGTCGCTCGGCCGGCTGGGCCTGCTCACGCACTCGACCGCGGGCTTCATCGACCCCGGATTCTCCGGCCACGTGACGCTCGAGCTGTCGAACGTCGCGACCCTGCCGATCAAGCTCTGGCCGGGCATGAAGATCGGCCAGCTGTGCTTCTTCCGTCTCACGTCGCCCGCCGAGAACCCCTACGGATCGGGCGCGTACGGCAACCGTTACCAGGGCCAGCGCGGCCCGACCGCTTCGCGCTCGTTCCAGAGCTTCCACCGCACGGACGTCTCCGTCACGGCGGCGGGCGCGTCCGGATCCTGATCCGCGGATTCTCCTTGCCGGCGCCCTGAGCGGGGCGCCGGCGACGGGCGCGTGAGGGCGCGACGTCGCGCCGCGGAAGGCTCGGTGAACGGGGCCTGAACATTGCCGAGACCGGAATATCCGCTCTGTCCGGCGATGACAGGCTGGAGCGTTGGATCGCCCGACGAGGCCGCGATCCCGCACCGAGAGGGGTTCCCATGACTGCATCCGCGACCCAGCCCGTCGAGCTTCTCGTGCTCGACATGGCCGGCACGACCGTGCGCGACGACGGCGTCGTCGAGCGGGCCTTCCAGCGTGCGCACGAGCGCACCGGAGTGGCGGACCGGATGAGCTGGGACGAGGCGCTGCAGTACGTGCGCGACACGATGGGACAGTCGAAGCTCGACGTCTTCACGCACCTCGCGGGCGGTGACACCGCACGCGCCGAGGAGGCGACGGCGGCGTTTGAGCAGGCCTACGCCGAGCTGATCGTGGAGGAGGGCGTCGAGCCCATCCCCGGCGCACGGGAGCTGCTCGAGGACGTCCGCGCCGCGGGCATCGCGGTGTACCTCACGACGGGCTTCGCACCCGTGACGAGGGACGCGATCCTAGACGGCCTCGAGTGGCGCGAGCTGATCGACGGCGCGCTGTCGCCGGTCGACGTGGGGCGCGGACGTCCCGCGCCCGACCTGGTGCTCGGTGCGGCGCTGCGCGCACAGGTGTCGGGCGTCGCCGCCGTCGCCGTCGCCGGTGACACCGAGAGCGACGTGCGCTCGGGCCTCGCGGCCGGCGCAGGCCTCGTCGCCGGCGTCCTCAGCGGCGCGCACGACCGCGCGACCCTGGAGGCCGCCGGTGCGCAGGCGGTGCTCGATGACGTGTCGGGCCTGCGCGCGCTGCTCGGCCTTCCTGTGCGCGAGGCCGTTCCCGCCGCCGGGAACGTCTGACATGCCCTCGCCGGCCCTCGTCCCGACACCCGTGCCCGCGACGCGCGACGTGGTTCTCGAGCCGCCGGCGGTCGCGATGGTCTGGACCGGCGTCGGCCGGCCGCACGAGACGGTCGCGGTGCCGGGCGTCGTGCTCGGCGCCGGCGAGACGCTCGTGGCGATCGAGCTCGCGACGGTGTGCGGCTCCGATGTGCACACCGTGGAGGGGCACCGCTCGGCGCCGACGCCGCTCGTGCTCGGACATGAGTACGTCGGGCGCGTGACCGAGGTGGCGCCCGGCGTGCGCGCGGTCGATGGAGCTTCCGTGAACGTCGGCGACCGGATCGTCTGGTCGATCATGGCGAGCTGCCGTGACTGCGACCGCTGTCGCCGCGGCCTGCCGCAGAAGTGCCGGGGCCTGCTGAAGTACGGTCACGAGCGCATCCAGCCGCGCTGGGAGCTCACGGGCGGCTTCGCGACGCACGCGCACCTGCGGGCCGGCACCGCGATCGTGCGGGTCGGCGAGACGCTGCGTGCCGAGGTGCTGGCACCCGCCGCGTGCGGTACCGCGACCGCGTGGGCGGCCCTCTCCCGCGCGGACGAGGTGGCGGACGTCGACGACGCCACCGTCCTGATCCTGGGCGGCGGGCTCATCGGCCTCACCGCGTGCGCGATGGCGCGGCAGCGGGGTGCGACCGTGGTGCTCGCGGACCCGGATCCGTCGCGCCGCGTGCTCGCAGCGCGGTTCGGGGCGGCGCAGGTCGTCGACCCCCGGGACGACCGCGCGCTCGCCGCGGCGCTCGCAGCGACCGGATCCGCCGAGTTCGGGATCGTGCTGGAGGCGTCCGGAGCACCCCGCGCGGTGGGCACCGCGCTCGAGGTCGTGGGCGTCGGCGGCGTCGTCGTGCTGGTGGGCAGCGTGTTCCCGACCGAGCCGCTTCCGGTCGACCCCGAGCGGCTGGTGCGGGGGCTCGTCACGATCCGCGGCGTGCACAACTACGCGCCGAAGGACCTCGACGCGGCCGTGCGCTACCTTCGCGATCACGCGGCCGACCATCCGTTCGAGGAGCTCGTGAGCGCCCGGTACCCGCTCGCGCAGATCGACCAGGCGCTCGACGCAGCCGCCGCGGGTGCGGCCGTGCGCGTGGCCGTGGATCCGCGCGACGCCCAGCGCCGCCGCTGACGCGGCGCGGCCCCGGCGAGACGTTCTCCGCCGGGGCCGCGCTCGTCCGGATCAGCGCCTGCTGCGCTCGTGCAGCAGCGCCTCGAGCACGTCGGGGGTGTTCGTGATGATGCCGTCGACGCCCGCGTCGAGCAGGCGCGTCATCGTCGGCACGTCGTTCACGGTCCAGACGTTGACGTCCATGCCGTTGGCGTGGACCTGGTCGATGTACGCCGGGGTGGCCTGTGTCGCGTTGGGGTTGACCTGCTCGGCCCATTCGGCGTACGCGGGCAGGTCGGCGACCGCCGGCGCCCCCAGCAGTCCGACGGGCGTCTCGGGCGCGAGCTCCGCGTACGTCTTCATCGAGTCCCAGTTGAAGCTCTGCACCGACAGCCGGTCGCTCGCCAGGGCCGACTTCACGTAGCCGGGGAACGAGGCGAACACGTCGATCACCTTCTGCTCGACGCCCGGGTACAGCTCGGGCGACTTGAGCTCCATGATGATCCCGGCCCGGCTCGAGCGCACCTGCGTCACCATCTCGGCGAGCGTGGGCACGGGTTCGCCGGCGAACTCCGGCCCGAACCACGACCCCGCGTCGAGCTGCTCGATCTCGGCGAGCGTGAAATCCCTCACGCGCCAGGGGGCGCGATCGGGGAAGACCTGCTCGACGTCGGTCGTGCGCGCCAGCGTGGTGTCGTGCATGAGGATCGTCTCGCCGTCCTTCGTGAGCTGAACGTCCGACTCGATCCAGGTCGCGCCCTGGTCGATGCCGAGCTGGAAGGCGGCGAGCGTGTTCTCCGGCGCGTAGGCCATCGCGCCACGGTGGGCGGTGGTCGCGACGGAGACCTTCTCGGGCTGTGCGGCGAAGGCCGGGGCGGACGAGCCGGCGATGGCGAGGGCGCCCGCGAGGGCGGAGACCGTGAGGTGACGGAGGCGCATGGCGATCGTTCCTTTTCGCTGGGGAGCGGTGGACGCGTTCCACGCTTCCCGGCGGGAGTGGCGCTCGAATGACCTCGGCCTGACAACTCGGCGACGACTCGCCCGGGCGGGTTGCGACCCGATGACATCCGCCTGACCATCAGGCGGCGAGGCGTGTCAGGCGGTCACGTCGCCGTCGACGTACACCCAGCGGCCACCGCGACGATCGAATCTCGCGTGCTCGGCGAGCGCCCCCATCATCGGGGCACCCGTGGCGCCGGTCTCGTAGATCGCGACGAAGTCCACGGTCGAGCCCTCGGCGGAGGTGACCTCGAGACCCGTCCAGCGCAGGAGCTCGTCGAACACCAGCTCGCCGGGCTGAGGGCGTGTGCGGGGGTGCCAGGTGCGCAGCAGATAGTCGGCGTCGTGCTTCGCATATGCGCTGTAGCGCGAGCGCATCAGCTCCTCCGGCGTCTCGGCGAGGCGTGCCCCCGCGTGCAGCGGGCCGCAGCAGGCGGCATAGGCGCGGCCCGAGCCGCAGGGGCAGGGCTCGAGCGTCACGCCGTCGCCGTCCTCACGCGCGCCATGTTCTCGTCGTCGTGGGCCATGAGATCAGCGTAGGGCGCGCGAAACGGCGAAGGCCGCGCCCCGGGCGGGACGCGGCCTTCGCGGCGTGGGATCGGATCAGCCGATCTTCTCCCAGGGGCCCCACTTTCCGCCGGGCGCCTGGTTGCGGGTCCACCACTTGGCCTCGTAGGTGGCGCCCTTGTACGTCACGACGTCGCCGCGGTTGAAGATGCGCGACGCCGTCCACGCCGGGACGCCGTTCTCGTCCTCGACGCCCAACTCCTGCCACGGACCGTAGGGGTTGCCGGGCTTCTGGCCCTTCGTCCACCACGTCGCCAGCCACTCGGCGCCCTTGTACGAGACGATCTCGCCGCCCTTGTACGTGGTCTTGGCATCCCACGCGGGCACGGCCGGCGCGTTCGCGGCACGCTCGACCGCGATGGTCATCGTGCCCTTCTTGCTGTTCTGCTCCGTGACCGTGATCGACGTGCCCGAGCCCGCGACGATCACGGAGTTCTGCGGGTTCTCCTCGTCGTAGTAGGCGTACGGATCGGTGTCGTCGAACGTCGACAGCGCCTTCTGCGAGCCGACCTTCAGGGTCGTCATGCCGGCCTCGGTCTCGCGGTGCAGCGAGATCCGGTCCGTCTTCTGCAGACCGAACGTCGCGTCGAACGACTGGATGCGGTTGCGGGCGACGGTGCCGTCCGACCACTTCAGCGCGGCCGCGCGGGCGTCGACCGGCAGGCTCTCGCCGCCGCCGGGGTGCACCGACGTGTTGTTGTCCGAGTACAGGCTGTTCGCGTACCAGACGAGCATGCCGTCCTGGTACGGGAAGTGCTCGACCCGGTCGGGCGAGGACAGCGGCCAGCCGAAGTTGTACGGACCGGTGCGCAGCGTGGTGTCGTAGCCGCCGTACACGCGGTTCTCCGCGATGTAGTAGTGGCTGTACGGCTGCATGTAGCCGCCGTTCTGGAGCCGCTCGAAGCCCTCGAGCGTCCAGTCGGAGGCGCCGTCGTCCGTGACGAGGGCGTCGCCGACCGCGATCGCGTCGACCTGGAAGCCGGGGTGCGTCTCGGCGACGTCGGTCCAGTAGCGGAAGCGCACCTGCGCGGTCTCACCCGCGAACGACGACAGGTCGGCGGTGAGCTCGGTCCAGCCCTCGGTCTCACCCGTGATGCCGAAGCCCGCGTTCTGCTTGTTCGGGTCGGTCGTGGTCGACAGGTTCGTCTCGACCGGCGCCCACGTGGTGCCGCCGTCGGTCGTGACCTCGAGGTACGCGTAGTCCCAGTCGGTCTCGATGTCGTACGACACCTGGGCCGTGAGCGCGCCGCCCGCGGGCACCTCGAACTCGGGGCTCGTGGCCGTGACATCGAGGTCGTCGCCCGCACCGGAGTACAGGTGCTGCGTGCCCTCGAAGGCGTCGCCCACCTCGATGAACTGCTGGCCGTCGGGCAGGTCGACGATCGCCGCCTGCGCGCCGCGCGTGTTCGCGTGGAAGGACGGCCCGAGGTTCACGGTGCCGTCGGCCTCCGCCTCGACGACCTCGTAGTCGAGCCAGCCGAGGAACAGCTTCTCGCTGGGGCCCATGTGGTTCGGCGTGGTGCCGATCGAGCCGTCGCCGTGACCGAGCCACGAGCCCGAGCTCATCAGCGTCCAGTACGCGGAGCCGTTGTCGCCGCCCGCCGTGTCGTAGAAGTCGGGCAGACCGAGGTCGTGGCCGAACTCGTGCGCGAACACGCCGAGGCCGCCGTTCTCCGGCTCGGTCGTGTAGTCGCGGATCCACACGTCGGAGTCGCCGATCTGCACGCCGCCGAGCGGGAGGTACTGCGACGGGCCCCATTCGCCGAGGCCGGCCTGGCCCGCGGCCCAGCGGTGCGACCAGATCGCCTCCGCCGGAGCACCGGCCTCCTCGCCCTCGCCGGAGTGCACGGCCTGGAAGTGATCGATGTAGCCGTCGGGCTCGTTGATGATCCCGTCGCCGTCCATGTCGTAGCGGTCCCAGATGTCGTACGAGTTGAGCTCGGCGACGATCTCGTCCTTGGTCCTGCCCGCCGCGATCTGCGCGTCGTACCAGGCGTCACCCGTGTCCTGGATGAACTGCGTCATCTGGTCCTGGGTCTCGCCCTCGTCCTCGCCGGTCTCGGGGTCGATGTAGTTGGACCCGTACGAGGCGGCGGTGCCGGGCAGCTGCACCCAGTCGCTCACGGCGCCCTCCACCGCGAAACGGCCGGAGGACATCTCGTCGTAGACGTCCTTGAACGACTCGCCCTCGCCGAAGAACATGTCCTCGAAGTGCGCCTTCGAGAAGTCCGGCAGCCAGTAGGTCGAGTTGTCCTCGGCGTCGGGCTCGGGGATCTGGTTGTGCGCCTGGTCGCTGAACTCGGCGAGGATCGTGAACAGCTGCGCCGTCTCGGCGGTGCCGTACTCGACGTACTCGCCGGGCCTGAGCTCGACGACGCGGCTCTCGTGGCGGTCCTTGCCGCGGGTCTTGACCTTCGCGTCGCCGGTCGCGACCAGCTCGGCCGCGCGCTGCTTCGTGGCGCTGCGCTTCTCGGCCAGCGCGTCCGGTCGGTTGTGGCGGTGCTCGTCGACTGTCGCCTGGTCGTGGTTCTCGACGTCGGGCGCAGGTGCTGCCGACGCCGCGGTCGGCACGAGGAGCGATCCGCTCAGCAGGATCGCCGCTGTGCCGATCGCGCAGGTGGTGCGTTTTTTCACTGTTCCTCCGGGGATAGAACCGAGCGGGGGCCGGACGGTCGCCGCTCGTCGCGCGTGGCTGAGTGCCTGAGGGCACCGGTGGGGACACGCGACCGATCCCAGAAGTGTCACAGTTTTCTCGTTACGGAGATATGAACCTTCCCGCTCACGAGAGCGGGATGGGGAGTGCTCCCCATCCCGCTTGCCAAACGGCGTGTGCGGTGTCAGCAGGCGTGCCCGCCGCCGCGGTCGAAGCCGTGCGGTCCGAAGCCGCGATGACCCGCGTGATGGGGCCCGGCGGCGAAGCCGCCACGGCCGTGGCCACGTCGGCCGAAGCCGCCCTGCCCGAAGCCGCCGTGCCCGAAGCCGCCGTCCTCGAACTCGTCGCGCCCGAAGCCGCCGCGCCCGAAGCCGCGGGGTCCGAAGCCGTGGCGGGGGTGCGAGCCACGGCCGCCCGACCCGAAGGCCCGGATCTCGTGCTCGTCGCCGAGCTCGCGCGCGATCGCCTCCAGCGTGCGGAGCGTGACCTCGAGGTCCTCGGCGGGAACCGCGGCTTCGATGCGCTCGCGCACGCCGCGGCGGCCGCCGTAGGCGCGCTCGCGGGCGATGAGCGCCTCGGCCGCGCGCAGCCAGAAGCGCAGGCGGCGTCCTCCGTTCTTGCCGGAGGTGTCGCTCCCCGCGTTGTCGTCGCGAGGGGTCTGGTCGGTGGTGTCGTCGATGTCGTTGCCCATGGGACTCCTTCTGATGTATGTCTTAGTGCATGTATATGCAGGATGACATGCATCCGGATCCATGTCAACACGCATGTATGTTTGTCGCATGACCGAGAGCCGGGACCCCGTCGCCCAGATCGCCGAAGCCCTCGCCCGCCTGCGCGGTCTCGGTCGCTTCGGCGGGCCGCCCTGGGCGGGGCGCTCCCCCTGGGACGTCCAATCGCGCGGCGGTCACCACCACGGCGGTCCCGAGCACCGCGGACACGGCGGCCCGTTCGCCGGCCCTCCGCACGGCGGCCCGCTCGGCCGGGGCGTCGCACGCCTGCGACTCCTCGAGGAGCTCGCGCGCGCCGGCGGCCCGCAGACGGTCGGCGCGCTCGCGGAGGCGCTCGGCGTGGACCAGCCGCGCGCGAGCCGCCTCGTGCAGGCGGCGGTTCAGATGGGCCTGGCGCGCCGTGAGGCGGACCCGTCCGATGCGCGGCGTACGCTCGTCGCGCTCACCGACCAGGGCCGCGCGATTGTCGACCGCAGCCGCGGCGCGAGGTCGGACGCCGTCTCGCGGGCCCTCGACGGCTTCAGTGCCGACGAGCGTGCTCAGCTCGCGTCGCTGCTGACCCGCCTCGCCGACGCCTGGCCGCGCTGATCCGGACGCCGCTCAGGCGCGCACGTGCGGCGGCAGCTTGACGAACAGCAGCAGGATCAGGCCGATCAGCAGGATCACTGCGATGCCGAGCACGCCGTAGACGATGCCGCCGAACCAGGCGAGGAACAGCGACCACGCGAGCGGGGAGAGGAACGACGCCACCCGGCCGGTGGTCGCGTAGAGGCCGAAGATCTCGCCCTGCATGCTCGGCGGCGTGAGCCGTGTGAGCAGGCCCCGGCTGGCGGCCTGCGCCGGGCCCACGAACGCGCACAGCAGCAGTCCGCAGATCCAGAACACGATCGACCCGAGGTCCTTGAGCAGGAACACGACGAACGCCATCGCGACCAGGCCCGTGAGGGCGATCACGATCAGCCGGCGCGGGCCGATCGCGTCGTCGATGCGGCCGGCGACGAGAGTCGAGACGCCCGCGACGAGGTTGGCCGCCAGCCCGAACACGATCACCTCGAGGAACGAGAAGCCGAAGCCCTGGGCCGCGAGCACGGCGCCGAAGGCGAACACGCCGGCGAGGCCGTCGCGGTACACGGCGGCGGCGAGCAGGAACCAGAAGGTCGGCCGATTCGTGCGGAACAGCTTGACGAGGTCGTGCGCGAGCACGGCGTAGGCGCGGAAGAAGCCGACCTTCTCCGACTCCGCGTAGGCGGGCGACTCGGGCACGTTCCGGAACATCGGGATCGAGAACACGAGCGTCCACACGCCGCAGATCACCGCGACGAGCTTGTAGGCGAGGGGATCGTCCTGTCCCAGCCCGAACAGCACGGGGATGCAGACGATCAGCGCGACGACGCCGCCGATGTACCCAAGTCCCCAGCCGAGCCCCGACACGCGACCCACCGTGGCGGGCGTGGAGACCTCGGAGAGCATCGCGTAGTAGCTGACGTTGCCGATCTCGGACACCACGGCGCCGATCGCGACCGCCAGCGCGCCGAACCAGAAGTACCGCGGGTCGGCCTCGACGAAGAACAGCGCGAACTGCACGAGCGCGATCGCGATCGTCGCGCCGATGAGCCACTTCTTCTTGCTGCCGCGGGCGTCGGCCTGCTGGCCGAGGACCGGGGCCAGGAGCAGGATGAGGATGCCCGCCGCGAAGTTCGCCCAGCCCCACCATTCCGAGAGGTCGGTGAGGCCCTGGCAGTAGGCGCTGTCCAGGTACTGCGCCTCGTTGCAGTTCATGTAGGAGCCGTCGGCGAGCAGGCCCGACTCGCGGACGGCGGGATCCAGGAACTGGCGCGAGGTCAGGTACAGCGCGATCCAGACGAACGTCAGGATGACCGTGTTGAAGGGCTGCATCGCCCAGTCCCACATCGCCCAGGAGGCGACGACCCTGCGCGAGGTCCGCTCCCCGTCCACGCCCCGGCCGATCGGTCCGAGCGCGCCGGTGCGCGCCGCGGTCGGCGGGGTCGTCTGAGGGGAGTCGGCGTCGCGCGTCATGCCATGAGGTTAGGGCCGACCGGTGAACAGCCGGTGCTTCGCCACAGGGCCGAGACATCCGAAAAGTTGAGCCGATTCATATCAAGTTATCTTTGACACGGTTCGGTGCTCGTCATATCCTTGAGTCAGCGCGGCTCAAGTCGCGCGAGAGCTTGACTCACCGTCCAGCAGAAGGAGCAGAACATGGCACGTGCTGTGGGTATCGACCTCGGAACGACCAACTCGGTCGTCAGCGTCCTCGAGGGCGGTGAGCCGAAGGTCATCGCCAACGCCGAGGGCTTCCGCACGACCCCCTCGGTCGTCGCGTTCACCAAGGACGGCGAGGTGCTGGTCGGCGAGACCGCCAAGCGCCAGGCCGTCACCAACGTCGACCGCACGATCGCGTCGGTCAAGCGCCACATCGGCACGGACTGGTCGTTCGACGTCGACGGCAAGAAGTACACGCCGCAGGAGATCTCGGCGCGCATCCTGATGAAGCTCAAGCGCGACGCCGAGCAGTACCTCGGCGACACCGTGACCGACGCCGTCATCACGGTTCCCGCGTACTTCAACGACGCCGAGCGCCAGGCGACCAAGGACGCCGGTGAGATTGCCGGTCTCAACGTGCTGCGCATCATCAACGAGCCCACCGCGGCGGCCCTCGCGTACGGTCTCGACAAGGGCAAGGAGGACGAGCTCATCCTCGTCTTCGACCTCGGTGGCGGCACGTTCGACGTGTCCCTCCTCGAGGTGGGCAAGGACGACGACTTCTCGACGATCCAGGTCCGCGCCACGGCCGGTGACAACCGCCTCGGCGGCGACGACTGGGACCAGCGCATCGTCGACCACCTGATCAAGCAGTTCAAGGCCACGAGCGGCGTCGACGTCTCGGGTGACAAGATCGCCCTGCAGCGCCTCAAGGAGGCCGCGGAGCAGGCGAAGAAGGAGCTGTCGAGCTCGACCTCGACCTCCATCAACCTGCCGTACCTGTCGCTCACCGAGTCGGGCCCCGTCTCGCTGTCCGAGACGCTCACGCGCGCCAAGTTCGAGGAGCTCACGAAGGACCTCCTCGAGCGCACCGTCAAGCCGTTCGAGGACGTCATCCGCGAGGCCGGCATCAAGGTCTCCGACATCGCCCACGTCGTGCTCGTCGGCGGCTCGACCCGCATGCCCGCCGTGTCGGACCTCGTCAAGCGCGAGACCGGCAAGGAGCCCAACAAGGGCGTGAACCCGGACGAGGTCGTCGCCGTCGGCGCCGCCCTGCAGGCCGGCGTCCTGAAGGGCGAGCGCAAGGACGTCCTGCTGATCGACGTGACGCCCCTGAGCCTCGGCATCGAGACCAAGGGCGGCATCATGACCAAGCTCATCGAGCGCAACACGGCCATCCCGACCAAGCGCAGCGAGACCTTCACGACGGCCGACGACAACCAGCCGTCGGTGTCGATCCAGGTGTTCCAGGGCGAGCGCGAGTTCACGCGCGACAACAAGCCGCTCGGCACGTTCGACCTGACCGACATCGCGCCCGCGCCGCGCGGCGTGCCGCAGATCGAGGTCACGTTCGACATCGACGCCAACGGCATCGTGCACGTGTCCGCCAAGGACAAGGGCACCGGCAAGGAGCAGTCGATGACGATCACCGGCGGCTCGTCGCTGCCGAAGGACGACATCGAGCGCATGGTGCGCGAGGCCGAGGAGCACGCGGCCGAGGACAAGAAGCGCCGCGAGGCCGCCGAGGTCCGCAACCAGGCCGAGACGCTGTCCTACTCGATCGAGAAGCTCATCAAGGACAACGAGGACAAGCTGCCCGCCGACGTCAAGGAGTCGGTGCAGGCGGATGTCGACGAGCTCAAGAAGGCCCTGGCCGGCGACGACGACGAGGCCGTGAAGACCGCGTTCGACAAGCTGAACCAGAGCCAGACCAAGCTGGGCGAGGCGATCTACTCGCAGGCGCAGGCCGAGCAGGCCGCCCCCGCGGGCGACGCCCCGACCGGTGACCAGAACGCCGCCTCCGACGACGACGTGATCGACGCCGAGGTGGTCGAGGACGACGAGGACAAGAAGAGCTGATGACCGCCAAGGACTTCGAACAGCCCGCGAACGACGACGGCGACGAGGTCCAGCCTGAGGCCGAGGGGGCGGGCGCGCACGACGCGACCGCCCCCGAGGCGCGGGAGGGGACCTCAGACCGGAGCGCTCAGGATCAGGATGCGCCGGTCGCCGACGAGGACGCCGCGAACACCGCGGACGGCCCCGGCGGAGCCGCGCAGGGCGAGCCCGAGCTCACGGTCGACGACATCCTGAACATGGGTCAGTCGGACGAGGCCGCCGAGCACGACAAGACCGACCACGAGACGCAGCTGCTGCACGACCTCAAGCGCCTGCAGGCGGAGTACGCCAACTACCGCCGGCGCACCGAGGAGCAGCGCCACGTCGAGATCGCGCGCGCCAAGGGCGAGGCCGTGAAGGGCCTCATCCCGGTGCTCGACGACCTCGACCGCGCCGACAAGCACGGCGACCTCGCCGAGGGCACGCCCTTCGCCGCGATCGCCGAGAAGGTGCGCGCCGTGGCCGAGCGCATGGGCCTCGTCGCCTACGGCGCGGCGGGCGAGACGTTCGACCCGCAGCAGCACGAGGCGATCTTCCAGCAGCCCGTCCCCGGCGCCACGGAGACCACGATCCTCGAGGTCGTCGAGCTCGGCTACCGACTCGGCGACATCGAGCTGCGCGCCGCGAAGGTCGTCGTCGCGGTCCCGGCAGACTGAGTCACCGCGGGCCCGCAGGGCCCGTCCGTCCGGTCGTTGAGCGAGGAGCGTCAGCGACGAGTCGAAACGGTCTTAACGTCCGAAGAAGGTGAGCATGGCCAGTCAGGACTGGTTCGAGAAGGACTTCTACAAGGTCCTGGGTGTGTCGAAGGACGTCTCCGCGTCCGACCTGAAGAAGACCTATCGCAAGCTCGCGCGGCAGTATCACCCGGACTCCAATCCGGGTGATGCCGCCGCCGAGGCGAAGTTCAAGGAGATCAGCGAGGCGTACGGCGTCCTGTCGGACCCGAAGCAGCGCGAGGAGTACGACCAGATCCGCGCGATGGGCTCGGGCGCGCGCTTCACGGCCGGCGGCGGCACAGCGGGCGGCTTCGACGACGTCTTCAGCGCGTTCACGCAGAACCGCGGATCCGCGCAGGACTTCGACGACATCTTCGCGATGTTCAACCAGGGCGGCGGCGGGGGCCGCTTCGGCTCGGGCGGCTTCGGCCGCGCGAGCGGCGGCTTCCGGGGCTTCGGCGGTCCGCAGAAGGGCGCGGACGTGCGCGCCCGCACGACGATCGACTTCGTCACGGCGGCCAAGGGCGAGACGATCTCGCTGCAGAGCGAGGACGGCAAGCCGTTCAAGATTAAGGTGCCCGCCGGCGTGGCCGACGGGCAGAAGATCCGCCTGCGCGGCAAGGGCCGCCCGTCCCCGGACGGCGGCGAGGCGGGCGACATCGTCGTGGAGATCTCGGTGCGGCCGCATCCGGTGTTCACGCGCGAGGGCCTGAACCTCCGCGTCGTCGTGCCCGTGACGTTCGCGGAGGCGGCGCTCGGAGCGACGATCGAGGTGCCGACGCTGGGCGGCGATCCGGTCAAGCTGCGCGTCGCGCCCGGCACGCCGTCGGGCCGCGTGCTGCGCGTCAAGGGCCGCGGGATCGCGTCGCAGAAGGGCACGGGCGATCTGCTCGCCGAGGTGCAGGTGGTCGTGCCCGCGCACCTCGACGACGACGCGCGCGAGGCGCTCTCCCGCTTCGTGGAGGTGGGGCCGCAGGGCAACCCCCGCGCCGACCTGATGGACAAGGCGTCCTCATGATCTCGCACCTTGAGCAAGGGAGCGAAGCAACCGCGCCGAAAAGCGGAGACCTCTGCCGAGGCGATCGACATCGCGTTTCGACTCGCTTCGCTCGCTCAACGAACAGATAGTGGGACAGACAGGAAGGGCCGAGGAGGTGCGGATGAGCGACTCGTACGAGATCGACGAGGACGCGCCCGTCTTCGCGATCGCGGTCGCGGCCGAGCTGGCGGGCATGCATCCGCAGACCCTGCGGCAGTACGACCGCATCGGCCTCGTCGTGCCGGGCCGCACGCCCGGCGGTTCGCGCCGCTACTCGGCGCGCAACATCGCCCAGCTGCGTGAGGTCGCACGGCTGTCGGGCGACGGCGTGAGCCTCGCCGCGATCGCCCGCATGCTCGACCTGGAGGACGAGGTGCGCGACCTGCGCCGGCGCGTGCGCGACCTCGAGCAGGCCCTGCAAGCCGAGCGCGCGTCGCGTCCCGGCGCGCGCGTGTTCGCGGCGGGGGCCACGGGCTCCGTCGTGACGCTGCGGGCGGGCACGCGCGTGCGCCGCAGCGCGGAGCTGATGCTGTGGTCGCCCCGCGGGCGGGGGACGAGGGCGCGAGCCGATGACGCCCGTCACCTGGCGCGAACTGGGTCAGACGGCACCCGTCTGGCCCGGCCGTCCCTGGCCCCTCGGCGCCGGCTGGTCGCCCGAGGTCACGAACTTCGCCGTCTACGCTCCCGACGCCACGCGCGTCGAGCTCTGCCTGTTCGACGACGCGGATCACGAGACGCGACACGAGCTGACGGAGCAGTCGCTCGGCATCTGGCACGGCGCGCTGCCCGGCATCCGGCCCGGGCAGCGCTACGGCTACCGCGTGGACGGACCCTGGGATCCGGCGAACGGCCTGCGCTTCAACCCGCACAAGCTGCTGCTCGACCCCTACGGCCTCGCCACGTCCGGCACCGTCATCCCCGAGCAGCCGATCTACGGCGCCAGGGAGGGCGATCCGGCCGTCCGCGACGACACCGACTCGGCGGCGTACACGGCTCGCAGCGTCGTCGTCGACCCGTCGTTCGACTGGGAGGGCGACAGGCGGATCGCCCGCCGGTTCCGCGACACGGTGATCTACGAGCTTCACGTGAAGGGCTTCACGAAGCTGCACGACCGGATCCCCGAGGAGCTGCGCGGCACGTACGCGGGACTTGGGCATCCGACCGTGACGTCGTATCTGCGCGACCTCGGCGTGACCGCCGTCGAGCTGCTGCCCGTGCAGCACTTCGTGTCGGAGCCCGCGCTGAGCGAGCGGGGACTGAAGAACTACTGGGGCTACAACACGATCTCGTACTTCGCGCCCGAGGCGTCGTACAGCTCGTCCGGCGACCGGGGCGGGCAGGTCGCCGAGTTCAAGAGCATGGTCAAGGCCCTGCACCGCGAGGGCATCGAGGTGATCCTCGACGTCGTCTACAACCACACGGCCGAGGCCGGTCCCGACGGGCCCACGCTGTCGTTCCGCGGCCTCGACGACCGCGGCTTCTACAAGCGCGTGATCCCCGCGGACGGCGGCTTCGACGACCGCTACTGGGACGTCACGGGCTGCGGCAACACGGTCGACGCGTGGAATCCCCTCGCGCTGCGGATGATCCTCGACTCACTGCGCTACTGGGTCACCGAGATGCACGTCGACGGGTTCCGCTTCGACCTGATGTCCGCCCTGACCCGCACCGGCTACGACGTCGACTTCAACTGCGCCCTCCTCATCGCGATCGACCAGGACCCGATCCTGCGTCACGTCAAGCTGATCGCCGAGCCGTGGGACGTGTCGATGGACGGCTACCTCGTGGGGCGCATGCCCCCGCAGTGGGCCGAGTGGAACGACAAGTTCCGCGACACGGTGCGCGACTACTGGCGCACGCGCGCACCCATCCACGCGTTCGCGACGCGCCTGGCCGGATCCAGCGATCTCTACGCGGACGACGGCCGCACGGCCTCCAACAGCATCAACTTCGTCACGGCGCACGACGGCTTCACGGTGCGCGACCTCGTGTCGTACGAGCACAAGCACAACGAGGCCAATGGCGAGGACAACCGCGACGGCACCGACAACAACCGCTCGTCGAACCACGGCGTCGAGGGGGAGACCGACGATGCCGGCATCGTCGCGCTGCGCCGGCGGCAGGCCGCGAACCTCATGGCGACCCTGTGCCTGTCGAACGGCGTGCCGATGATCACCGCCGGCGACGAGCGCGGGCGCACGCAGGGCGGCAACAACAACGCCTACTGCCAGGACAACGAGGTCTCGTGGGTCGACTGGAGCGCCGACGACGCGTGGCTCGACGTGTACGAGATCACGAAGACCGCGCTGCGCCTGCGCCGCGAGCATCCGGCCCTGCGTCAGCGGCACTGGTTCGAGGGGCAGCCGACCATCCCGGACGGCCCCCGCGACCTGGCCTGGCTGCACCCGAACGGCGGGCTGATGCGGGACGAGGACTGGGCGGACGGCGGCCTGCACACGCTCGGCATGTTCGTGTCCGGCCGGCCGCTGCGCGAGCCGGGACCGCACGGCGAGCAGCAGATCGACAACTCGTTCCTGCTCTGGTTCAACGCGAGCGAGATCGAGGTCGAGGCCGTGCTGCGCGACAACGAGTGGGTGCGCCACGGCGAGATCGTGCTCTCCACGGATCCCGGAAATCCCGTCGGGGCGCGCACGGAGGCGGGAACGAGCCTGCGGCTCGCCCCGCGCTCCGTCGTCGTGATGCGCTCGCTCTGACTACGCCAGCGCCGCGAGACCCAGCTCGGCCGTCGAGGCGAGCTGCGGGTTCCTCGGCACCACGCGCACGGTGTAGCCGAACGGGCCCGCGCGATCCAGGCGCACCGAGCCGGCGAAGGACGAGCGACCGCCCGCGAACGTCTCCTCGGGCGCGAGGGACGTGACCTGCACCGCGCTGATCTGGTCGTCGCCCTCCGCGCGGCCGTAGATCAGCTGCACCTCGACGTCGTCCGGCGACAGGCCGCCCAGCGCGACGTGCGCCTGCACGGACAGCTCGGCGCCCACCTCGGCCGCCTCGTCCACGCCGTGCGACTCGACGTGCTCGACGCGCACGCCCTGCCACGCGTCGCGCACGCGGCGCTTCCAGGCCGACAGCTCGACCGCGCCGCCGAAGTCGGCGCCCAGCCTGCGCGCGGATTCGGCAGCCGGCGCGTACAGCCCCCGCACGTAGTCGCGCACCATGCGCGTGGCGAGCACCTTCGGTCCGAGCGACTCGAGCGTGTGCCGCATCATCTCCATCCACCGCACGGGCACGCCGTCGCCGTTGCGGTCGTAGAACCGCGGCGCGATCTCGCGCTCGATCAGGTCGTACAGCGCCGCGGCCTCGAGGTCGTCGCGCTTGTCCGGATCGCCGACGCCGTCGGCCGACGGGATCGCCCAGCCGTTCTCGCCGTCGTACCACTCGTCCCACCAGCCGTCGAGGATCGAGAGGTTGAGGCCGCCGTTGAGCGCGGCCTTCATGCCGCTCGTGCCGCACGCCTCGTACGGGCGCAGCGGATTGTTCAGCCACACGTCGCAGCCCGGGTAGAGCTGCTGCGCCATGGCGATGTCGTAGTTCGGCAGGAACACGATGCGGTGACGCACGTCGGCGCCGTCCGCGAAGCGGACGAGATCCTGGATCAGCCGCTTGCCGCCCTCGTCGGCGGGATGCGCCTTGCCCGCGATCACGAGCTGCACGGGGCGCTTCGGATCCAGCAGGAGGCGCTTCAGGCGCTCGGGGTCGCGCAGCATGAGCGTCAGGCGCTTGTACGACGGCACACGCCGCGCGAAGCCGATCGTGAGCACGTCGGGGGAGAGCGCCTCGTCGATCCAGCCGAGCTCCGCCTCGACCGCGCCCCGCTTGACCCACGACGCACGCAGGCGCGCACGGGCATCCCGCACCAGCCGCGCGCGCAGCTCGCGCTTGGCGCTCCACACGCGGGTGAAGGGCACCTGGTCGATCGTGCGCGCGAACGCCTCCCGGTCGCCGTCGATGTCGGCGCCGACCTCGTCGAGCATCTCGCGGAACTCCCGTGCGAGCCATGTCGGCAGGTGCACGCCGTTCGTGATCGACCCGATGGGCACCTCCGCCTCGTCGAACGCGGGCCACAGGCCGTTGAACATGTCGCGGCTGACGTGGCCGTGCAGCTGCGAGACGCCGTTGGCCCGCTGCGCGAGCCGGAAGCCCATGACCGCCATGTTGAACATCGCGGGGTCGCCGCCCGCGTAGTCCTCCCTGCCGAGCGCCAGGACGCGCTCGGTCGCCACGCCCGGCAGGACGCCGCCGTCGGTCGCGAAGTACTGCGCGATCAGGGTGCGATCGAACCGGTCGATGCCGGCCGGCACGGGCGTGTGCGTCGTGAACACGGTCGACGCGCGCGCCACCTCGAGCGCGTCGTCGAAGCCGAGGCCCGCGTCGCCCGCCGCCACCGTGAGCTCGCGGATCCGCTCGAGGCCCTGGAACCCGGCGTGCCCCTCGTTGGTGTGGTAGACCTCGGGCACCGGCGCGCCCGTGAGGCGGCTGAAGGCGCGGAGCGCCCGCACGCCGCCCACGCCGAGCAGCAGCTCCTGACGCAGCCGGTGCTCGCTGCCGCCGCCGTACAGCCGATCCGTCACGTCCGTGTAGTGATCCGGGTTCTGCTCCACGTCGGTGTCGAGCAGCAGCAGCGGCACCCGGCCGACGCGCGCGACCCAGATGCGCGCGCACAGGTCGGGGCCGCCGGGCATCGCGATCGCGATCTGCGTCGGGGTGCCGTCCTCCTCGCGCAGCGCCGTGATCGGCATCTCGTCGGGATCGAGCACGGGGTACGACTCCTGCTGCCAGCCCTCGCGCGACAGCGACTGCGCGAAGTAGCCGTGCCGGTACAGCAGGCCCACGCCGATGATCGGCACGCCGAGGTCGCTCGCGGCCTTGAGATGGTCGCCGGCGAGGATGCCGAGGCCCCCCGAATACTGCGGCAGCGCGGCGGCGATGCCGAACTCGGGCGAGAAGTACGCGATGGCGCGCGGGCCCTCGGGCACGTCGCGGCGGTACCAGAGGTCGTCGGCGAGGTAGGCGCGCAGGTCGTCGCGCACGCGACCCAGGCGGGCGATGAACTCGGCGTCGGTCGCGAGCTCGTCGAAGCGCGACGGCGTGACCGCGCCGAGCAGGCGGACCGGATCCTGCAGCTCGCTCCAGAGCTGCGGATCGACGTGGGCGAACACGTCCTGCGTCTCGGCATGCCAGCACCAGCGGAGGTTGCCGGCGAGCTCTCCGAGCGCCTCGAGCGGCTCGGGCAGTACGGGGCGGACGGTGAATCGTCGGATCGCACGCATGAGCCCAAATTAACCAACGCGGCGGCGCGCTCGACAGGATCCGCAGATGTCGCGTGCGTGAAGTCCGCGCTCGCGATTACACCTTCCGTGAACGCCCGCGCAAGCTCTCGGCCGAGAGTGGCCAGCGTGATCCGTCTGTGACAGGTTGGGCACATGGTCGGACGCATACCCGTCATCGACGTGCACCCGCTGGTGGATCAGGGGCGCCGCCCCGCGAAGGCCACCGTCGGCGAGCCGCTGCCCGTGCAGGCGACAGTCTTCCGCGAGGGGCATGATCAGCTCGGCGCGGAGATCGTGCTGATCGGTCCCGGCGGCACGCGCCGGCCCCCTGTCCGGATGCGCCAGCTCGTCGCGGGAACGGATCGCTACGAGGCCTGGGACACCCCGGACGTCGAGGGCGACTGGGCGTTCGAGGTGCACGCCTTCTCGGATCCGCTCGCGACCTGGACGCACGACGCCGGCATCAAGATCCGCGCGGGCGTCGACATCGAGCTGATGTTCCTCGAGGCGCGCCTGCTGCTGGAGCGCATCCGCGCGGAGGCGGACGGGCTGACGGCCGACGACGAGGCGGCCCTCACGGCCGCGGAGGACGCCGCGAGCGACGAGATCCGCCCGATCGACGCGCGGCTCGCCGTGCTCGAGGGCCCGGAGACGCAGGGGCTGTTCGTGCGGCACCCGCTGCGCGACCTGCGCACTGTCGCGGGTCCGTATCCCCTCTACGCCGACCGCCGCCGCGCGCTGACGGGCTCCTGGTACGAGTTCTTCCCGCGGTCCGAGGGCGCCACGCGCGACCCGCAGACCGGCAAGGTCACGAGCGGCACGTTCAAGACGGCCGTGCAGAGCCTCGACCGCGTGGCCGCCATGGGCTTCGACATCCTGTACCTGCCGCCCATCCACCCCATCGGCGAGGTCAACCGGAAGGGCCCGAACAATACGCTCACGCCCGGCCCGGACGACACCGGGTCGCCCTGGGCGATCGGCTCGAAGGACGGCGGGCACGACGCGATCCACCCGGATCTCGGCACGTTCAAGGACTTCGACGCGTTCGTGAAGGAGGCGAACAAGCGCGGGCTCGAGGTCGCCCTCGATCTCGCGCTGCAGGCCGCTCCCGACCACCCGTGGGTGAAGAGCCACCCGCAGTTCTTCCGCCACCGCGCGGACGGATCGATCGCGTACGCCGAGAACCCGCCGAAGAAGTACCAGGACATCTATCCGATCTACTTCGACGACGACTTCGAGGGCGTCGTGAAGGAGGTCACGCGCGTCGTGCGCCTGTGGATGTCGCACGGAGTGCGCGTCTTCCGCGTCGACAACCCGCACACCAAGCCCGTGATCTTCTGGGAGCGGCTGCTGGGCGACATCCGCCGCACCGACCCCGACGTGATCTTCCTGTCGGAGGCGTTCACGCGCCCCGCGATGATGCACACGCTCGGCTCGGTCGGCTTCCACCAGTCCTACACGTACTTCACCTGGCGCACCGCGAAGGGCGAGATCGAGGACTACCTGCGCGAGGTGACGCGCGAGAGCGACCACCTGATGCGCCCGAACTTCTGGGTCAACACCCCCGACATCCTGCACGCCTCGCTGCAGTACGGCGGTCCCGCGATGTTCGCGATCCGTGCCACGCTCGCCGCCATGGCGACGCCCGCATGGGGCATGTACGCGGGCTACGAGCTGTTCGAGCACGTCGCGGTCCGGCCCGGGAGCGAGGAGTACCTCGACAGCGAGAAGTACCAGATCCGCGTGCGCGACTGGGCCGGGGCCGAGGAGTCGGGCCGGACGCTCGCGCCCTACATCGGCACGCTCAACGACCTGCGTCGCAAGCACCCCGCCTTGGGGCTGCTGCGCAACCTCGTCGTGCACGCGACGGACGACGAGCACATCCTGTGCTTCTCCAAGACGCACGGCGCGGACACCGTGATCGTCGTGATCAACCTCGACCCGCACGGAGCGCACGAGACCACGGTGCGCCTCGATCTCGCGGCCGCCGGCCTCCCCGAGAGCTACGTCGTGAGGGACGAGCTGACGGGGGCCGAATGGGTGTGGGGCGCCGACAACTACGTGCGCCTGGATCCCGCGGGCGATGTCGCGCACATCCTGAGCGTGCGGCCCGTCGGCCAGCCCGCGACCGACGACACCGACTTCGACCACGGAGAGGACCTCGCGTGACCGCTGCTGGATCCGAGCCCGCGCCGTACACCGCGTCCATCCCGGTCCTGTCGCAGGAGCCGTTCCCGGACAGCCCCGTCTCGACGGAGCCCGAGTGGTTCAAGACCGCGGTGTTCTACGAGGTGCTCGTGCGTTCCTTCAAGGACGGCGACGGCGACGGCACGGGCGACTTCCGCGGTCTGATCGAGAAGCTCGACTACCTCGAGTGGCTCGGCGTCGACTGCCTGTGGCTGCCGCCGTTCTTCCCGTCGCCCCTGCGCGACGGCGGGTACGACGTGGCCGACTACACGGGCGTGCTGCCGGAGCTCGGCACGGTCGACGACTTCCGCGCGTTCATGGCCGAGGCGCATGCGCGCGGCATCAAGGTCATCATCGACTTCGTCATGAACCACACGAGCGACGAGCACCCGTGGTTCCAGGCGAGCCGGTCGGATCCGGACGGCCCGTACGGCGACTTCTACGTGTGGAGCGACACGGACGAGCTGTACCAGGACGCGCGCATCATCTTCGTCGACACCGAGCCCAGCAACTGGACCTGGGATCCGGTGCGCCAGCAGTACTACTGGCACCGCTTCTTCTCGCACCAGCCCGACCTGAACTTCGACAACCCGAAGGTGCACGAGGCGATGCTCGACGCCATGCGCTTCTGGCTGGACATCGGTCTCGACGGCTTCCGCCTCGACGCCGTCCCCTACCTGTACGAGCGGCCGGGCACGAACGGCGAGAACCTTCCCGAGACGCACGAGTTCCTCAGGAAGGTGCGCCGGATCGTCGATGCCGAGTACCCCGGCCGCGTGCTGCTGGCCGAGGCGAACCAGTGGCCGGCCGATGTCGTGGACTACTTCGGCGACCCCGCGGTGGGCGGCGACGAGTGCCACATGTGCTTCCACTTCCCGGTGATGCCCCGCATCTTCATGGCCGTGCGCCGCGAGTCCCGCTATCCGATCAGCGAGATCCTCGCGCAGACGCCGCCGATCCCGTCCGGCACGCAGTGGGGCATCTTCCTGCGCAACCACGACGAGCTCACGCTCGAGATGGTCACGGACGAGGACCGCGACTACATGTGGAACGAGTACGCGCAGGACCCGCGCATGAAGGCGAACATCGGCATCCGCCGGCGTCTCGCGCCGCTGCTCGAGAACGACATCGACCAGATCGAGCTGTTCACCGCGCTGCTGCTGTCCCTGCCCGGATCGCCCGTGCTCTACTACGGCGACGAGATCGGGATGGGTGACAACATCTGGCTCGGCGACCGCGACGGCGTGCGCACGCCCATGCAGTGGACGTCGGACCGCAACGCCGGATTCTCGACCGCGAATCCCGGCAAGCTGTCGCTGCCGGTGGTCCAGGACCCGGTGTACGGCTACCTGGCGGTCAACGTCGAGGCGCAGCAGGAGGACCGCTCGTCGCTGCTGCACTGGACGCGCCAGATCATCCAGACGCGCAAGCGCCACCCGGCGTTCGGGCTCGGCAGCTTCAACGACCTCGGCGGATCCAACCCCGCCGTGCTGTCGTACTCGCGCGAGCACACGAACGCCGACGGATCCGTGGATGTCATCATCTGCGTCAACAACCTGTCGCAGTTCCCGCAGCCGGTCGAGCTGGACCTGCGACGCTTCCAGGGCATGGTTCCCGTCGAGTTGATCGGCGGGGTGCCGTTCCCGCGGATCGGCGAGCTCCCGTACCTGCTGACGCTGGGTGGGCACGGGTTCTACTGGTTCCAGCTGCACGCGCCGGCGGACGAGGCAGAGGAGGTGGGGCTGCTATGAGCGAGTCCCTCGAGAAGGACGACGCCCTCTGGGAGGGCTATCTGTCGCGAACACGATGGTTCGGCGGGAAGGGCCGGCCCTTCCGCGTGAGCGGCGTGCGGGCGCTCGCCGAGCTGCCCGTTCCGCCCGTGCCCGAGGGTGCCGCGCGCGTCACCGTGTACCTGGTGACCGTCGACTACGCCGACGACGAGGGCGGCACGGAGCAGTACCACGTGCCGCTGTCGAGCTACGACGACGTGCAGGAGCGGATCGCGTACGCGTTCGTCGGCTCGGTCGAGCGCGAGGACGGACGGCTCCAGCACCTCTACGACGGCGCACACGACCGCAATGCGATGGCGCTGTGGCTCGAGGGCTTCGTCGCGGCCGAGGAGTCGGGCACCGCGCAGCTCGGCGGCATGCGGTTCCGCCGCCTCGTTCCCGGCCCGCGACTCGACCCCACGCTGCAGTCGTCCCCGCTCACGGGCGAGCAGTCGAACTCGTCCGTGAAGTTCGACGACACGGCGATCATGAAGCTGTTCCGCAAGGTCAGCCCGGGCGTGAACCCCGACATCGAGATCCACGAGGTGCTCACCCGGGGCGGATCGGACTTCGCCGCCGACCTGTACGGCTGGATCGAGGTCGACCTGCCGGACGACGGCGGAGTGCTGCAGCTGGCGATGCTGCAGGAGTTCCTGCGCACCGCGAGCGACGGATTCGAGCTGGCCACGGGCAGCGTGCGCACCCTGCTGGCGCACCTCGAGCTCAGCGTCGAGGAGTCCGGCGGCGACTTCGCGGGCGAGGCGACGCGGCTCGGAGAGGCGCTGGCCGCCGTGCACGCCATGCTGCGCGACAGCTTCCCCGCGCAGGGGCGCGGCGAGGACAGCACGGGCGAGCTGGCGGGCGCCATGATCGCCCGCCTCGATCACGCGCGCCGCACCGTGCCCGAGATCGAGCCGTACGCCGAGCGCCTGCGCGCGGCATACGACGCCGTGGCCGCGCTCGGTCAGCTGGACGTGCAGCGCGTGCACGGGGACCTGCACCTGGGCCAGACGCTGCGCACCTCGCACGGCTGGAAGATCGTCGACTTCGAGGGCGAGCCCGGTCGTCCGTTCGCCGAGCGGGCGCTGCCCGACTCGCCGTGGCGCGATGTTGCGGGCATGCTCCGGTCGTTCGACTACGCCGCGCGCGTGGTCGAGATGTCGGGCTCCGGCGGCGACGGCGCCGAGGCGCCGCTGCGCGCGCAGCGTGCGCGCGAGTGGTCCGCCCGCGCCCGCCGTCACTTCCTCGAGGGGTACATCGCCGCGCTCGGGGACGAAGCGGGCTCGGCCGAGCAGCGTGCCGTGCTGCTCGATGCCTATGTGGCCGACAAGGCCGTGTACGAAGCGGTCTATGAGAAGCGCAACCGGCCGTCGTGGATCGCGATCCCGCTGGCCGCGCTGGAACGGATCGGTGGATGATGGCCGAACCTCAGATCCTGCCCGTCGACCGGGCGACGCTCACTGCGGTGGCCTCCGGGCTGCACCACGACGCGCACTCCGTGCTCGGGCCGCATCCGCACGACGGCGGCGTGACCGTGCGCGTGCTGAAGCCGCTCGCGTCGGCCGTGACGGTCCGCTACGAGACCGCGCCGTCGCGGAAGTTCCCCGACGGCTGGGTGGACGTCCCGCTCGAGCACGAGCACGAGGGCATCTGGGTGGGCCTGCTGCCCGCCACGCCCGGGGCCTCGCCCGATGACGTGCCCGCGTACCGCGTGGAGACGTCGTACGGCGACGGCGAGGAGCGCGTCTCGCACGTCCGCGACGATCCGTACCGCTTCCTCCCGACGCTCGGCCAGATGGACCAGCACCTGATCGGCGAGGGCCGGCACGAGATGCTGTGGCGCGTGCTCGGCGCGCACGTGCATCGCTACGAGGGCTGGGGCAGCGCGCCCGACGTCATGGGCACCGCGTTCGCCGTGTGGGCGCCGCGCGCCCGCGCCGTGCGCGTCAAGGCCGACTTCAACGACTGGGACGGCCGCGAGCACCCGATGCGCCGGCTCGGATCGTCCGGGGTCTGGGAGCTGTTCGTGCCCGACGTGGGTGCCGGCACGCGCTACAAGTTCCAGATCCTCGGCGTCGACGGGGTGTGGCGCGAGAAGGCCGACCCCATGGCCAACTACACCGAGGTTCCCCCGCTGACCGCGTCGATCGTGCACGAGTCGTCGTACCAGTGGGGCGACGACGAGTGGCTCGAGCGTCGCGCCGCCGATGCGAAACGCGGGCACACCGACCGTCCCATGTCGATCTACGAGGTGCACCTCGGCTCCTGGCGTCGCGACCGCTCGTACGAGCAGCTCGCCGACGAGCTCGTCGGATACGTGAGCGACCTGGGCTTCACGCACGTGGAGTTCATGCCCGTCATGCAGCACCCGTTCGGCGGGTCGTGGGGCTACCACGTCACGTCGTACTACGCCGCGGACAGCCGCTTCGGCGATCCGGACGGCCTCCGCCTGCTGATCGACCGCCTGCACCAGGCGGGCATCGGGGTCATCCTCGACTGGGTGCCCGGTCACTTCGCGACCGACGAGTGGGCGCTCGCGCGCTTCGACGGGGCGCCGCTGTACGAGGACCCCAACCCGCAGCGCGGCTGGCACAAGGAGTGGGGCTCCCACATCTTCGACTTCGGCAACCCGCCGGTGCGCAACTTCCTGTACGCCAATGCGCTCTACTGGCTCGAGGAGTTCCACGCCGACGGCCTGCGCGTCGACGGCGTCGCCTCGATGCTGTACCTCGACTACGCACGCCGCGACGGCGAGTGGACGCCGAACATCCACGGCGGCCGCGAGAACCTCGAGGCGGTGCAGTTCCTGCAGGAGATGAACGCCACGGTGTACCGGCGCGTGCCGGGCGTCGTGACGATCGCCGAGGAGTCGACATCCTGGCCCGGCGTCACGGGCCCCACCTCGGGCGGCGGCCTGGGCTTCGGCTTCAAGTGGAACATGGGCTGGATGCACGACTCGCTCGGGTACATCAAGCGCGACCCCGTGCACCGCGTTCACCACCACGGCGAGATGACCTTCTCGCTCGTGTACGCCTGGTCCGAGAACTACGTGCTGCCGATCTCGCACGACGAGGTCGTGCACGGCAAGGGCTCGCTGCTGCGCAAGGCGCCCGGCGACCGGTGGCGTCAGCTCGCGACGCTGCGCGCCTACCTCGCCTACATGTGGGCGCATCCCGGCAAGCAGCTGCTGTTCATGGGTTCGGAGTTCGCGCAGGAGTCGGAGTGGGCGGAGTCCCGCGAGCTCGACTGGTGGCTGCTGGACCTCCCCGACCACCTCGGCGTGCACCGCGCGATGAAGGACATCAACGCGCGCTACCGCGAGACGCCGGGCCTGTGGGCGCTCGACACCAAGCCGGAGGGCTTCGAGTGGCTGGTCGCCGACGACGCCGGTGCGAACGTGTTCGCGTTCGTGCGTCGTGACGGCGACGGATCGCAGCTGGTCGCGATCAGCAACTTCTCGGCGCAGCCGCACGACCGGTACGGCCTGCGCTTCCCGGCGGCGGGAACGTGGGACGAGGTGCTGAACACCGACGCGTCGGACTACGGCGGCTCCGGTGTCGGCAACTTCGGTCGCGTCGACGTCCCGGAGGGCGGCGTGCGCGAGATCGCCCTGCCGCCCCTGGCGACCGTATGGTTCCGCCATCGCGGCGCCGACGCGGACGGCGCGTCGGACGCGCTCGACGAGTAGGAGAGCGGGGCGCGGCCTCCTCCGCCGCACCGCGGAGGAGGCCGTTCCCCGGCTGCAGACGCGCGCGGAGACATCCGATGTCTCGCTAGGCTCGCTCGCATGGCCGTCACAGATCAGGCGATCGCCGGCATCAAGCAGATGATCGTGTCCGGAGAGCTCGGCCCCGGCGACCGGCTCCCCCCGGAGAAGGAGCTCAGCGAGCGGCTCGGGCTCTCCCGCAGCTCCTTGAGGGAGGCGGTCAAGGCGCTCGAGGTCATCCGGGTGCTCGACGTGCGCCGCGGTGACGGCACCTACGTCACGAGCCTCGAGCCGCGCCTGCTGCTGGAGGCGTTGTCGTTCGTCGTCGACCTGCACCAGGACGACTCGATCCTGGAGATCTTCGCGGTGCGCCGCATGCTCGAGCCGGCCGCCACCGCGCTGGCGGCGCGCACGGCGAGCGACGCTGACATCGACGAGATCGCGGCGCTGATCGCGGAACTCGGCGATGCGCCCGACATCGAGGCTCTCGTCGCGCACGACATCGCCTTCCACAACCGGATCGCCGCGGCGACGGGCAATGCCTACCTGGCGAGCCTGCTCGAGTCGCTCTCGGGCCGCACGGTCAGGGCGCGCGTGTGGCGCGGCATCACCGAGGGCGGCTCGGTCTCCCGCACGATCGGCGAGCACCTCGGCATCGTGGAGGCCCTCCGGCGCCGCGACGCCGAGCTGGCGGAGGCGCTCATGGTCGCGCACGTCGCCGGCATCGAGGAGTGGCTGCGGCGGGCGGCATGAGCGACGCGGACACGGCGCAGGACGGCCCGGCAGGCTTGCTCGACGCGCACGTGCACGTGTGGCGTCCCTCCGCCCTGCCGTATCCGTGGCTGCGGAGCGTCCCGACCCTCGCGCGCGACTTCGCTCCCGCTGATCTCGACGACGCGGGCGGTGCGATCCGCGAGTGGGTCTTCGTCGAGGCGGACGCCGACCTCGACGCGGCGCTCGACGAGGTGGCGTGGGTGTCGTCCCTCGACTGGCCGGGGCTTCGGGCGATCGTCGCCCACGCGGATCTGACCTCGCCGCAGCTTGCGGAGCACCTCGCCACGCTGTCGCGGTTCCCGCTCGTGCGGGGAGTGCGCCATTCGCTGCAGGATGCGCCGCCGGACGTGCTCGCGTCGCGGGCGTTCGCCCGGGGCCTGCGCACTGTGGGGGAGGCGGGTCTGACGTTCGACGCCTGCGTGCGCTCGCCGCAGCTCGAGGCGCTGGCGGAGGCGACGGCCCAGGCGCCCGGCACGCCGATCGTCCTCGACCACCTCGGCAAGCCGCCGGTCGGCCCGGGGCCCGACAGCGGAGAGGGGCGTCGCTGGCACCGCGCCGTCGTCCGTCTCTCCGCTCAGCGGAACGTGTCCGTCAAGCTCTCCGGCCTCGCCGCCGAGGCCCCGTCCGCCCCGGCGCTCGCCGCGCACGGGCCGGCCTTCCTGCGCGCCGCCCTCGAGCTGTTCGGCCCCTCCCGCGCGATGTTCGGCGGCGACTGGCCCGTGTCGGGGATGCCGGGCGCCGGCGTGCCGGTGGAGACGGCGCTCGCGATGCTGCGGGAGGTCGTGCCGGCGCACGACCGGCACGACGTGTTCGGCGGCACGGCGCGCCGCTTCTACCGCATTGCGAACGTCTAGACATCCGACCTATCGCGCGCAATGGGTGTTACGGTGGGCGTCAGGCCGCCCACCGCGGCTCGAGACCTCGGATGTTCGGAGCAGCACATGCGATTCGCGCGACTCGGCGCGCTGGGCGAGGAGCGCCCGGTCGCCGTCGAAGACGACACGTTCTACGACCTCACCCCGCTCACGGATGACATCACGGGCGCGTTCCTCGAAAGCGGCGGCGTCCACCGTGCGCGCGCCGCGCGGGAGGCGGGCGAGCTGCCCGTGATCGACGGCGCCGGGCGGCGCATCGGCGCGCCCATCGCCCGGCCGTCGGCCGTCTACTGCGTCGGCATGAACTACGCCGCCCACGCGGCGGAGTCGGGCGCGCGGCCGCCCGAGAACCTCGTCATGTTCATGAAGGCGCCCAACACCGTGGTGGGGCCGTACGACGACGTCGCGATCCCGTCCGGCAGCGAGAAGACCGACTGGGAGGTGGAGCTCGGGATCGTCATCGGGCGTCGCGCCTCCTACCTCGGCTCGCGCGACGAGGCCCTGGAGCACGTGGCGGGCTTCGTGCTGGCCAACGACCTGTCGGAGCGCGCCTGGCAGCTGGAGACCTCGGGCGGGCAGTGGGGCAAGGGCAAGTCCGCGCCGGGTTTCTCGCCCACCGGCCCGTGGCTCGTCACTCCGGACGAGGTGGACTGGTCCGACCTGCGCCTGCGCAGCTTCGTGAACGGCGAGCCGCGGCAGGACTCCAGCACGGCCGACCTGATCTTCGACGTGCCGTACATCGTCTGGCACCTGTCGCAGCACCTGGCGCTCGAGCCGGGTGATCTCATCCTGACCGGCACGCCCGAGGGCGTCGCCCTGTCGGGCCGCTTCCCCTACCTGCGTCGCGGCGACGTGGTGGAGCTCTCGATCGACGGGCTGGGCGCGCAGCGGCAGGTGATGGTGTGAGCGGTGCGATGGGCGGCATGGTCGCGATCGTCACCGGCGGCGCGTCCGGCATCGGCGCCGCGATCGTCGCCCGGCTGCGGAAGGAGGGCGCGCGCGTGGCGGTGTTCGATCGCGAGCTGGGCGAGGGACTGGCCGACGCGTACCGCGTCGACGTGAGCGACGACGCCGGCGTGCGCGCGGCGGTCGCCGCCGTGGCCGACGAGATGGGGCGCATCGACGTCGTGGTCAACAACGCCGGCGTCGGCGCCCAGGGCACGATCGAGGACAACAGCGACGAGGAGTGGCACCGCGTCTTCGACATCAACGTGGTGGGCATGGTGCGGGTGGCACGCGCCGCGCTGCCGTGGCTGCGCCGCTCGCCGTCCGCCGCGATCGTGAACACCGCATCCATCGCCGCGACCGCGGGCCTGCCTCAGCGCGCGCTCTACGGCGCGACCAAGGGCGCCGTGCAGGCGCTCACGCTGCAGATGGCGGCGGACCACGTCCGCGAGGGCATCCGCGTCAACGCCGTCAGCCCCGGCACGGCCGACACCCCCTGGGTCGGCCGGCTGCTCGCCGCCGCCGACGATCCCGTCGCCGAGCGTGCCGCGCTCGAGGCGCGACAGCCCCACGGGCGTCTCGTGCGTCCCGAGGAGATCGCCGACGCGGTCGCCTACCTCGTCGGCCCGCGTGCCGGGTCGACGACCGGAGTCACGCTGGCCGTCGACGGCGGCGTCGCGGGCCTGCGCCTGCGATCGCAGTAGCCGGCCGCCGCCCCGCCGGGCATGCGAGAACGCCCGCCGCGATGCGGCGGGCGTTCTTCTGTCAGGACGCACATCCTCCGGGGCCGACCCGCAGATCGCGGGGTCCGGTGGCTCGTGAAGACGTGTTCCTCTTGCGGTCGGACGCGAGGAACCCTGCGTCCGACGCTTCTTGCTTACCGGGTGCTGCTCTTGTTGCGTCCGGTGATGAGGCCCCAAATCAGCAGCACGATGATCGCGCCACCGATGGCCAGCAGCCAGGTGGAGAGGCTCCAGAACTCGTTGATTCCCACTCCGAAGATCGCAGAGCCGATCCAGCCACCGAGAATGGCGCCGACGACTCCGAGGATGAGCGTGACGATCCAGCCGCCACCCTGCCGCCCGGGCAGGATCGCCTTCGCGATCGCTCCGGCGATGAGTCCGAGGATGATCCATCCGATGATGCCCATTGCGCGCTCCTTTCCTGCGGGGATGTCCCGCAACAGACACGTTACGGAGGGTCGGCATTTCCTCGGAGGGGCTTGACATTCGCTGGGAGATTGCGCTTAGAGCTTCCGCTCAGCGGGACATAGGAAACGCGCAGGCAGCTCAGGCGGGGCCGAGACGGAGGACGCCGGACGTCTCCGGGACGCGCAGGTCGTCGACGACGCGGACGCTCCGCGCGAGATCGTCCACGGAGGCGAGCACGGTCCCGAAGCGCTCGCGATCACCCGACACGGCCGTGACCGTGACGAAGTGCGCGCCGGTGTCCCACGTGTACTCGGCGAGCGGCGGCGTGTTCGGCGTCCGCGGCTCGTCGAGCACGAGCCGCTCGCCCATCCCGAGATAGGCGCCCTGGAAGGGCTCGGTGTCGTCGTACTCCATCGGCCTCATGGCGCGCGCGGCGCGCAGCTGCGGCGTGATCTCCTGCACCTGCGCGGCGACCACGACGAGCTCGGGATCGTCCTTCCACACCCACACGAGCACGCGCCCGTCGGCACGCCGCAGCAGCAGGGGAGCGGCCTGGCTGAGGGTCCACGCGAGCACGCCGCTGCCGCGCCCCTGGCCGCCCATCATGAGGGATCCCTGACCGAGCAGCATGCGGATCGCCGCCTTGCGATGGCGGCGGCCGCGCAGTCCGAGCGAGCCCGTGACGGCGACCCAGCGTGCGGCGTCGGCGTCGGCCTGCAGTCGGGTCATGGCTCCAGGGTATTCGGGCTCGGGGCGGTGGGGGAGGATGGGAGGGTGGACGCCCTCACCCGAGCCGAGTCGCTGATCGCCCTGACCCCCGACTACCCGGAGCCGGGCGTCCTGTTCCGCGACGTGTCGCCGTTGCTGGCGGACGGGCCCGCGCTGCGGGCCGTGACCGAGGCGCTCATCGCCCCGTTCGAGGGGCGCTTCGACATCGTGGCCGGCATCGAGGCACGCGGCTTCCTGCTCGCCGGCTACGCGGCCGCGCTCTCGGGCGTCGGCATGCTGCAGATCCGCAAGGCGGGCAAGCTGCCCCGCCCGGCGGCGGCCGTGTCGTATGCGCTGGAGTACGGCACCGCCACGATCGAGGCCCCCGGCGTGCTGCACCAGGGCGAGCGCGTGCTGCTGCTCGACGACGTGCTCGCGACGGGCGGCACGCTCGCGGCCGCGGACAAGCTCGTGACCGAGCTCGGCGCATCCGTGATCGGATCCGCCGTCGTCCTGGAGCTGACGGGCCTCGGCGGCCGCGCCGTCGCGGGCGACGTGCACACGGTCTTCACGGCCTGACGCCGGGCAGCGGCGCCCCGAGACCTCATCCCCTGTGACGAGTCATCGCCGCACGGTGATGTCCCGCGCCGCACGTGAGGTCTCGCAGCGGCGGCGGACTCGACCCGCGGCGTTCGATACACAGCCGTGACCGCGTCGGGGCCGGTTTGGTCCTCCCGCAGTATTTCGCCGGGGCAGAATGTTTTACATTGCCGAAACGCGGGTGTCCGGCTGGTGTTCTCGCCGACCCGTACGGTGTGGACATCAGCGGCTTCCCGCCGATCGTCCCTCGCGCGAGACCCCCCGGAAACCCTCCGGATGTCGGATCGCGCCCTTCCCCGAGTGGAGAACCCGAATGATCCGCACCCCTTACGTCCGTCGTGGCCTCGCCGCCGCGGGCCTCACCCTCACCGGCGCGCTGGCGCTGAGCGCGTGCGCCGCCACGTCCGCCCCCGCCGCGGAGGGCGAGGAGGAGTCCGCGTCGCACGGCTCGATCACCGTGCAGCAGAGCTGGATCAAGAATGAGGAGTTCGCGGGCGAGTTCTACGCGATCGAGAAGGGCTACTACGAGGAGGCCGGCTTCGACGAGGTCACGCTGCTCGAGGGCCCCTCGACCGGCGTCGCCGAGCTCATGGGCGGCACGGTGCAGATCGCGCTGAACGACCCGCTCGCCGTCGGCGCCGCGGTCGCGAACGAGGGCGCCACGATCAAGATGATCGGCGCGACCTTCCAGAAGAACCCCTTCACCGTGCTGTCGCTCAAGGACGGCGCCGACATCGCGACCGTCGACGACCTCAAGGGCAAGAAGATCGGCGTGCAGGACTCGAACCGCGCGGCGTTCGACGCGTTCCTCGAGGCGAACGACATCGCTCAGGACGAGCTCGAGATCGTCGCCGTGCAGTACGACCCGGCGCCGCTCGTGAACGGCGAGGTCGACGGCTTCTACGCGTATCTCACGAACGAGGCGCTGACCGTCAAGCTGGGCGGCAACGACATCACCAACCTGCCGCTCGCCGACAACGGCTTCCCGCTCGTCGCCGAGACCGTCTCGGTCACCGACGCCTACCTCGCCGAGAACCGCGAGCTGCTGAAGGACTTCCTCGTCGCCGAGATCAAGGGCTGGACCGACGTGCTCGCCGACCCCGAGCAGGCCGCCGAGGATGTCGTCGCCGACTTCGGCACCGACCTCGACCCGGTCAAGACGCTCGAGGCGATGAAGGCGCAGGCCGAGCTCATCTCGACGCCCGACACCGAGGAGCACGGCCTCTTCAGCGTCACGGAGGAGATGCAGCAGGCGACGGTCGACAGCCTGGCGGGCGCCGGCATCTCGGTCGAGGCCTCGCAGATCTTCGACCTGTCCCTGCTCGAAGAGGTCTACGCCGAGCACCCGGAGCTCGTCGACTACGCGGGCTGAGCCCGTCCGTCCGGCAACAGCGGGGAGAACCACACCGTGACCGACACGGCCCTGCAGGTCGGTGCCCAGGACACCCCGGGCACCGGCCTGCACATCAGCGGACTGAACAAGGTGTTCCGGCAGGGGCGGCGCGACGTCGTCGCGCTGCAGGATGCGAACCTCCACACCGAGCAGGGCACGTTCCTGTCGCTGCTGGGCCCCTCCGGATGCGGCAAGTCGACGATCCTGCGCATCCTCGCCGGGCTCGAGGCGCCCACGAGCGGCACGACGCGCGTCGACGGGAAGTCGCCGAAGGAGCTGCGCGCCTCGAACAGTCTCGGCATCGCGTTCCAGGACGCGGCGCTGCTGCCGTGGCGCAGCGTGCAGGCGAACATCCAGCTGCCCTTCGAGGTGGCCGGAAAGCCCGTCGACAGGGACTACGTGGCCGAGCTGATCGCCCTCGTCGGCCTCACGGGCTTCGAGAAGGCGAAGCCGGCGCAGCTGTCGGGCGGCATGCGTCAGCGCGTGTCGATCGCGCGCTCGCTCGTGATGAAGCCCGAGGTGCTGCTGTTCGACGAGCCGTTCGGCGCGCTCGACGACATGACGCGTCAGCGCCTCAACCTCGAGCTGCTGCGCATCTGGACTGAGAAGCCCGCCACCACGCTGCTCGTCACGCACGGCATCTCGGAGGCGATCTTCCTGAGCGACAAGGTCGCGGTCATGACGCCGCGCCCCGGCCGGATCAAGGAGGTCATGGACATCGACCTGCCGCGTCCGCGCACGCCCGAGATGATGCGCACGCCGGAGTTCCACGCGTACGTCGACCACGCGTCCGACCTGCTGTTCGGAGCGCCGTCCGCCGAGGAGGCATCCGCCGTCGCCGCGCCGACCGAGGCGACGCATGGCTGACGCGCGTCTCGACCGCACGCCGGTCCCGGCCTGGGTGTGGGGCGTCGCGGGGGCCGCGGGCATCGTCGCGGTGTGGTGGGTGCTCGCCGCGACCGTGCTGTCGTGCCTGGGCCCGAACTGCGCGCAGCCCATCCCGACGCCCGGGCAGGTCGTGGTCGAGGCCGCGCAGCGCGGTTTCGGGTTCTTCGCGCCGCAGTTCGGCGTGACGCTCGCCGAGGCGGGCCTCGGCTACCTGTGGGGCAACGGGCTCGCGCTCGTGTTCGCCGCGCTCGTGCTGATCGTGCCGCGCGTCGAGGGCCTCGTGATGCAGCTCGCGACCATCACGTACTGCCTGCCGATCGTGGCGATCGGCATGGTGCTCATCGTGATGCTGCCGATCCCGCAGGCCGGACGGCCGTCGCTCACGTCGGTGATCCTGGCCGCGCTCAGCGTGTTCTTCACGACGGTCGTCGGATCACTGCTCGGCCTCAAGGCCGCCGACCGCAGCGCGCTCGACGTCGTCTCGGTGTACGGCGGGTCGCGGCTCACGCAGCTGCGCAAGGTCCGCCTGATCGCGGCGCTGCCCGCCATCCTGAACGCCCTGCAGATCGCCGTGCCGGCCGCGTTCCTCGGCGCCGTGCTGGGGGAGTTCTTCGGCAAGGTGCAGGCGGGTGTGGGGCGCGCGATGATGATCGCGCAGGTCGACTTCAACCCGCCGCTCGTGTGGGCGCTCGCGATCCTGTCCGGGCTCGTGGCGCTCGCCGGGTACTGGATCGTCGGACTGGTCGCGCGCGCCGTTGCGCCCTGGTCGAAGGGGGCGTGAGCATGGGCACCTCCTCGACGCTCCGCGTGCTCGGCCGCGGGTTGCTGATGTTCGCCGTGACCCTGCTTGTCGTCACCGTCCTGTGGCAGGTCATGCTGTGGGTGTTCGGCGTCAACGCGTACGTGGGCAAGGGCCCCGCGGACGTCTGGCGCTACCTCGTCGCCGACCCCGCAGCCGCGGAGAACCGCGCGCTGCTGTCCGGGCGGCTGTGGGTCACGCTCGGGCACGCGTTCATCGGCTTCGCCGCCGGCCTCGTCGTCGCGCTCGCCGCGGCGATCCTGTTCCAGCTGAACCGCGGTGTGGAGCACGCGCTCATGCCGCTCGCGATGCTGCTGCGATCCGTGCCGCTGGTCGCGATGGCGCCCGTCATCACGCTGATCTTCGGGCGAGACCTGTGGACGGTCGCGGTGATCGGCGGCATCGTCGTGCTGTTCCCCGCGCTCGTGAACATCGTCTTCGGCCTGCGCTCGGCGTCGCCGCAGATGACGGATGTCGTGCACGTCTACGGCGGATCGGCGTTCACGGCGCTGCGCAAGGTGGCCCTGCCCTCGTCGCTGCCCGCGTTCTTCGCGGCGGTCCGGATCTCCGTGCCCGGCGCGATCACGGGCGCCCTGCTGGCGGAGTGGCTCGCGACGAGTGACGGCATCGGCGGCGGCATCGGCCCCGCGATCTCGCAGTCGAAGTTCCCCGAGGTGTGGGCGTCGGTCGTGCTCGTCACGGCCGCGGCGCTCATCCTGTACAACGTCATGCAGGTGATCGAGGACGTCGCGCTCACCCGCATGGGGATGCATCCTCTGCGCGGGGTCTGAGCGCGATCAGGGGTGCGGGTGCGAGCCGTCCGCGTACATCCGCAGCCGCACCTCGCGCGCGCCCGTCATGTGGTGCTCGGCGATCTCCCGCGCCGCCTCGGCGTCGTGGCGGGAGATCGCCCCGAGCAGCTCGTCGTGCTGGCTGATGACCTCGTCCCAGCGCCCCGGCCAGTCGAGCGTCGTCGTGGGGTAGCGCCGCAGGTGCACGTGCAGCCGCTCGAGCAGGTCGATCAGCGTCGGGCTGTGGCTCGCCTCCCACAGGGCGGAGTGGAACGCCCGGTTCGCGACGGCGCGCTCCTCGGCGCCCTCGAGGCCCCGCATCGCGTCCTGCCGCGCGCGCAGCCGGGCGAGATCCAGATCCGTCGCGTGCTTCGCCGCGGCGCGCGCCGCCGATCCCTCGAGCGTGATGCGCACGTCGTAGATGTCGAGGATCTCCTCAGGCGACGTCGCGCGCACGACCGCGCCGCGCGGCCCGCGCTCGACGAGCCGCTCGATCTCCAGGCGGTGCAGCGCCTCGCGCACGGGGGTGCGGCTCGTGCCGAAGTCGGCCGCCAGGGCGTTCTCCGACAGGATGCGCCCGCCCTCCAGGCGACCGGCGATGATCGCGTCGCGGATGCGCTCGTACACGCTCGTCGCCACGCGACCACCTCCGTCTCGATCGTATCCGTGCGGCGCGGCCGCCCCGCACCGCCCCCGTCAGGCCACGGCGTTCCCTCGCCGCACCCCGTCAGGCCGCGGCGCCCGTGCGACGGCCGAACACCATTCCCGCCGCCAGTCCGGATCCGCCGGGGTAGTTGCCGCTGAAAAGGCCGCCGAGCATCTCGCCGCATGCGAACAGCCCCGGGATGGGCGTGCCGTCCGCGCCGAGCACGCGCCCGTCGAGGTCGCCCTTCACGCCGCCGAACGTGAACGTGATGCCGCACGTCACGGGGAAGGCGTAGAACGGCGGCGTCTCGATCGGCGAGGCCCAGTTCGACTTCGGCGGCGCGGTGTGCGCCGCGCGGCCGTCCTTGACCGTCGGGTCGTAGGGCGCGTCGCGGTCGATGCTCGCGTTGAAGCCCTCGACCGTGGCGACGAACCCGTCGCGCGCGATGCCGGCCGCGTCCGCGAGCTCCTCCAGCGTGTCGGCCGTGTGCACGCCGATCCCCGGCATGTCGTACTCCTCGGTGCGCAAGGCGGGCCGCAGGGCGGCGTCGAACACCTGCCACGCGACCGAGCCGGGCTGGGCGAGGATCTCGCGGCCGTACTTGGCGTAGGTGTAGTTGCGGAAGTCGGCGCCCTCGTCCAGGAAGCGCTCGCCGTGGCGGTTGACGATGATCCCGAGCGGGTAGCTCTGGCGCGTCAGGCGGTTGGTGAGCTCACGGTTGGACTCGTTGTGCTCGGCGCCGGCGTCCCACTGCACGCTGTGACAGGTCGACCAGTCGCCGCCGCGCTGGGCGCCGATCTCGAGCGCCGCCAGCAGCATGTCGCCCGTGTTGTACGGCGTGCCGCGCACCTTGGCGTTGGCCCAGCCCGGCCCGAGGTGCTGCTCGCGCAGCTCGGGGCTCGACTCGAAGCCGCCCGCCGCGAGGACCACGCTCTCGGCCCGCACCTCGTGCGTGTCGCCGTCGGTTTCGTACCGGACCCCGGTGACCGCGCCGTCCTCGACGATCAGCGACCTCGCGCGCGCGCCGTAGCGCACCTCGGTGCCCATCCGCTCGGCCACCGCCGTGTGGTCGTCGATCAGGCCCACGCCGCCGCCGACGTTGCCCACGTGCAGGCCGCCCCAGAAGAGGTAGGTGCCGTCCGGGCGGGCGTACGCCTGGCGCTCGTACATCAGGCGGTACTTGAGCCCGAGACCGTGCAGCCAGCGCACGGCCTCCGCGGCCTCGTCCACCAGCACGCGCGCCATGTCCGGGTCGGTGCGACCGTCCGTCACCTTGACGAGATCCGCCAGGTACTCGTCCGAGGAGTACGGCGGCACGATCGTCGCACCGTGCCGCTCATCCGGCTCGACGATGTCGCGCAGGTCGTCGAGCCCGCCGTGCGGGATGCGGGTGGCGCCGGCCGTGTAGTAGCTGTTGCCGCCCGCCATGTCGTGCGTGCCGCGCTCGAGCAGCAGAACGCGCCGCCCGCGCTCGGCCGCCGCATGGGCCGCCGAGAATCCCGCGTTGCCGCCGCCCACGACGATGACGTCGTATCGCTCGGGTGAAGTGGATTGCACTGATTCCTCCTGGTCAGTCGGGTCTCGCGTCAGCGCGTCGAGTCGGTCGGGGTGGTCTGGGCGGCCTCCGCGTCGGACGCGCCCGCAGCGCGCAGGGCGCGACGGCGACGACGTCCGAGCTGGGCGCCGATGAGCGGCGGCACGATCAGCAGCAGAGCAGCGACGATCCAGAGCCCGATGGTCAGCGGGCTCGAGACGAGGATCGCGGGGTCGCCCTCCGAGAGCGTCATCGCCCGGCGCAGCTGCGCCTCCATGAGGGGGCCGAGGATCAGGCCGACCACGGCGGGCGCTGCGGGGATGTCGGCGAGGCGCATCAGCATCCCGAGCGCGCCCAGCACCGCGAGGATCACGATGTCGGTCGGGGAGCCGCCCGCCGCGAATGCGCCGAGCGCGGCGAACACCGTCACGGCCGCGTAGATCGACCAGCTGGGCAGCATCAGCAGCCGCGCCCACACCTTCACGAGCGGCAGGTTGAGCACGAGCAGCATCACGTTGCCGATGAACAGCGACGCGATGAGCGCCCACACGAGGTCGCCGGACTCGGCGAACAGGGTGGGCCCGGGCTGCAGGCCGTACGACTGGAACGCGGTGAGGATGATCGCCGCGGTGGCCGAGGTCGGCAGGCCGATCGTCAGCAGCGGCACGAGCACGCCCGCGGCCGCGGCGTTGTTCGCCGACTCGGGGCCCGCCACGCCCTCGATCGCGCCGCGGCCGAACTCGCCGCGGTGCTTCGAGAGCCGCTTCTCGGCCGCGTACGACAGGAAGGTCGGGATCTCGGCGCCGCCCGCGGGCAGCGCGCCGATCGGGAAGCCGAGCGCCGTGCCGCGCAGCCACGCGGGCCAGGACCGGCGGAACTCCTCGCGCGACAGCGCCGTGCGGCCCTTCACCGGGGTCACGGTGCTGCGGCCCGTGCCCGAGAGCACGTGCGAGAGCGTCTCCGCGATCGCGAACAGTCCCACGACGACGAGCACGACGTCGAGGCCGTCGAGCAGCCGGTCGCTGCCGAACGTCAGGCGCGGCTGGCCCGACTGCACGTCGATGCCGATCAGGCCGATCGTCAGGCCGATCACGAGGCTCGCGGCGCCCTTGAGCAGGTTCGGTCCCAGCAGCGCGGCGACCGAGATGAAGGCGATCGCCATGAGCGCGACGTACTCGGGCGGGCCGAGCGTGATCGCGAACTCGGCCATCACGGGGGCGAGCAGCGTCAGCCCGACGGTCGCCACGATGCCGGCGACGAACGAGCCGATCGCGGCCGTCGCGAGCGCCGCGGCCGCGCGGCCGGCGCGCGCCATCTTGTTCCCCTCGATCGCCGAGACGATCGATGCGGACTCGCCGGGGGTGTTGAGCAGGATGGACGTGGTCGATCCGCCGTACATGCCGCCCGAGTAGATGCCGGCGAACAGGATCAGCGCGGCGGACGGCTCGAGACGGAACGTGATCGGCAGCAGCAGGGCGACGGTGAGCGCCGGCCCGATGCCGGGCAGGACGCCGACGGCCGTGCCGATCGTGACGCCCAGCAGCGCCCAGAGCAGGTTCGCGGGGGTGATCGCGGCGGCGAACCCCTGCATGAGCAGGTCGAACGTGTCCATTGTCAGAACCCCCAGGGGCCGGCCGGGAGGGTCAGCCCGATCAGCCGGTCGAAGATGAGCACCACGGATCCCGCGATCAGCACGCCCGTGATGGGCAGGTGCCAGCCGCGCGGGGCGCCGAGCAGCAGAGCGCTCGCGACATACAGCCCGGCGCCGCTGACGAAGAAGCCGGCGAACGGCAGGATCAGCGCGAACAGGATGAGCGCCAGCAGGACGAGCGCGGCGCGCAGCAGGGCACCGCGGCCGAGCACGGTGCCGCGCTCGATTCCGCTGCGACCGGTGCGCAGCAGCACCGTGCCGAAGCGCGCGTTCGCGATGACGAGGCCCGCGCCGAGGACGCCGAGCAGGGCGCCGATCACGAGCGGGAACGCCGCGGGGCCGAGCGGATCCGACGAGGCGGGGAGGCGCAGCGCGTCGACGACGACGAGCACGGCCGCGATCACCATGATCGCGCCGATGATCAGCGACGCCACGCCCGAGACCACGGCGGGATACGCGCCCGCCGAGACGGGCGGCGGATCCTTCTCGATCGCGGCGAGGTTGGTGGTGGTGAGGCCGGGCAGGTCACGCCCTCGCGTGCGGCGCGGTTCGGTCGATTCGCTCATGTCACTTCACCAGTCCGATCTGCTCGAGGATCTGCGCGGTGGTCTCCTGGTCCTTCTGCAGGAACTCGGTCAGCTCGGGGCCGGTGAGGTAGGCGTCCTCCCACCCGCGATCGGACAGGATCTCCTGCCACGCCGCCGACCCGTGCATCTCGTCGAGCATCGCGATGAGCGCCTCGCGCTCGCTCTCGCTCAGCCCCTTGGGCGCCGCGATGCCGCGCCAGTTCTGCAGCTCGATGTCGAGGCCGGACTCACGCAGCGTGGGCACGTCGGGGAGGTTGTCGACGCGCTCGGGGCTCGAGACCGCGAGGGCGCGCATCGAGCCGTCCTCGATGTACGGCAGCAGCTCGGAGATGCCCGACATGCCGGCCGTCGAGCGGCCGGACAGCATGGTGGTGAGCGCCTCGCCGCCGCCGGAGTGCGCGACGTAGGAGGCCTCGCGCGGATCCGCACCCACGGCCTCCGCGACCAGCCCGGTGAGCACCTGCTCGACGCCGCCCGCGGATCCGCCGGCGATCGACACGGATCCGACGTCCTCCGCCATGGCGTCCGCGAGATCCTCCATCGTCCGGATCTCGGAGTCCGCGGGCACGGCGATCACGAGGTACTCGGTCGTGAGGCGCGCGAGCATGTCGACGTCGTCGAGCGTCGCCTCGGAGCCGTTGGTCAGGATGGCGCCGACCATGATCGCGCCCGTGACCATGAGCTCGTTCGCCTCGCCGGTGTGGCGCACGAACTGCGGCAGGCCGATCGTGCCGCCGGCGCCGCCGACGTTGTAGACCTCGGTGCGGCCGACGATGTCGCCCAGCGCGGTCTGCACGGCGCGGGAGGTCTGGTCCCAGCCGCCGCCGGGGTCGGCGGGCGCCATGATGCGCAGCTGCCGGCCGCCGAGCGCGTCCTCGAGTGCGCTGGCGCTCTGGGAGCGCTGCGTGATGCCGGTGAGCGCGAGCGCGGCGATCATCGCGACCGCGGCGAGGGCGCCGACGATGAGCCGCCAGCGGGACCCGCGGCGGGGAGGTGCCTGATCTTGGGTGGGCAGCATCGCCCTCTCCTCTCGACGTCGTTGTCGCTACCTGTATACAGGTGTACACCAATGGACGCAAGAAGGGCCGCAGCGCCTCAGATCACGGTCGTGGTCAGCCCGCGCCGCTCACTCGAGCCACTCGGTGATGAACCGGTCGCTCGCGTGGATGTGCGTCGCGATGTACTCGCCGCGGTCGAGCACCTCGAAGCGGTGCGCGACGAGCGCGGGCACGACGAGCACCTGGTTCGCCGATCCGACGACGTGCTCGTCGCCGACCGTGAACAGGGCGCTTCCCGCGTGGATGAGGAACGTCTCGCCGTACGGATGTCGGTGCAGCCGAGGGCCGGTGCCGGGACGCGCCCCCTGCTCGCGGAAGAAGCTCACGGGCGAGCCGTGCAGATACCCCTCGAAGTCCGCATCGGGCGCGAGGTCGATCGGTGTGACGGACATGCGGCCCAGTGTGCCGCAGCCCGCCGCGCGGCGTCAGGCGGTCGCGGCGGGTGCGGATGCGTCAGGTGCGGATGACGACGTTCACCGGCTCCTCGCCGCGCGCCATGCGCTCGGCCTGCGCCGCGATGAGCCGCGCCACGCGTGGGCGCATGGCTCCGGAGCGGCCGCCGACGTGCGGCGCGATCAGCACGCCGGGAAGCGACCACAGCGGGTGTCCCTCCGGCAGCGGCTCCGGATCGAACACGTCGCTCGCGACGCGGATCCGGCCGCGCGAGACGTGGTCGACGAGGGCGTCGGTGTCGACGATCGGACCGCGGCCGACGTTCACCACGAGCGCGCCGTCCGGCAGCGCCGCGAGCGCGGCGTCGTCCACCAGGTGCCGCGTCTCCGATCCGCCGGGCAGCGCGATCAGCAGGACGTCGGCCGTCGGAAGCAGGTCGGGGAGCTCGTCGATCGCGCGGACGTCGATGCCGTCCTCCCGGCGCGCGCTGCTCGCGACCGGCACGAGGTCCACCTCGAACGGCAGGAGGCGGTCGGCGATGGCCTTGCCCACACCGCCGAAGCCCAGCAGCACGACACGCTTGTCGGCGAGACCCGTGGCCTCGAACGACTCCCAGACCCCGCCGTCCTGATTGCGGACCATGCGCGGCAGCTCGCGCTGCGCCGCCAGGGTCAGGGTGAGGGCGAGCTCGGCGGTCGCCGTCTCGTGCACGGAGGCGGCGTTGGCGAACACCGTGCCGGCGGGAAGGGCGTCCTGCACGCCGTCGTAGCCGATCGACTGGCCCTGCACGAGCCGGTGCCGGACGGTCGTCAGCGCCCGCAGCGCGTCTCCGTTGCCCATGTACGGCGGCACGACGATGTCGATCCGCTCGCGCGGCGCGGCCTCGCGCGCGCCGTCCCACTCGATGACCTCGATCGCGAGGGAGGGGTCGATCAGCGCGCGCACATCGTCCGCGAGTTCGGCGTTCGGGATGGACAGGACGACGGTGTCAGGCGAGTCGCTCACCCCTCGACCCTATCGGCGCGACGCCGCCGCGTGCGCGGCGACCTCAGGCTGCCTGGGCGACCGTGGCGGCGATGGCGCTCGTGAAGAAGCCGAGGCCGTCGACGCCCGAGCGCATCGCGGCCACCGTGCCGGGGCCGAAGCCCGGCTCGACGGCGTGCTCGGGATGCGGCATGAGGCCCACGACGTTGCCGCGCTCGTTCGTCAGGCCCGCGATGTCGTTCAGCGAGCCGTTCGGGTTCACGCCGAGGTAGCGGAAGACGACCTGGCCCTCGCCCTCGATGCGCCGCAGCGTCTCGTCGTCGGCGATGTAGCCGCCGTCGGCGTTCTTCAGCGGGATGACGATCTCCTGGCCGACCTCGAACGCGCTCGACCAGGCGGTCGACGCGTTCTCGACGCGCAGGCGCTGGTCGCGGCGGATGAACTGCTGGTGGGCGTTGCGGATGAGCCCGCCCGGCAGCAGATGCGCCTCGACGAGCATCTGGAAGCCGTTGCAGATGCCGAGGATCGGCATGCCCTGCGCGGCCGCGTCCTTGACCTCCGCCATGATCGGCGCGTGCGCCGCGATGGCGCCGGCGCGCAGGTAGTCGCCGTAGCTGAAGCCTCCGGGCAGCACGAGTGCGTCGACGCCGTCGAGATCGTGCGATCCGTGCCACAGCGCCACGGGCTCGCCGCCCGCGAGGCGCACGGCGCGCTGCGCGTCCCGGTCGTCCAGCGAGCCGGGGAAGGTGATGACGCCGATCCGGGCGGTCACTCGACCACCTCGATCCCGACGACGTCCTCGATCACGCCGTTGGAGAGGATCTCGTCGGCCACCTGGCGTGCCTCCGCGAGCAGCTCGTCGGTGACCTCGCCCTCGACCGTCAGCTCGATGCGCTTGCCGATGCGCACGTTCTGGAACGCTCCGTGACCGAGGCGCGTGAGCGATCCGGTGACCGCCTTGCCCTGAGGGTCCAGCAGCTCGGCCTTGGGCATGACGTCGACGACGATGGTGGGCATACTCGAGATCCTTCTGAGCGGCCGCGTGCGGCCGCCGCTGTTGGTGGTTGAGTGACGAGCGAAGCGAGGAATCGAAACCCGGTGGGCGGCGGGGATCGGGGATATTCTACGCGGCCGTGCCGGCAAGGTCCGCCCGCAGCCGGTCGATCTGGCCGAGGATCGCCAGCGTCTGCGCGTGCGGCACGAGCGGCGACTCGCGCAGCTCCGCGCGCAGGCAGCGCGCGACCTCGGCGGCCTCGTTGCCAAAGCCGCGGCCGTACAGCGGCTGCGGCGGGTCGAACCGCAGCGGCTCGCCGCCCGCCGCGCCGCCGCTCGGATGGAACGTGAAGTGCGTGGGCGCGAAGAAGTCGGGGATGTCGATCCAGCCCGCGTCCGTCGACAGGCGCGCCGCGATCGGCGCGTGCCGCGTGAGGCCGACCGCCAGGCTCGCGACGGCGTCGTCCGGATACCGGCCCGCGATCGCGACGTCGAGATCGACCGCGTCGGTGACGCCCGTCGCGCGCAGCTGGAGCGCCTCGCCGAGCAGGATGTGCGCGAGCGTCAGCGGGTAGACGCCGACGTCGAGCAGCGCGCCGCCGCCGAGCGCGGGGTTCAGCAGCCGGTGCTCGGGGCCGGCGTCGACGCGGAACGCGAACTCCGCGAACAGGTGCCGCGGAGCCCCGAACTCGCCCGCCGCGAGCCGCGCGCGCAGGTCGAGGATCACGGGATTGCACGCCATCCACATGCCCTCCATGAGGAAGCGGTCGTGGGTGCGCGCGGTCTCGATGAGCGACGCGGCGAGCGTCCGGTCGAGCGTGAGCGGCTTCTCGCACAGGACGTGCTTGCCCGCCTCGAGTGCGCGGGTCGCCTGCTCGTGGTGCAGCGCGTGCGGCGAGGCGATGTAGACGACGTCGATGTCGTCGGCCGCGAGCAGCTCGTCGTACGACGCGTACGAACGCGCGGCGCCGTGGCGCGCGGCGAACGCGGCCGAGCGCTCGGCGTCGCGCGAGGCCACGGCGACGAGCTCGGCGCCCGGCGTGACCGCGAGATCCGCGGCGAAGGAGTCGGCGATGGAGCCGGGCGCGAGGATGCCCCAGCGGATGGCGGTGTCGGTCACGGGGCGAGCATAGCGGCGGCGGAACGGCGGCGAGCGGGCGCGCTCGATCACATCCTGATCACGGTGTTGCATTCGTGGGAGCGCTCCCATAAGCTCGCACCCAACCTCGGGTGGGAGCGCTCCCACGCCACTCGCCGGAGGTCCCCCTCACCATCGGGGCGCGCCATGACGGCGCCTTGCCCACCACAAAGGAGTGAACTGTGAAGGCACACACCTGGCGTCGTCTCGGCGCCATCGCCGCGTCGGGCTCTGTCGCGGCGCTCGCCCTCGCCGGCTGCGCGCCGGCGACGAACGGCGGCACGGGCGGCGGGGAGCCGGCGTCCGACGAGCCCGTCACCCTCACCATCACGACGTTCGGCACCTTCGGCTACGAGGACCTGTACGAGCAGTACATGGACGAGCACCCGAACGTCACGATCGAGGCCACCAACATCGACACGGGCGGCAACGCCCGCACCGACCTCTTCACGAAGCTCGGCGCGGGCTCGGGTCTCTCCGACATCGTCGCCATCGAGGAGGGCTGGCTCGGCGCGGTCATGGAGGACGGGGTCTCCGACCAGTTCGTCGACCTGCGCGACTACGGCATCGAGGATCGCAAGGGCGACTGGGTCGACTGGAAGTACGCCACCGGCACGGACCCGCAGGGCCGCGTGATCGGCTATGGCACCGACATCGGTCCGGCGGGTCTCTGCTACAGCACCAAGGCCTTCGAAGCCGCCGGCCTGCCGACCGACCGCGACGAGGTCGCGGAACTGCTCGAGGGCGACTGGGCCCACTACTTCGAGGTCGGCCAGGAGTACACCGACAAGACCGGCAAGGCCTGGTTCGATCACTCCGGCTTCGTGTGGAACTCGATCGTCAACCAGCAGGCCGAGGGCTACTACACGTCCGACGGCGAGCTGAACGTCGAGGGCAACGACGACCTGCGCGCCAACTTCGACCTCCTCGCCGAGGCCGTCGAGGGCGGCCAGTCCGCCGCGCAGGCCGCGTGGGACTGGAACGGCGGAAAGTCGTTCCTCGACAACACGTTCGCGACCTTCGTCTGCCCCGGTTGGATGCTGGGCGTGATCCAGGGCTCGATCGAGGGCGCGGGCGGCGGCGCCGACAGCGGCTGGGACTTCGCCGACGTCTTCCCCGGCGGCGCGGGCAACTGGGGCGGCGCCTGGCTGTCGATCCCCGAGTCCAGCCAGAACAAGGAGGCGGCCGCCGCACTCGCCGACTGGCTGACGCAGCCCGAGCAGCAGGTGAAGCAGGCGGCCGCGGCCGGCAACTTCCCCTCCACCCTGGAGGCGCAGGCGACGCTCGCCGAGGAGGCGACGCCGAACGAGTTCTTCAACGGCTCGCCGACCGGTGCCATCCTCGCCTCGCGTGCCGAGGGCGTGAAGGCCCAGTTCAAGGGCCCGGACGACTCCGTCATCCAGGAGAACGTGTTCGGCCCCGCGCTGCAGAAGCTCGACCGCGGCGAGCTCGACGCCGACGGAGCGTGGGAAGAGGCGCTCTCGCTCATGACCGAGCTGGAAGTCCGGTAACCCACCGCACGCGCGCGTGCCGGGGCCGGGCCTGAAGGTCCCGGCACGCGCCGCTCCAGGGCCCCGCGCCCGCCCGCCCCACCGCTCCCGACCCAGGACGTGTCGCCATGACCACCACGCTGTCCGCGCAGACCACGCGCCCGAACGTGCCGCCGCCGGCGCCGTCGTTCCGGCAGAGGCTCTCGCGCTTCGACCTCAAGGCGTCGCCGTACTTCTACGTGTCGCCCTTCTTCCTTCTGTTCGCGCTCACCGGCCTGTTCCCGCTCGCGTACACCGCCTACGTCTCGGTGCACGAATGGGACCTGCTGCGGGGGCAGGGCGAGTTCGTGGGACTCGGCAACTTCGCCGAGCTCCTCGCGGACGGGATGTTCTGGAACTCGATCTTCAACACCGTCAGCATCTTCGTGCTGTCGGCGATCCCACAGCTGCTCGTCGCCATCGTCGTGGCATACCTGCTCGATCAGGGCCTGCGTGCGCCGACCTTCTGGCGCATGGGCGTGCTGCTGCCGTTCGTGGTGACGCCCGTCGCGGTCGCCCTCATCTTCTCCAGCGTGTTCAACGAGGCCGACGGCCTCGCCAACAACCTCGTCAACCTCATCGGCATCGCCGACCTGGAGTGGAAGCACGACAAGTTCCTCAGCCACCTCGCGATCGCGATCATGGTGAACTTCCGCTGGACGGGCTACAACGCGCTGATCCTGCTCGCCGCGATGCAGGCCGTGCCGCGAGACCTCTACGAGTCGGCCGCCCTCGACGGCGCGGGAAGCGTGCGCCGCTTCCTCTCGATCACGATCCCGTCGATCCGCCCCACCCTGATCTTCGTGATCATCACGGCGACCATCGGCGGCCTCCAGATCTTCGCCGAGCCGAAGCTGCTCGACGTCGCCAACGCGGGCGGCATCGGCGGCTCCGATCGGCAGTTCCAGACGACCGTGCTCTTCATGTGGGAGCTGGCGTTCTTCCGCCGCAACTTCGGCGAGGCGTCGGCGGTGGCATGGCTGCTGTTCCTGCTGATCGTGGGCATCGGCCTCATCAACTTCTTCCTCTCACGCCGGATCGCCACGGGCGACGGCGCGAGGCCGAACCGCAGGGCCCGGCGCGCTGCAAAGGAGGCCGTCAAGTGAGCACCCTGACCGAAGACTCGACGCGCGCGATCGTCACCGGCACGCCCGAGGCCACCTCCGGGCGCCCGCCCCGCCGTCGCTCGGCACGAGGCGGCGTGGCAGGCCTCGGAAGCCGGCCGGGCTTCCTCACCTATGGCCTGCTGACCGCCTTCCTGGTCGGCAGCGCCTACCCGCTGTGGTGGTCGTTCGTGGTCGCGAGCGGCACCAACCAGACGCGCTCCGAGACGCTGCCCCTGATCCCCGGCGGCAACTTCCTGGCGAACGCCGCCAGGGTCTTCGACGCGATCCCGTTCTGGACGGCGCTGCTGAACTCGGTGCTTGTCTCGACGATCATCACCGTGTCCGTCGTGTGCTTCTCGACGCTCGCGGGGTACGCGTTCGCCAAGCTGCGCTTCCGCGGCCGCGACGGGCTGATGGTGTTCGTCATCGCGACCATGGCGATCCCGACCCAGCTGGGCATCATCCCGTTGTTCATGGTCATGCGGCAGTTCGGCTGGACCGGCACGATCGGCGCCGTGATCATCCCGACGCTCGTGACGGCGTTCGGTGTGTTCTTCATGCGCCAGTACCTCGTCGACGTGATCCCGGACGAGCTCATCGAGGCGGCGCGCGTGGACGGCGCGAACCAGTTCCGCACGTTCCTGACCGTGGGCCTGCCCGCCGCGCGGCCCGCCATGGCGATCCTCGGCCTGTTCACGTTCATGACCGCCTGGACCGACTACCTGTGGCCGCTGCTGGTGCTGAGCCCGCAGAACCCCACGCTGCAGACCGCGCTGAGCAACCTGCAGTCGGGCTTCTACAAGGACTACTCGATCGTGCTCGCGGGCGCCGTCCTCGCGACGATCCCGCTGCTCATCCTGTTCGTCGTTGCGGGCAAGCAACTCATCAGCGGCATCATGGCCGGAGCCGTCAAGGGCTGACGCCGCGCCTGTCCGCGACATATCCTGCGCCCTGAGAGCGCTACCGAGAGAGACCGTCATGACCACTTCCCCCCGCACCTTCCCGCACGAGTTCCTGTTCGGCGCCGCGACCGCCGCCTACCAGATCGAGGGCGCCGCCTTCGAGGACGGGCGCACGGCGTCGATCTGGGACCACTTCAGCCGGATCCCGGGTGCCGTCATCAACGCCGACAACGGCGATGTCGCGACGGATCACTACCACCGGTACCGCGAGGACGTCGCGCTCATGAAGCAGCTGGGGCTGCAGACGTACCGGTTCTCCACGTCGTGGTCGCGCGTGCGGCCCGACGGGGGAGCGGTGAATCAGAAGGGCATCGACTTCTACAGCCGCCTCGTCGACGAGCTGCTCGGCGCGGGCATCCTGCCGTGGCTCACGCTGCACCACTGGGACATGCCGCAGGCGCTCGAGGAGAAGGGCGGCTGGGTCTCCCGCGACACGGTGGACCGCTTCCTCGAGTACGCGCTGTCGGTGCACGACGCGCTCGGCGACCGCGTGACGAAGTGGACGACCCACAACGAGCCGTGGTGCTCGTCCTTCCTGTCGTACACGGGCGGCGAGCACGCGCCGGGTCACCAGAGCGTGCGCGAGGGCCTGCTGGCCTCCCACCACCTGCTGCTCTCGCACGGCCGCACGGTCGAGGAGCTCCGCGCGCGCGACGCCGCGCTCGAGTTCGGCATCACGCTCAACCTCACGAACGGCGAGCCGGTGGATCCCGCGGACCCCGCCGACCGGGACGCCGCCCGCCGCGTCGACGGCCAGTTCAACCGCTGGTTCCTGGACCCGATCTTCCGGGGGCAGTACCCGGCCGACATCGTGGCGGACATCCGCGCGGTCGACGCCGACGCCGTGGCGGCGTTCGAGGCGGCCGTGCAGGACGGCGACCTCGCCGTCGTCTCCACGCCGCTCGACTTCCTCGGCGTGAACTACTACCACGGTGAGTACGTCACGGGTCATGTCCCCGCGAACCCCGCGCCGAAGGGCGAGGCGCCGACCGACTGGCCGAAGCGCTCGCCGTTCCCGGCCATGCAGGGCGTGCACTGGGCCGAGCGCGGCTTCGCCCGCACGACCATGAACTGGGAGGTCGACTTCGCGGGCCTCACGAACCTGCTGAACCGCGTCTCGGCCGACTACGCCCAGCCGGCCGGCGTGCCGCTGTACGTCACGGAGAACGGCGCCGCGTACGACGACGAGCTCGTGGACGGTCAGGTGCACGACGGTGAGCGTCTCGAGTTCGTGCGCGGACATGTCGCCGCCGTGCTCGACGCGATCGACGCCGGGACCGACGTTCGGGGATACTTCTACTGGTCGCTGCTCGACAACTACGAGTGGGCCTGGGGGTACGAGAAGCGATTCGGCATCGTCCGCGTCGATTACGACACGCAGGTGCGCACCATCAAGGACAGCGGCCGCGAGTACGCAAGGATCATCGCAGCGCGCTCGGTCGAGGGATCGGGCATCGCGAGGGCCGAAGCGCCGGTCCTCGGCTAGGAGACCGATGGAACGACCCAGCACCACGCTTCCTCGAGCGGGAGCCACGCGGGGGTCGACCGCGGCGACGATCGAGGAGGTCGCGGCGCGCGCCGGGGTCTCCCGGTCCACCGTGTCGCGCGTGCTGGGTGGCGGCGACCGCGTCAGTCCCGCGGCGCTCGAGTCGGTGCGCCGCGCGATCGACGAGCTGGCCTACGTCCCCAACCGGGCGGCGCGCTCCCTCGCCAGCAGGCAGACGCTCGCGATCGCCCTGGTCGTGCCCGAGGACACCAAGCGCTTCTTCGGCGACCCGTTCTTCGCCGCGATCGTCGGCGGGATCAACGGCCGGCTCGCGTCCACCGAATACCTGCTGAACCTCTTCATCGCGTCGGGCGACCCGGGCGACAAGACCACGAACTATCTCGTGGGCGGCAACGTCGACGGCGCGCTGATCGTGTCGCACCACGCGTCGAACACGTTCCTCGAGCGGATCCATCGCGCGGTTCCCGTCGTGTTCGGTGGCCGACCGGTCGCGGCCGACGGTTCCGGCTATTACTTCGTGGACGTCGACAACGTCGAGGGAGGCCGGATCGCCACGCGCTACCTCGTCGAGCGCGGCCACCGCCGCGTCGGGACGATCACGGGCCCGCTCGACATGGCGGTGGGATCCGACCGCCTGCAGGGCTACCGCGAGGTGCTGGCGGAGGCGGGCCTGCCCGCCGGGTCGGCGGAGAACGGCGACTTCACCGTCGAGGGCGGTGCGGCCGCGATGGTCCGGATCCTCGCGGCCGGCGATCCCCCCGATGCGCTGTTCGTGGCGAGCGACCTGATGGCACGCGGTGCGCTCGGCGTGCTGCAGGCGCGCGGCCTGCGCGTTCCCGACGACCTCGCGATCGTGAGCTTCGACGACTCTCCCGTCGCGACCGAGATGGCGCCGCGGCTGACGACCGTGCGGCAGCCTTCGCGGGAGCAGGGCGAGGCGATGACCGACGTGCTCCTCGCCCGACTCGCGGGCGAGGAGCCGCCGCATGCGACCATCCTGCAGGCCGAGCTGGTCATCCGGGAGACGGCCTGAATCCGCTCTCGACGGGGGGTTTCCGCGACCGATAGCGTGACGGCATGCCGTTGCTCTTCTCGCTGCTGGTGCTGGCGTTCTCCGTCGTCACGCTGATCGACATCGTCACGCGGGACGAGGGGCAGGTGAAGCACCTGCCGAAGATCGCGTGGATCCTCCTGGCGATCCTGCTGCCGATCGTGGGCGGCATCGTGTGGTGGGCCGCGGGGCGCGAGTACCCCGAGCGCCCCGTCCGCGCCCCGCGGACGGCGATGCCCGCGCCGGTGCGGATCGTCGACGACCGCAGGATGGACCGCCGCACGACCGAGCAGCAGCTCGCCGACCTCGAGCGCGAGATCGAGGCCGATCGCCTGCGCGCGGAGATCGCGCGCCGCAGGACCGAGCGCGACGAGGCCTGACCGGACCGGGGCGCTGTCGCACGCGATCGCACGCCGGGGCGGGGCACTCACACGGGTTCGGCGACGACCTCGACCTTGAACCCGGAGGCGTTCTCCAGCCAGCCGGCGTGGTGATCCGGTCCGCCGGCGTGCGGATAGCGATCCTGGTACAGCGGAGTCCACCCGTGACCGGGCGCGTCGGCCATGATCCGGTCGACGTCGGCACGCGATCCGCCGCGGAAGGCGAGGTGGTTGAGCCCCGCACGCCGCCGATCGTGATCGCCGGACTGAAGAGGAGCCTCGGTGAACGTCAGGTGCAGGCGGCCCGCACCCCACCTGAAGCCGCCCGCCCACTCGCTCCCGCGCACCCATCCGAGCTGGTCGAGCAGCCAGTCCCACTCCGCCGCGGCGCGCTCGGCGGAGGCCACCCAGATCTCCACGTGATGCAGGCCCGGGGTCACCCCATCATCGTAGGGCGAGCGCTCCGAATCGCTCTTCGCGCGGATGGCAGGATCGGCGGGTGAGCGAGTACGAGTTCTCAGATGACGCGTCGCGGCTCGACGCCGAATGGATCCACCGCACGCTGGCCACGCATTCCTACTGGGCGCGGGGGCGTCCTCGCGAGCTGCAGGATGCCGCGAACGCGGGATCGCGCTGCTTCGGCGTGTACGACGGCGAGAGGCAGGTGGCTTTCGCCCGCCTTGTGACGGACGGAGCGACCTTCGGGTGGCTTGCGGACGTGATCGTGGATCCGGACCGCCGGGGCGAGGGGATCGGCAAGCTGCTCGTCGCGGGAGTCGCCGCCGAGGTGGACAGGCTCGGCCTCCGACGCACCCTCTTGAAGACCGATGACGCGCACACGCTCTACGAGCGCCACGGCTGGGAGCCGGCGACACCGGCAGGTGACTGGCTCGTGCGCGAACGCCCCTGACCGGGGCTGCTCGGCGACGACCCTCGCGTCCCGCTCAGCCCTTCGTGAGGTCCTGGGCGAGCATCACGATGATGCCGCTCGGGCCCCGCAGGTAGGTGAGCCTGTAGACATCCCGGTAGTTCGCGACGCCGCGCAGCGGGTGGCAGCCGTGCCGCGCGGCGATCTCCAGCGCTGCGTCGATGTCGTCGACCGAGAACGCGACGCGGTGCATCCCGATCTCGTTCGGAAGAGTGGGTTCGGTCTCGATCGCGTCGGGATGCAGGTACTCGAACAGCTCGAGCTGCCCGGCGCCGTCGGGCGTCTGCAGGATCGCGATGCGCGCGTGATTGCCGTCGAGGTCCACCGCGGTGTCGGCCCACTCGCCGCTGATGATGTCGCGACCGGCGACCGTGAGGCCCAGGTCGGTGAAGAACGAGATCGCCTCCTCGATGTCGCGCACCGCGATGCCGACGTTCTCGAGCTTGATCGCCACGTCAGCCCTCCTTCGCGTCGATCGCACGAGGCGATATGGCAGCGACGGTGCCCATGCGGACATCCTGTCGCCCGAGCCGTACGTGCGAAAGGGCGTCCGGCCGCAGCCGGACGCCCTTCCTTGCCGAGCGGATCAGTCCTGCGGGTCGCCGCCGAGCGGACCCACCGCGGGGATGGGACCGCCGTCGTCCGCGCCGGACTTGCGGGCGCGGGCGATGAGGTTGCCGAGGTGGTAGATCGCCAGCGCCGCGATCGTGCCGAGCACGATGCCACCGAGCTGGAACGCGTCCCACTGCATCGTGAAGCCGGCGATGCCGATCACGAGCGCGACCGCGGCGGTGTACTGGTTCACGGGACGCGAGAAATCGACGCGGTTGTCGACCCAGATCTTGATGCCGATGATCCCGATCAGGCCGTACAGCGCGGTCGTGACGCCGCCGAGCACGCCGGCGGGGATCGAGTTGAAGATCGCGCCGATCTTGGGCGAGAACGCGAGCAGGATGGCCACGATGCCCGCCACCCAGTAGACGGCGGTCGAGTACACCCGGGTCGCGGCCATGACGCCGATGTTCTCGCCGTAGGTCGTGGTGCCGGATCCGCCGCCGACGCCCGCCAGGGTGGTCGCGACGCCGTCGGCGATCAGCGCGCGGCCGGTGTGCTGGTTCACGGACGCGTCCGTCATGGTCGCGACGCCGCGCACGTGGCCGACGTTCTCCGCCACGAGCACCAGCACCACGGGCAGGAACATCGCGATGGTCGACCAGGTGCCGGCCGTCGCGAAGTCGGGCAGATGGAACTCGGGCAGGCCGATCCAGTCGGCGTCGCCAACCTTGCTGAAGTCGAGCTTGCCCGTGAGAGCCGCGAACACGTATCCGACGATCACGCCGAGGAAGATCGAGATCCGGCCGAGGAAGCCCTTGAACAGCACGGAGAACAGGATGACGGCGGCGAGCGTGACCGTGGCGGTGAGCGCGTCGACCTTGTAGTTCAGCCACGCCGTGGGTGCGAGGTTGAAGCCGATCAGTGCCACGATCGCACCCGCGACCACCGGCGGCATGAGCTTGTCGACCCAGCCGAGACCCGCGACCTGCACCACGACGCCCACCAGGGCGAGCAGCACGCCCACCGCGACCACGCCCGCGAGCGCGGAGCCCATGCCGCCGGACGCCGTCGCGGCCGTGATCGGCGCAATGAACGCGAAGGAGGAGCCGAGGTAGCTGGGCAGGCGGTTGCGCGTGATGAGCAGGAACAGCAGCGTGCCGATACCGCTGAACAGCAGCGTGGTCGACACGGGGAAGCCCGTGATGGTCGGCACGAGGAACGTGGCGCCGAACATCGCGACGACGTGCTGCACGCCCATCGCGACCGTCGCGGGCCAGTTCAGGCGCTCGCTCGGCGCGACGACGCTGCCGGGCTCGACCGTGCGGCCGTTGCCGTGGAGTGTCCACAGGGGCATGAGGCTCCTCGGGGAAGGGGATCGGAGTGGGGAATCGATCCACGATACTTCCTGACGCGATCGCGCCCGCGGAGCGACGCGTCCCGCGCCCTCTCCCAGACACCGGGATCCCGCCCCCCCTCCTCGGGAACCTCTTCTATCCGGGAGCGCACGACGTGGCTAGCGTGTGACGCGTCGGCGCCACTCGGCCCGGTCATCGGTCGCGCAAGGGAGCGTCGCCATGAAGAAGCAGCTGTCCACGTGGCTCGCGGCCGTCTCACTCGGCGCGTCGGCCGTCCTGCTCCTGACCGGCGGCGCCGTCGCCCCGGCCACGCCCGCCGCTCCGGTTGCGGGGGCGCCGGCCGCGGCGACGCATCCCGATCCCGCCACGCGCAACAAGCCCGGTCCGCTGACGGAGCGGAAGTGCGCGTCGCTCGACGGCCACACGATCCGGGCGAGGGACATCGGCCTTCCCACGCGCGGCGCTGTCGTCGAGACCGCCACCTGGCAGGACGGATACTGCGCGGTCACGGGATGGATCCGCGCGGTCAGCGCGCCGCAGGACATGCAGTTCCGCGTCAACCTGCCCGCCCGGTGGAACGGACGCGCGCTGCAGTACGGCGGGGGCGGCTTCGACGGCACGCTCGTCACGGCGACCGGCCCCTACACGGCGCAGCCGTCCGGCACCCCCACGCCGCTGCAGCAGGGCTGGGTCACGCTCGGCAGCGACGGCGGTCACCAGGGCGGAGCCGGCTTCGACGGCAGCTTCCAGACCGACCCGGAGTTGCTGCGGAACTTCGGGCAGTGGTCGGTGAAGAAGGCGCACGACGCCGCGTGGCACGTCATCCGCGCCGCGTACGGCCAGACGCCGAAGTGGTCGTACTTCATCGGGGGCTCGCAGGGCGGTCACGAGGGGCTCGATGCCGCCGCGCGCTATCCGAAGGACTACGACGGCGTCATCGCGAACTATCCCGCGTACAACGTCACGATGATGCACATCGGCGCCGTGAACTTCCGCGACGCGCTGCTGATCGACGGCGGCGCCGGATGGATGAACCCGGCCGAGGTGCGCACGCTCACCGACGCCGTATACGCGACGTGCGACCCCCTCGACGGCGCCGAGGACGGCATCGTGAGCGACGTCGAGGGCTGCGATGCGGTGTTCCACGCCGAGACGGTGCGGTGTCCCGGCGGCGCCGACACGGGGGATGACTGCCTCTCGGACAGCCAGCTCGCGGCGGTGGAGAAGATGAGCACCGACTACGACCTCGGGATCGACATCGAGGGCAACAGCATCTTCGCCAAGAGCGCGCTGCTGCAGGGCGCGCTGTACCAGGGCTTCGCGGGGTTCGGCAGTGGCCCGTACGCCCAGGGGCTGCAGTTCTCGGTGCTCGACGCGACGTCGCGCTACGGCGTCTCGGGCGGAGACCCGGCCCACGACACGTACACGTTCGACCCGGCGGACCACGTCGAGCGGATCCAGGAGCTGGGCGAGATCATGGACGTCACGGACGTCTCCCTGCAGCGCTTCGCGGCGTACGGCGGCAAGGTGATCCTGACGCACGGCACGATCGACGACTTCATCACGCCGCACAACACGGTGCAGTACTACGAGCGGCTGCAGGATCGGTACGGCAAGCGCCTCGATCGCTTCCTGAGGTTCTACATGGTGCCCGGCTGGGGACACGGCCAGGGCGTCTTCGCGGCGCAGTACGACGGCCTGTCCGCGATCGTCGACTGGGTCGAGAACCGGGACGCGCCCGAGCACCTCGTCGCGCGCGACGGCAACGTCGGCGCCGACCGCACGCGACCGATGTGCGAGTACCCCGCGTGGCCGCAGTACAAGGGCAGGGGATCGCTCGACACGGCGTCGTCCTTCCGGTGCGTGGAGGGCTGATCACACCGCCTGCGCGGGATAACGGGGTTGCCACGATCCCGCCCCCGATATGAGATCGCGAGCGGATTTCCGTAGCGTGGGGAGAACCCGATCCCATACGTAACGCACGTTTCAATCGATAAGCGAGATGAAAAATGGCCGATCAGCCGCGCCCTGGCGCCGGATCTCCGCCCGAGCGGAAGCCCGTCACCGACCTGGTGAGGGAGGTGACACACCCCGCCCTGATTCCCGGAATCGGCGTCGAGGACACCAACCGGACCTTCTCCACGAACTGGACCGTCTTCGGCATCGCGGGCGCCCTCGTCCTCGCGGTCGTGATCTGGGGATTCGCCGCGCCGCAGAGCATCAGCGACGCCGGATCCGCCTCGCTGGGCTGGGTCATGGAGAACTTCGGTTGGCTGTTCTCGCTGCTCGCGATCGCGGTCGTCGTCTTCATGATGGTCGTCGGATACGGACGCACGGGCGGCATCCGGCTGGGCGCCGATGACGAGGCGCCCGAGTTCTCCACGGTCTCGTGGATCGCGATGCTGTTCTCGGCAGGCATGGGCATCGGCCTGCTGTTCTGGGGACCGGCCGAGCCGCTGACGTACTTCCTCACGGTGCCGCCGGGCTTCGAGGCGGAGGCGGGCTCGCGTGACGCGATGCACCTCGCGCTCGCGCAGTCGTTCCTGCACTGGGGCCCGATGGCCTGGGCGTTCTACGCGCTGGTGGGCGGCGCGATCGCGTACGCCGCGTACCGCCGCGGCCGTGCGCCCCTGATCTCGGCGATCTTCTCGCCCATCTTCAAGGAGCGCACCGAGGGGTGGGCCGGCGCGATCATCGACGTGTTCGCGATCATCGTGACCCTGTTCGGCACGGCCGTCACGCTCGGCATGGGCGCGCTGCAGATCGCCCGCGGCGCCGAATTCGTCACGGGGATCGGCCCGCTCGGCAACGGCGCGATCATCGCGATCGTGACGGTCCTGACCGCCGCCTTCGTGATCTCGGCGGTCTCGGGCATCAAGCGCGGCATCCGCATCCTGTCCAACATCAACATGGTCATCGCCCTGGTGATCGGCGTGCTGCTGTTCGCGCTCGGGCCCGCGCTGCTCCTGCTGAACATGGTGCCCGCGTCGGTCTCGGCGCTCTTCGCGGAGCTGTGGACGATGCTCATGCGCAATCCCGCGCAGGGCGAGGACGCGGCCACCTTCGTCAACAGCTGGACCAACTACTACTGGGCGTGGTGGATCTCCTGGACGCCGTTCGTCGGCATGTTCATCGCGAAGATCTCGCGCGGCCGCACGCTGCGCGAGTTCATCACCGTCGTGATCGTCGTTCCCGCCGTCGTGTGCATCGTCTGGTTCGGCGTCATGGGCGGCTCGGCCATGTACTTCGACGAGCTCACGGGCACGGTCGGCCAGGCGATGGCCGACGGCGGCACGGAGGCCGTGCTGTTCGCGGTGCTCGACCAGTTGCCGATCGGTCTCCTGCTCTCGGTGCTGGCGATGATCTCGATCGTGCTGTTCTTCGTGACGTCGGCCGACTCGGCCGCGATCGTCATGGGATCCATGAGCCAGCGCGGCAAGCCCGAGCCGTCGACGTGGGTCACGATCACGTGGGGCGTGCTGCTCGGCGCCGCGGCGCTCGCGCTGCTGCTGGCGGGTGGCGAGACTGCGCTGTCCGGCCTGCAGTCGATCATGGTCGTCACGGCGCTGCCGTTCGCCGTGATCGTGATCGGCATCATGATCGCGTGGGCCCGGGAGCTCGCGACGGATCCGTACATCATGCGGCGGCGCTTCGCCCGCGCGGCCATCGCGCAGGGCGTGCGCCTGGGCATCGAGGAGCACGGCGACGACTTCGTGTTCGGGGCGACCGAGGTCGCGCCGGATCAGGGCGCCGGTGCCGCGATCGACACCGAGGACCCGTCGCTCGTCGAGTGGTACACGACCGCGACCGAGCAGATCGACGTGCTGACGGCGGACGACGTCAACCGCACGCTCGAGCCGGGGCGCGTCCAGCGGAAGGGGCCGGATCACCCGGAGCACACCGCGTCGGGTGAGGCGTCGCTCGTGGTCGGCGAGGACCGGAAGAAGCCAGAGCGCACCTGAGCGCCCTCGACGTGCCCCGAATGGTCGCCTTCTCGCCCGAGATGGCGGCCGTTCGGGGCAAACGGCTTCTCAGGACGTGAGCTTGCCGATCAGCTCGCGATAGCGCGCCACGGTGCGCTCGACGACCTCGGCGGGAAGCTCGGGCGGCGTGCCCTGCTTGTCCCAGTTCGCGGCGAGCCAGTCGCGCACGATCTGCTTGTCGAAGCTCGCCATGCGCTCCTTCGGGGTCGCACCGGTGCGCCATGCCTCGGCGTCCCAGTAGCGCGATGAGTCGCTCGTGAGCACCTCGTCCGCTAGGCGCAGGACGCCGTCCGCGTCCGTGCCGAATTCGAACTTGGTGTCGGCGAGGATGAGGCCGTGCGCCTCGGCGGTGGCGGCAGCGCGGCGATAGATCGCGAGCGACGTGTCGCGCAGCTCGGCCGCGCGCTCGGCGCCGACGAGCTCGACCGTCCTGTCGAACGAGATGTTCTCGTCGTGCTCGCCCATCGGCGCCTTGTACGCCGGGGTGAAGATCGGCTCGGGCAGGCGGACGCCGTCCTGCAGCCCCTCCGGCAGCGGGATGCCGCAGACGGTGCCGTGCTCGGTGTACTCGGCCCAGCCGGAACCGGTCAGGTAGCCGCGCACCACGCACTCCACGGGGAGCATGTCGAGCGAGCGCACGATCATGGCGCGCCCCGCCACCTCGCCGGGAACCGCCTCGCCCGTGAGGTGGTTCGGGATGACCTCGCCGCCGTCGGCGCCCGCGAGCTGGTCGAACCACCACATGCTGAGCGTCGTGAGCAGCGCGCCCTTGTCCGGGATGCCGGGGGAGAGCACGTAGTCGAACGCGCTCACGCGGTCGCTCGCGACCACGAGCATGCGCCCCGGATCGCCGTCGGCCGGCGCGTAGAGATCGCGCACCTTGCCGGAGTACGTGTGCTTCCAACCCGGGATATCGACAGTCACGGCCCCATCATCCCATCCGGCCGGTGGCGGGCTTGATCGCGCGGGCGAGACGCCCGGCGCCGTGGGCTGACTACTCGACGCGGGCGGCGATGTCGGTGCGGTGGTGCGCGCCCTCGAGGCCGATGCGGCCGATCGCCTCGTACGCGCGCTCGCGCGCGGAGCGGAAGTCGGGCCCGAGCGCGACCACGTTCAGCACGCGGCCTCCCGTCGCCACGAGGCCGTCGCCCTCGCCGGCCGTCGCCGCGTGCGCGATGTGCACGCCCTCGACCGCCGCCGCCTCGGCGAGGCCGGTCAGCGCACGACCCGTGATCGGCTTCTCCGGGTAGCCCTCGCTCGCCAGCACGACCGTCACCGCGACGTCGTCCGCGAACTCCGGCTCGGGCTCGTCCTCGAGCGTGCCGGTCGCCGCCGCGAGCAGCAGCCGCGACAGCGGCGTCGTCAGGCGCGGCAGCACCACCTGCGTCTCGGGGTCGCCGAAGCGCGCGTTGAACTCGATCACGCGCACGCCGGCCGGGGTCAGGATGAGCCCGGCGTACAGCAGGCCGATGAAGGGCGTGCCCTCCTCGTCCAGGCGCCGGATGACCGGCAGCGCGACGGTCTCGGTGACGTGCGCGACGAATTCGGCCTCGGAGCCGAACTGCTCGGCGAGCCACGGCAGCGGCGAGTACGCGCCCATGCCGCCCGTGTTCGGGCCCGCGTCGCCGTCGAGCGCGCGCTTGAAGTCCTGCGCGGGGCTGAGCGCGCGCACCGTGTCGCCGTCGCTCAGGAAGAACAGCGACACCTCGGGGCCGGAGAGGAACTCCTCGATGAGGACGGCACCGCTCGGCAGGTACGTCTCGGCGTGCGCGAGCGCCGCCGCACGGTCCTCGGTCACGATGACGCCCTTGCCCGCCGCGAGTCCGTCGGCCTTCACGACATACGGCGCGCCGAACTCGTCGAGCGCGGCGGCGACCTCGTCCCGCGTGCGCGCGTGCGTCGCGCGGCCCGTCGGCACCCCCGCGGCCGACATGATCCGCTTGGCGAACGCCTTGGAGCCCTCGAGCTGCGCCGCGGCGCGACCGGGTCCGAAGACCGGGATGCCCCGCTCGCGCAGCTCATCCGCGACGCCGGCGATGAGCGGCGCCTCGGGGCCCACGACGACGAGGTCGACGGCGTTCTCGATCGCGAATCCCGTGACGGCGACCGGATCGACCATGTCCACGTCGACGAGCGTCGCGTCACGTGCGATGCCCGCGTTGCCGGGGGCGGCGAGCAGCTCGTGGCCGGCCTCCTCCGAGCGCAGGGCGAGGACGAGGGCGTGCTCGCGCGCGCCGGAACCGAGGACCAGGATCTTCACGCGCCCAGCCTATCGACCGGCCGCAGAGGGCCCCGGGCGGATCACGGCGCCTGGGCGTGGCGACGGAGGCGCGCGGTGCAGGACACTGCCGCCGCGGCCCGCCTTCGCTACGGTCGAGAGGTGGGTATGCACCGAACGGCCGCCCGATGCGCACGCGCCGTGACCGCGCTCGCGCTCGTCGCGGCGCTCACAACCGGATGCGGGATCCGGATCCCGACGGATCCGGACGGCACGCTCGATCGCGTCGAGAACGGGCAGCTGCGGGCCGGCGCCTCGCCCGACGGCGACCGCGTGCACGTCGACGGCGACGACGTGGGCGGGCCGCTGCCCGAACTCGTGGAACAGTTCGCGGCGTCGGTCGACGCGGAGGTGGCCTGGACGGTCGCGAGCGAGGAGAGCCTCGTCACGGCGATCGAGGAGGGCGAGCTCGACCTCGCGGTCGGCGGCATGACCGACAGGACGCCGTGGACGAATCGCGTGGCGATCACGCGCGGATTCACCGGCCTGCCGGGTGTCGACGACAAGCGGCCGGTCGTGCTGCTCGCCCCGCTCGGCGAGAACAGGTTCGTGAGCGAGCTCGAGACGTTCCTGGATCAGCGGGCGAGCGCCGGATGAAGACGCGCCGCTTCGGACGCACGGATCTGCCCGCCGAGCAGGCGGAGGCGATGCGGAAGGCCATCGGCATCGAGGTCTTCACGATCTGCTACACGACGGTCACCATCACGCTGATCGCGCTCGTGGTCGGCAGCTCGCAGGCGATGCGCACGGCGTGGATCGAGGACATGCTCTCGCTGCTGCCGCAGATCGCCTTCCTCGTCGCGCTCATCTTCATCCGGCGGCGCCCCAGCCGGAGCTTCCCCTTCGGCATGCACCGCGCGATGGGCGTCGGGCACCTCGTCGCGGGCGTGGCGCTGCTGATCGTGGGCGGGAATCTGGCGGTCGAGGCCGTCAGCGGGTTCATCCGCGCCGAGCACCCCACGATCGGCACGGTGAACCTGTTCGGCGTCACGATCTGGCAGGGCTGGCTGATGATGGGCGTGATGGCGCTGCTCGTCATCGCCCCGCCGTTCTACGGCCGCTACAAGGCGAAGCTCGCCGGTCCCCTGCACAACAAGCTGCTGCACGCGGACGCCGACATGGCGAAGGCCGACTGGCAGACCACGGTCGCCTCGATCGTCGGGGTCGCGGGCGTCGGCATCGGGCTGTGGTGGCTCGACTACGCGGCCGCGCTGTTCATCTCGCTCGGGATCCTGTGGGACGGCTGGCGCAACACGGTCAAGGCGGTCGAGGACCTCATCGACAAGCGCGCGACGACCTACGACGAGCGGTCGGTCCATCCGGTCATCGTCGACGTCCTCCGCCTGCTGCGCGGCACCCGTGGCGTGCGGGATGCCGCGGTGCGCGTGCGCGATCTCGGTCAGGTGCTGCACGTCGAGGCGTTCGTCGTGCCGCGCCGCGGCCGGATCGACGTCGATGAGCTGGAGCGCCTGCAGCACCGGATCCTGGGGCTCGACTGGAAGATGCAGGATGTCGTCGTGATCCCGGTCTCCTCTCTTCCTCCCGAGGCCACGGCCCGGGTGGACGGCTCGTAAGCTGGATCGCCATGCCCAGGATCGACACCGCCGCCGGACGCGACGCGCTCGCCGCGGTCGCGACGGCCGTCGCCGCCGGAGACAAGCCCGCTCGCCAGGCGCACGCCACCGCCGTGCGCTACCTGCTGCAGCTGCTGGCGGAGAAGGCCCCGGGGAACAGCGTCGAGGTGCGCGTGCCGCCCTTCGGTGCGGCGCAGGTGATCCAGGGGCCGCGGCACACGCGCGGCACGCCGCCCAACGTGGTCGAGATGGACCCGCAGACGTGGATCGAGCTCGCCACCGGTGCGCTCGCGTGGGCCGACGCGGCCGTGTCCGGCCGGGTGCAGGCATCCGGTGTGCGAGCCGACCTCTCCGCCGTGCTTCCGCTGCGCCCCTGAACGGTCGGATGGAGGATTCGGGCGGCGTACGCACGCCCGTCATTCAGGAACGGGTGGGAGGATGACGGCATGTCCTCGCACGCCCCGTTCCCTGCCGAAGGGGGAGTCCCCGCCGACCAGCTCGTCTCCGAGCAGGTGACCGTGCGGCGGTCGCCGCGCTACGGCGTGTTCGCCGCGGTCGGCGCGGCGCTCGGCATCGTCGTCGCGATGATCCTCGCGACGGCTTTCGACGGCACGAGCGAGCCCAGCCCGTTCACCGAGGTCGTCTACTCGCCGTCGCAGGCGTTCGGCTTCATCCTGCTCTGGTGCGTTCCCGCGGGCATCCTGCTTGCGATGGTCGCCGCGCTCGTGCTCGAGTGGACGATCGGCCGTCGCACGCGCCGCGTCACGGTCCTGCACGAGACCGTCGCCGACCCGGAGTGATCGCGTCGCGGGTCGCGGCGGGCTGATTCGGCCCGCCCGGCGATCCGGCCGCCGACGTTCGACGGTGCGCTCGGTCGGCGGGTGAGCCCGCCGGGAGCCACGTGCGCGGCCCCCGGCGGATGGCGTCACTTCGCGATGCGCGCGACGACGTCGATCTCGACGAGGATGTTCGCCAGCTGCGAGCCCACCGTGGTGCGCACGGGGTAGGGCTCCGAGAAGAACTCCCGGTAGGCCGCGTTGAAC